>CAYNFM010000007.1:0-59303 GCA_964396415.1 uncultured Treponemataceae bacterium | reverse complement strand
AGACCACGAAGAAGGAGCTCGGCGCCCGGTCGGATGAGTTGGAGACCACGAAGAAGGAGCTCAGCGCTCGCTCGGAAGAGTTGGAAACCACGAAGAAGCTGCTCAACGCTCGGTCGGAAGAGTTGAAGGCTTCCAAGTCGGCCCTAACCTCAATGGCCAAAGAATTGAGTGATATTAGGTCCTCTTTGCGATGGAGGGCAATACAGACATTGGCTACGTATTGCACTAGAATTTTCCCTATAGGGACCTTAAGAAGGAAAATGGCAATTTCGACTATTGCCAGATTAACAAAATAATATAATTAAGAAGAGACTCTTTCATCTATGCGCAAAGTCAATCGGCTTGGGAGTATTTTACAAGCTCCTTCACCTTTTTATCGAAGATGAAATCGTCAGCATCCTGATTCCCCGAAAAACTGTGGCTATGAATACGTATTTCATTATTTTGAAAAGAAATGAGTCAAGGCGTGACATGTATTTCATGGCCATAATTACAGCTATTTTTCCAATGGGCGAATACATAATTAATACTTGAATATGAAGCTACTAGTAGCCTAGCTACAATTCTGCTGGAAATCAGCGAATTAATAATTATATAAACTCCAAAATCATTTACAATGCCACCAAAAATATCCCGACGATCACTGTAAGGATGCCAGCTATCTTACGCATGCTGATTTTTTCTTTCAACAGCCTCGCGGACAGCAGCATGGTCCAAATATAAGTCAACGCGCCAAGGGGAACCACGACGGAGTAAGGCATCACCTGTAACAGCAAAACATTAACCAACGCCGACGCCACATATAGCGCGCCACCATAATAGAAATATCTATTACGGAACACGTTAATAAGTGAGCCCGCCGATGCTCTTTTCAAATAATAGCTTGCTACCGAGGCTAACATCGTCATCACAAGGACGAGGAGATAATTCATGCCATATCGCTTCCCGCGATCAACACGACGCCGATCATTATTACCACAACCCCTGCAACTTTCAAGAGCGTAATACTCTCGTGGAGAAGCACAGACGCAAAAATAAGCATAAAGACATAGCAAAGACTATTCATCGGTTGGAGCACCGATAAATCACCGAAACGATACGCTATCAGCATTACGAGCGCGCCGATTGAATAAATAAAAAATCCCAAGAAAAGCATTACCAATCCGTAGGCTGCGATTCGTTTCCAAAGTAATTGACCAATGCAAAGGCAGAATGCAGAAAGTGTCATCAATAATACGCCCCTCCAGTTCTTTTTAAGGAAGTATTGCATATCTCTGGCCCTTATCTCTCTCTCCGCAAATCAAGCAAAAACCTCGCCAACATAGGTCAATACCTCGACCAATTCGGCAATATCTCCCTGCATTTTCATCTCTACAGAAATAAAACCTTTGTAATCCTCATCCCGTAATATCTTGGCCAGTGCTCGATGAAGCGCACGTTTACGAATACGTTCCAAATTTGGTTCGCTGATATGAATGTGATTAACGCTGCCTGTCCGTCCGCGGAGCTGCATCACATCCTCATCATTTTGGACGATCGTCCCGACATCTAGATTGACCTTGAATCCGGCGCTATTCACCCTTTCGGCCAACGCAAAGGACTCCTCGGTACGATTGATATAATTCGTTCCGTAGATGGTGGGATTGGCCTCGATGGAGACCACGGTATGGTGGATAGCGGCATAATCGCCCAATGCGCGAAAAAAAGGGATGGCGGTTTCCGGAGAAGCGTCGGGCGTCAACAAGCGATTCTTCGGACACCCAAACACCAGGTTGCCGCAACCACAGGCCTCGGCAAAGGCAATGGCCTCCTTGGTATAATTCAGAAGGGTTAAGCGCTGCGATTCATCGGCAAAGAAATTCTCCGTCCTTCCGTACCAGATCGACTGGATAGAGGAAATCACCAATCCATATTGAGCAAACAAGTGGTCCTTAAAAAGGGCCGCATCTTTCAATCGATCATAGACAGGCTGCTCGAACAAGCGAGTAGGCGCGATTTCCACCCCCGCATAGCCAAGCGCTCTCAGCTTGGCATACATGTCTTCATCGCGGGGACGTTCCCAAGCAATATTAGAAATTGATAGCTTCATGTGAACCTCGGTCATCGTATTCGTCGTAGCTCATCCCAAAAATCCTCCGGCGGCTCAAGCGTCAATCCTTGCAAGGTTTCATCAAGCTGTTCCGGTCGGCTGGCGCCGACCACTGGCAGCACGTTGTTCTTCAGGCACCATTGCAGCGCCACTTGACTGCCTAGATATCCACGTTCATCGCAGAGAGCCACGAAGCGATCAATACGTTCCTTATTCTGCTCATAGAAGTTAGCCGTCTTATCATACTGGAGAGCCGCACTTTTGCTTATCCGTGATTGCGCAGGGACTCCGGAACGGTATTTCCCGGTGAGCAAACCCTGACAAAGCGGGGAAAATGCCATCATACCGACTCCTTTAGCCTCGCAAAAGTCCATGACGCCGTTTGTACGCGCCTTTTGAATAGCGAAGGAGTAAAGGAATTGTTCCAAAATCGGTTTTTCCAGTCCAAGCCGGTCGCAAACGGCATGGCATTCCTCCAGAGCCGATACCGGCCATTCTGAAGTTGCCCAATACCTTACTCGTCCCTGCTGAATCAGCCAGTTAAAAGTGCGAACAATTTCCTCCATGGCAGTATCAGGATCGTACCGGTGGGCGTAGTACAGGTCTACGTAGTCCAGATCCATGCGTTCCATGGAGGTCTCAAATGCCCATAGGATGTGTTTGCGTGATAGACCGCGATGATAGGGAGTATCGCCGATGGGCCATGATCCTTTAGTGGAAATGACATATTCCTCGCGAGGGTATTTTTTCAAGGCTGCTGAGGTCAGCCGTTCAGCTTCCCCATAGCCATAGTTGTTGGAGACATCAAAGGAACGAATACCAAACTCCCATGCCTTGTCCACCAGTTGCTGCGCATAGTCGGGGTTTCGGTTTTCCGTTCCGATTGTCAGCGCGCTTCCGAAAGAGACTTCGGTAAGCTTTAGTCCAGCAGTCCCCGCTCGAACATATCTCATTGGTCATTCACCGTTTGGCGTTATTACAGGGCATGTATTCATATATGATAAAGGTCGGGCGACCTTTGACCTCCGTCATGATCTGTGCTACATATTCCGCAACAAGCACTACTGAGACAAAAAGTATCTCAAAAAGAATAGAGAGCATAACGCAGATCATAAAGCCGACACGCAATGATCCATTGGAAAAAATCAAGCCCCCGATCGATCCGAGAATGAAGAGAGCCCCAAGCGGCAAGGTGTAGATCAGTTTGTGAAGCGGAACTACGGATAAACCGGTCAGGCTGTCAAGCGCATATGGAACCATGGATTTCAGATTGTATTTTGTTTTACCTGCCGCACGTTTATCTCTCTCGTATTCCACCGTTTCCCTTCTCATGCCGATGAATGGGACTTCGACGCGGAAGACGCCGTTTACTTCTGGCAGGGACAGAATCTGATCGAGGGCACGGCGGGAAAGTAAACGGTAGTTTGCCGCTTTCCGTTCAATAGTGATTTTCCCGGCCAGAGCATCCATTAACCCATAGAACAAGTTGGCCGAAGCGCGCTTGAACCAATCGTCCGACGCGCGCCTTACTCTGCAAGCTGACACGACATCGGCGCCTTCCTCCCATTTTTGCACCAATACGGAGATCAATGCGGGAGGATCCTGCAGATCCGCGTCCATCACTATTATCGCATCGCCCGCAGCCTTGTGCAGGCCTGCGCTAACGGCGCCTTCCAGTCCGAAATTCCTGGATAGATTAACGATCGTAATCGAATCTTGGTCGGCTTGCCGTACCTGTCGCATCAGTTCCAAGGTCCCATCGCGCGAGCCGTCATTAACCAGAATAAGCTCGCCGTCGTATCGATCAGATAGAGTCTTCAGAGCATTCAGCGTCACTCTGCAATACTCGAGGATAGAGTCTTCTTCGTTGAACATCGGAGCTACAACTGATATCAATCGCTTTCCCATGCTGACCTAATCCCTTTACTTATTGATGTTACGAAACACGTAACTCTTTGTCTGAGTCGTATTGCTAAGGATATGACCCAGATATTTGCAAACTATCGCCAATAATAGGAAAATAGCGGAGAACGCCAAACTACCCAAAATAACCAACGAAGACCAACCGGAGGCAGGGGCAGAGACGAAATGGGCGACAATGCTGTATACAATAGCTGTTAACGCGCAAACGAAGCATCCGCCGGAAATCACCGTGGCAAGTTTGGTGATCAGATCAGTATAATATATAAATGTATCCAACATCAACCCGATGTTCTCCATAAAACCGCGGCGGTTAGCGTAGCGCACGGGGCTATCGAGACTGGAACAGCGTAGACCAGTCAGTGCATAGGAAACGCTGTGATTGACGATTCGTATGCCGGTTGCGGCCGTTTTATTTTGCCCTCTCCGTGAAGACAATGTAACAATGGAAGAAGGAATATCGGAAGGAATGATCGAACGATAATACCAATTAAGAATTTTATAAAAACCCCTGGAACTAATTCTGGTATTACGCGGAGTAAAAAAAACGAAGTCGTTGCCGTTCTGGCTCGCATCATACATATCAAGAAGGATGTGGTAGTCCAGCGCGACGCTGATATCCTCCATCTCAAAGATATAATCTCCGATGGAGATATCGATACCGGCAGCCAGCGCGCTCTGTCCGTCGTGCCGCCGGGCCAATTCTACCAATACTACCTTTCCCCCGTATTTTTTAATCGCTTCGGACACATTCGCAGAGAGCATATTGTCCACCACGACAAGTTCGTAATTCCTAAAGCGCTCATCCATTATGGCGCCGATCTGCCCTAGCCTTTGTACCAATAGCTCACTGGACTTTGGCGCGATGAGCACTATTGAAATGAATTTCTCTTCTTTTTGTATTTGCATCGATGATACCCCCCTTACAAAATGCTATCCAGATCATACATAGTATTAATTTTACCCGAAAATACTGTGTAAAAATCAGGGGTCTCGCTGTATTGCCTGATCAGCGTCGGACGGCTATCATCGATTTCCGACGCCTTCAATATTGGTTTGATGGTGAATAAAGATTTGATGTAATTGATTTCGATATCGGATCGTAGGTATTTTCGCGCTGTCTGCGCCATTTCCTCGAAAGCCGTTATCGGGTGCTGAGCGCAAGGATTGCAATTAATGCAGCAATCCGGAGTGCAAGCAGGCTCTCTTCGCTGACATTCGAAAGTCGGTAACGGATCATAGCACGTTAGATGTGGCGTTCGGGATACGGTAGTGATGGAATGGTGACCACTCCTCCCGAAGGGCATGACGGAAAAAAATGGACCGTCCATCACGGTCAAGCCGACTTTCTTGATATTGTCCGAGACCTCGCACAAGGCGACTTCGCACAATTCGTATTTAAGGGGCAACAATTCGTACCCTAGCATCCTATGGATCTGATTAGTTCCGGCGTAGGTTGAGTTGAGCACATACGATGAGGCAAACCGCTGCTCGTTTACCAAGTCTATTTGAAACGTACTGCCTTTTTTTCCGATAGCCTTGATCCTTTCCCCCATCGCGAATTCGCAGCCATACCGTAGCGCGTTCGCCTCGAGCTTGTCCCGCAATAGGTCCGCGTCAAATGTATATTCCTTCGTCAGAAATGCATCCTCCACTGTTTGCGGATTAAAATAACGCTCTTTCCCGATTCGTTCACAGCGAAGGTCAAGGTTTTTGCAAAACTTATAGAATTGCGCGCCATTGGTCCAGGAATATTCTTTTGCCACGGCGTAAATTTTATCGAAATCGGTGTAGACGCAATCGCCATAATCTCTCATGAATCGTTCAAAGTAATGCGCGGATTTCGATGCCGTGGCATAAGAACGTGGATAGTGATAACCGTTATGCAGCCGTGCCTGATTAATGTAAGAACCTCGCCGGAACGGTCTCTTCTCCATATCGAGGACCAGGGTCTTGAGACCTTTCTCCGCAGACCGACCCGCGGCATATAGACCGTAAATCCCGGCGCCCAAAATAACTCTGTCATACGTTTGCATGACAATCCCTTATTATGTCCAGGTCCAGGCTCGAAGCGCTACGGCGTCGCATTGGCGACAGTCATACTCGTAAATGCCACGCCCGGAACATTAGCGTACATCCTGAATTCCGTAAGCGGGCATGCATTAGCTAGATCGCAGGTAAAAATGACGGTATTTGCGCCTGCCGTGAAGCTCGTTTTATTCAGGGTCGCAGTCCCATTCAGGCATGCATCCACGTATCCCAGCCTCGATCCCACCGGCAAATCGCCCGAGTAGGCATACCGAAAAGTTATTTTATATTTGCCTGCTCTGATCAATTTATAGGGCCCATACACAAGGAAGCCTTTACCGGTCGAGCGCCATGACTCCGGAGTAACTGAGAATTGGCTGTCGAGCAGCCCGTCCGTCGGTTTTATGGTCAGGCTATTTCCGGTCTTCTCGGGGAAAAATGCCTTCTCATAAACGATGACATCCCTGAACAACTTGGGGTATTTGGGGTATAGATTATCAAAATGCGAGCGAAGCGTCAGATAATCCCTGCTCGTCAAATCGCTGGTCCTGCGATATACCTTAGCCGTCACGTCGTTTTGAAGCATATACTCCCGAGCCAATACATAGTGGGAACCGAGGTAGCTTCGATTGTTCAAAATTTGCTCGGCCAGATAGCGTACCACCTCCTGTGTCCCTGTGGCCAAATGGAGCTGGATGGGATCGCAGACCACCAATATATCGGCGCGCAGGAAATCTTGCGGGAATCCGTCTCGTAGGTCAACATCATGGGTCGCGTAAAGCTGGGGCATGGCTGAGGTGGTTTCAGGGAGATGCGCGAGCGCAAGGATGTTCGAGTTCATGGTGGCGGAACTAGCCAGCACATAGATATTATTCCCGCCACCACTCATCTCATTTAAGTCATCCACCATATGTAGGATGGCAGGGATATCCTCGCGATACTTTGGGTGATAGCGCGTTCGGGCGAAAAGCGGCGCAATCGATATCTCCCCGGCTTTCGGAACAAAGAAGCCCATAAAATTAACGCCGCAGACCAATGCTATCACCAGACCAACCGCGACTCGGCCTTTTTTACTTTGCACGAAGCTATTTATCCCCGCCACCCCAAGCGTTGACAGAAGGAGTAGTTGGATCACAATAAGGTAGTTATGGTGGTAGTTCATCTGGAGGACGTTCCAGATCATGAAGGATGCAACCGCTATATTGGTTAGGAAGGCGCAGACATAAGGCCTGGTCCTGTGCCGGAAAAACATCAATATTGGAGGAACCACCAGTGCTAGCGTTAGGAAAATACCGCCATAAATATCCATCAAACGGCTGAATTTCTCGGCCCAAGGAACATTGTACCCCGCATATGCCTCCGAGAAATTATTGAACAGCGACCGTTTTAAAAACTCCCTGAAAAATATCCCCAGGATAATCGCGCAGCTCCCCCCGATGATAAGCATGTTCAGGATAAAGCCCTTTATCGTCTCCGCTCGATGTTCCCTTCCAACTGCTATTTGGAACAGGACGACGACAGTCTGCGAGCAAATGAAACCGACTACCCAATAGGCAAAATGGCGACGAAAGAGAACAAGCACTAAAAGTGCGACCGCGATTAAGATGCTACGCGATATATCGACTTTTTTATACTCGAAATCGAACGACAAAAGCAAAACGGCGCTGATCAGCATTAAAATGGGCGGATCCATAAATCCATCCAATAATACATAATATAAAATCGGGGTACCAGAAGCAAAGAGCAGCAACCAGGGGAAGCGCGGCGCCGGATAGCCGACATATTTAAGTAGCCTCGCCATGCACAACGCGATCATTATCACTGCGGGACACATATAAAAGACTTGCGTCATCGTAATATAGCTGGTAAAGGACATGCCGAAAATGCGCATTGGCAAGGCCAGCAACATGGGCATAAAATGGTTATAATCAGAATGATTGATGGTGTAGTATACGTCCTTCAGCGTATTCAGCGGCGCTGATAGAAGCCCTTTAGATACTTGTATAGCGGAATTCCATTCACGGCTGTAATCCCAAAAATAGATGAACTGATTTTTCCTGATTGTGAAATTAATAAAAAGGCAGCTAAGCGCCAGAATCAGCTCAGAGAAGAGAAGCTCGCGTTTACTCAGCCCTTTAATGATTTCCAACCCCTCTGCTTTTAATAAGCACCAATAGATAAAGCCGAAAAAAACGACTGGAGCTAAAAAAGAGATAGCCGTTCCCATCATGTTTCCTATATTCATACTGATTCCTTCTCTTTTCAGGTATTTTGCCGAGGGAGTGCGCTTGCAGGTGAACGTTTTATATTCAATCAGGTAGAGATTCGGGAGCCTCGCAAAGAAATCGATCTCTTTCCATTCCAGGAACTTATAATCTATCTCGATTCCCTATTTCCATGTATGTATGTTTTCTCGGTACGCATTTTTTCAATAACGTCTAAGATACCCTTGTCAAACGATACTTGCGGTACATAACCTGTATCTTTTTTTAACTCGGTCAAATTAACGCAAGACGAGGGAAGTCTCCCGTTCGGATATGGTATATCACCGATACCCAAGGGGAGAGAGGGATCGATTAAATTACTGATAGTGTCAATATAGCGCCGTAGCGGTTGATTGTCGCCGTGTCCGACAGCATACAGCTTGCCACCCTTTCCCTTTTCACCAATTAAAGTGAGCGCCCGGATCACGTCGTCTATATGAACATAGTCCCATTTTTGTTCAAGCCCGGTCAACGATGGCCTCTCGCCTCGCAGCAAGCTGGATATTGTGTAATAAATGACATTACTATCATTCCGATCAGCCGCGTAGATACCGGTGATCACCGCATAAATAAAATCGATCCCCAGTTGTTTTGCCAATTGTGCGCATAAATAGCGAACCGCGACTTTTACGCTACCGTAAGCGGTATTTATCGATGGTATGGATAACGCGTCAATCGGTCTTTCATTAAACAAGTATTCCGCGGTAGAGCCCGGGAGGATTATTTTTTTCGCCTTCTTGTTCGCCGCAAACCGGACGCAGCTCAGACTGTATTTGAGATTGCGGAATTGCAAATCAAAATCGTCCCTGCGCTCTGGAGCAACGCCCTCCCAAGCGAGATGATAAAGTGCATCCGCATCATCAGGGACAAGGGAGGAATCCAGGGATTCCAAAGAGCGTTCCACGATATGCACGCCCTGAATCCCATAAATTCGATCTATCATGGGGCTTTGCGGTAAGACGATGCCCCAAATTTCGATCCCTTTACTACTCAATGCCTTCGTCAAGTGAGAACCAATAAATCCATCCGCGCCTATAATGATGACACGTTTCATGGAAAGCTCGGCCTTTTCGTCTTAAGGACTGAATAAATAATCTGAAATTTGCGTGTCCATCAAAACCGAAACACTTTCCTCAGCCATCCACGACTTAGTCCATGAGACGGTTCTATCTACAGCCTCATCGATATGCCATCGAGGCAACCAGCCAAAGGTGGTTTTCAATTTCGTGCTGTCTAATTTTAGATAGTAGGCCTCATGGGGGGAATCTCGTGCCTCCCGCGTTTCCCATTTCGCGTTTCCTCGCCATTTTGCACAGAATGTCTCTACTAATTGCCCCGTAGTGACGCAATCGCAGTCATCTGGGCCGACATTGTACCATCCGGAAAGCCTCCTGTCCTCGTATTGCCGTTCGGCGATCATTAGATAGGCCATCACAGGCTCCAAAACATGCTGATATGGGCGGGTCGAGGCAGGATTCCTCACAATGATTATCTTGCGGTCCCTCATGGCGCGTACGCAGTCCGGGATGATGCGATCCTTTGCGAAGTCTCCCCCGCCGATAGCATTCCCAGCACGCGCAGTACTAATCCCTACAGCGTGGTCGGGGAAAAGACTACTTGCGTAGCAATGCGCTACTAGCTCAGAACAGCTTTTCGAATTCGAGTACGGGTCAAATCCATCCAAAGCTTCGTCTTCCCGATAGCCCCAAACCCATTCCTTGTTTTGATATACTTTATCCGTTGTCACATTAACGAACGATTTGACATACTTATTTTCGCGAACGCACTCCAGGATGTTTACCGTTCCCATCACATTAGTCTCATAGGTATACCGCGGCTCAATATAGCTTTCCCTAACGATAGGCTGGGCGGCAAGATGGATCACGATTTCTGGCTGTGCCGCGTCGAATACGCGACGCAAGGAGGCTATATCGCGTATATCACCAAAAACGCTATTCATCCCGTCCTTTACGCATGCGAGATTAAACAGGTTGATTCCATCAGTGGGCAAGAGGCCATACCCAGTAACTTGTGCACCGAAGCCTTTCAGGATATGGCACATCCAGCTCCCCTTGAAACCGGTTTGGCCCGTCACAAATACGCGCTTCCCCTTCCAAAAAGCGCGATCTATTATTTTATCCATGGTGCTTTCCCCTCGGTAATTAAGCTATTTAAATATTGATTATCGCGTAGTGTATCCATGCATTGCCAAAATCCATAATGGAGATACGCGACAAGCTGCCCCTCGCGGGAAAGAGTTTCAAGCGGTTCCCGCTCGAACACTGTATCGTCGCCATCGATATAATTTAAGACTTCCGGTTCCAATACCATAAATCCGCCGTTAATCCAACCACCATCGGCCTTCGTTTTCTCCGCGAAGCGCTCTACTCGGTTATCGAAAATCTCCAAAGCGCCGAAACGGCCGCCCGGCTGAATGGCAGTAAGAGTTGCGAGGCGGTTTTTTTGGCGATGGAAAGCCAACAACTCGTGAATATCCACATCCGCGACTCCATCGCCATAGGTGAGCATGAACGTCTCATCGCCAATAAAAGATTGCACTCGCTTGATTCGCCCACCAGTCATGGTATCAATGCCCGTATCGATAATAGTAACTTTCCATGGTTCCGACACGTTGTTATGTATTGTCATCTTGCCGCCATTAGAAAAATCGAAGGTAACGTCGCTCCGATGAAGGTAGTAATCTGCAAAATATTTTTTTATAACATCTTGTTTGTATCCCGCACATATTATAAAGTCGTCATATCCATACTTAGAGTAGTACTTCATTATATGCCATAGGATAGGTTGCCCACCGATTTCAATCATCGGCTTCGGCTTAAGATGACTCTCCTCGGAAATTCTTGTACCGTGCCCACCCGCCAATATTATCGTCTTCATCGTAAAAACCCCTGTTATATGTATTTCTAATCCGGAAATATGCCACGATAAGAGAAGTCATGAGCACGGTCCATCCGACGATAGTTATGCCTATCTTTTTTATGCGCTTTATTTTTTGGGGTTGTTTTGAGTCAGCATCTTAATAAGAAGACGCTCGTAGAACGGCGTTCCGTGAGCATAGTGCCAGTATATATCGTCCATATCGGCATTGGGTACGAGGCAGGGGAACTGTTTTTCCGTATAATGAATTATTTTGGGTTCTTTCCTAGCTACCACTATCTCTCTATATAGAGGTTCTGGCAAGTGACGATTACATTCCATAGCCGCTTCTTCCCTGAGAGCGAAAACATTCCATTCTTGACCGACGTATTTTATTTGGCCTTTGCAGTAAATATTCAACAAATCCTGGTCATTTAAGATATAATGCTCTTCGCAGGCCTTTGTAATCAAAAATTTTCTTTCGAATTTCTCGTTCATTTTCGCGATATTGAATAAAATTACGCCAGCTTGAAAATATTTACCACTTTCGATTAACCCGATCTTAGTGAAGTATCTTCGCATATCGTTATCATAGGCCTGCCAACTCGCTACCGTAACATCATAAGTGGCTGCGAGGCAGTATTCGGTTATTTCTGTGTCAAATAATTCAGCAAGATCCGCGTTAACCAGTACGTCGGAATCCAAATAGAGAACCTTCTCATATTGCCGCATAAGACTCGGGAGAAGTAGTCGATAGAAAGTGTAGTTATTATAATTATCTCCAGTCACTTTAAAGGCAAGGTCCAGAATCAATTTATTCACATCGACGAAACGAATGGCGATATTAGCTTTTCCATTTGCCAAGCCGATAATTAAGTTCATATTTTTTACGCTCATGTCCGTTTTCAGAATGACTAGATCATAACTGCGGTTAGGATTTGCGTTCATGATAATTGAATGAATCAATACTCCAAGATAATCTGTGAAGTAATCACTAGAGACAAATAACACCGTCACGCTATGCGGAGGAAATGCCGGCTCAATTTCAGTGTAGTCGGTTGCCGTGATTACCGTTGCTTTACACTGGCCATCAGTATAGATATCTCTCTGTTTAATGGCGAATTTCTCAATATCAACCGCGGCATTATCAGTTGGGCCCTGTATAATTAGGTTCTCAACAGGTTTCGCCAAGGGAATCGCTTGGGTAACATATTCAATCGCTGATGATAGTTTTTCTACCACTTTTCCCCATGTATAATTTTTCTTGACATACCGAAAGGCGTCCTCACCCATGATCTTCCTTTCATCCGCATGGGTGAGCAGGTATTTAAGACTATATTCGAACTCCCGCTGATTATTGTAGTACAACCCGGCATTGCTCTTGAGGCAATGGCCTCGTAAAACTGCGCACTCGCCGTTAACCAATGCCGGGATCCTCTCTGCGAAACACTCTAACAATGCGATGCAAAGACTTTCAACCCTGGACGGGGAAATGGCGACCAAGGCTCCGGCGATTCCGTTGTGCTTGTCCTTTTCGGCTACAAACCCCGTCAGTATAATATCGTCATGCTTTTGAACATCCAAGGAACCACTGCCGATTAGCACTAGCTTTAAATCCGAAGGGTAGTGCTTCTTATACTCTAAGAAATAATGGATCATTTGATCGCAGTTTTTTGCCGCATCGATCCGTCCGATATATACGATATAATTACCACGAATTTTAAATTTCTTTCTAAAATTCTCAGGATCCGAGTCTTCCCCTATGAAATTAATGCCGCTCCCAATTACTTCTCCAGGAATATAGTCGTTATTAAAAGTGACCCGGACAAAGGAGTCCTCTTCTTCCGTCAGGAAACATAAATATCGAGGAAGGCTAAAGATCGTTTGAAAGATAGTTTGCCTAATCCATGGCTCGTCATGCGCGGTGGGGAAGAAAAGCGACTTCCCAGCCACAAGAGGCATGCCCCGAACCGTGGGGTAATAAATATATGTTATAAACAGAAATGCATCGTAAACACTTCTGTTGGTCTCGATATAGCCCACCAGCCCAGGGCAAAATGGTCCTTGCAAGTCTATCCATTTATTATCATCGATCTCGGACGTAGGCTCGCAACTTTGAACCTTCTCGTGCTGAGTATGCGACAAGCGCGAAAATTCTTTTGCTATACGCCCATGTTCCGTAGCAAACCGGATGACTTTGACCCCATCGAGATCAGTCTCTCCCGCCGGGAAATAATTGTCCCAAGTCTCATAGGCCAGGCAGGTGGTAGTGAGGATATGTAATTCATAACGATTTTTTAAGTGCTCCGCCAACTGCATCGCGAAGTATTCGGCTCCGCTCCCGATCTCTTTGCCATAACGATGGACTACAAGAGCAATCTTCTTCAATTTTCTACTCCAGTCTTCTCTCGCAGCATTTCCATTAAGTTCCTGAACAATTTCTGAGAATCAAAATCTATCAACCGTATTCGCTGCCCGTCCACAACGCTTTTCCTGAAAGCATCGTCAGTCACAAGCCGGTCGATAATCATGGCTGTGAGCACAGGATCCTTCTCATGCACAAGCACACCACTCCCCCCCAATATATCGGGGATGGCCGTACTGGCGTACGCGACGATAGGCACATCAAACATCATCGCCTCAACCAATGGTACGCAAAAACCCTCATGCTCGCTCATGCATAGAAAGACGTCTGCAACACTATAGAATGCCAGAATTGACTTGAAGGAAATATGTCCAGGGAATAGCACATCCTCCACGCCGATCGTAGCGATGTATTGATTCAAGTAGCTCATGTACGCGTCGCTGAAAGGCGAGCCGATCAGGATGAGGCGGGATTTGCCATTAATGTGCTTCTTATACCATGCGAAGGCCCGGATAATATCTTCATGCTTCTTGTTTGGTGCGACTCTCCCTACGAACAGGAGATTGGTCCAACCATCGCTAAATCGCGCAACAGTCTGCGCATCAGGTTCTTTTTTATATTCCTGATAGCTGAGTATAATGGGAATTACCGTAATCTTGTTTTCTTCGTACCCTAACCGGACCAGGTCGGTTTTATTGAACTCACTATCGGCGATGCAAAGATCGAAGGCATCATGGAGAGACTGTATTGCCCGTAGGCTTTCGGTCTGCTTGTGTGCCACTGAGGGATCCAGCCAAGCGAAAAATCTCGCGGGCGTCGTATTGTGGTATATTGCGATTTTTTTGCAAGACATCGACCTGATTGCAACATTAATCTCCGAGCATTCGCACATGTGATAAAGTACAATATCATTCGGTTCCTGATCAGGGATCATTTGGAAGGGTTGAACGAATTCAGATAGCCCCTGACCGATATTTATCGCATATATCGCCGTTTTATGTCCGCCGGCGCGCAATTCGGTGTCGAGCAAAAGCGCATTATTTCCGATAGCATCGCCTCTGGTAATGGTAACCAATATCTGCGATATTCTCATTTCATTTCCCTTTTCGCCGATCGATGAGTAACACCATTTAGCATTTATTATTGAACGAATCAAGTAATTTGTTCAAGCGTTCGATTTCTCGATCCTTTTCTACCAGTTCATCGCAAATTAGTTCCAGCGCAATGGCCACATGAGCATTGTAATCGTTTTGGTCATTGGCGATTGGCTGAACATAAAATTTGGTCATCGTACGCAGTATTTTCTTAATGAGCACAATGATCCTACCAGTAATTTTTCGGTGACTATGTATCGGGCGATGCACCTCAACATAGGAATGGGTTCTTAGATATGCTACCTCTCGCGCGCTCGCCTTGGATAGATCTACTTCGCTCGCAAAATTTATAGGCGCCCTTTCCGACTTCGAGACAGCTTGGGTATCGGATACTTTTACAACTTGCTGAAAGTGAGGGACATCGTTATTATAACCTGCCTTCTCTATTTCTTTTCTGATTTCGGCCAAAATTTTTTCGACATTCACGCTATTCTGTGTTCCGGCCATTTCTACCCTCTCCCATGTTTATTCTTTGGCTAACGCTTCCATTATCGGATTAAGGATTTCGCTCTCGATTCCACTAAACCGCATCGCTCATATTATGCGTCGAATCATCGCGGAGAACTTACGAAGCGGTTCAGTCATCGCCCATGATCTACTGCGATATATTAATGCTAATTGCTGATTCACCTTTTCATATTCCATCTTCCAGTTCTGGTTATCCTGATTAAGTCTTGAGATCTCTATCCCATTTTCCTTTAAGCGGTCTTCGGCAATCTTATATTTCGATTCCCAACGATCGCATTCTTCATTAAGTCTCGCTACCTCGCCCGTTCTTTCCTTTAAATCGTCATTGGTTATCTGATACACTACTTTCAAACGAGTATTTTCTTCTACGGACCTAGCGACCTCCCCCGTTCTTTCCATTAATTCGTCTTTGACGGCCTGATTCACAGCTTTCAAGCAAGCATATTCTTCAATGGATCTAGCGATCTCAGCCGTTCTTTCCTTCACCTTGTCATCGGAGATCTCATATTCTGCCTTCCAGCGAGCGCACTCTACGTTGAGCTTCGCGACCTCACCCGTTCTTTCCACTAACTGATCATTACAGGACTCATATTTTACCTTCCAGCTTGTGCATTCCTCATTGATGACGACAGTCCATGCATGTGAAGCTTTACCGCTTAATGCCATTCCATCAAAGACATTCGGTGGAACCCTAAATGCTTCACACAGGCCTATATGCTCCTCTGCCACATAGAAATTATTTAGCCCATCGAAATAGGTTTTTCGATAAGAATTGTCAATTATTAGAGATTCCCAAAAAACATCGTTAACATTATTAGTTAGTGGCTCGGTCGACTCTACGATTATTATCCAGGGACGCCACATCGATAAATCCAAGCTCTCAAGCACGGATTGCTCATACCCTTCTACATCGATTTTTAAAAAATGTATGCACTGTTCTTGGCATGACATTAATATTGAATTTAGCGATAAAAGCGGTACTAATATTTCTTTTGCTTTATATTTAGTTGTATTTTCGTGACGCATTCGTACTTTTTCATCAAATGTAGATAATCCATTCCCGAAGTCATAAAATACACCGTACCCGTTTTTATTCGCGACCCCGACCTCCAAATTCTTGTCCCTAGGCCTTTCGGCAACGAGTTTATTGTAAAAGACGTCGCTTGGTTCTATATTTATTCCATGCCACCCTATATCGTAAAATAGTTTTGTAACCGAATCAACAACTGGATCATTAGCGCCTACATCGATATAAAAACCATTCTCAATTTGATTGAAAGCGCGTCGAAGCAATACGTCTTCAAAATTCTGGGCATAACTGATCATAATCACCTTCTATAGACCGAATTAGTTTACTTTCAATCAATCCCAAAATCCCATTTCTTTTTTACGGCAAAACCTTGCATTATCCATAATTACATATGAACGCATTAAACACAAAGGAATTAATGAAGAAGTAACTGTCTCAAAGTGCTCGTTCAGAATTGGAATCTCTTTAGCGCCGCCACGATTCAAGAGAGTCTGCTAGGCTCGTCTCGAGCGTGATCTCGGGCCGCCAACCGGTTTCCTTTTTTATCTTGCCAACGTCGGCCACTATTGATCGTACCTCGACGGGCCGGTACCTCGCAGGATCTGCCTCCACCTGGAGCGGCACACGCGCGAGACGAATCAGGATATCCAGAATCATCGCTATCCTGACTGCGTGTCCGGTGCCGACGTTATATATCTCTCCGGCCTGTCCGCGCTCCAGAAGGAACCTGTAGGCTCGCACGACGTCCCGTACATCCGTGAAATCCCGCAAGGCATCAAGGTTGCCGACTCTCAAGACCGGCTCATGCTCGCCGCGTTCAATAGCCACGATAGATGAGCAAAAATCGGGGATGACAAACCCGAGCCGCTGCCCCGGACCGATGTGGTTGAACGACCGCGTCATGATTATTTCAAGGGAGTACGCACGGTGATATAGTCGTCCAAAATCTTCCTGGCAGGATTTCGTCACCGCATAAGGATTGGCGGGCGCCAAGGCACGGTTCTCGACAAGAGGTTCTCCATTATCCTCCACAATCCCGTATTCTTCAGATGAGCCTATAAGGAGGACGCGAGGGCCGATACCCAACTCTCGGATCGCCTCCAGTATATTGACCGGCCCGAGGATATTTGTGCGAATTGTACTTAAGGGGTCCTCCCAGGAACGTCCGACCGAACTTTGCGCCGCGAGGAGGATCACCCATTCCGGCTTCGAGAGCTCAAAGACCTTCTTGATCGACACGATTTCGAGAATATCGATTGCCAAGGCCATTCTGCCGGTAGCCGCTAACATTGGCAAGGCAGCCTCGACGTCCGAAGCGACGACTTCATGGCCTGAATCTTCCAGCTCCTTGATCAGGTGGCCCCCCACGAAGCCGCCGGCCCCGATTACCAGAGTCTTCATATACCGGACGCGGCCAGGTCCGACTCGGCCATCATCTTTACCAGCCCCGCGAAGTCAATATCTCGATGCCAGCCTAAGGTATCGATGGCCCTCTTGGGATCGCTATGGAGAAGCTCTATCTCGGCGGGACGGAAGAAAGCCCGGTCGACGACCACGACGCTATTCCCGCTATGCCTGTCGATACCGCGCTCGTCTGCCCCGCTTCCCTTCCATTCGATCTCGATGCCAGCGAAACCGAATGCCAATTCTACGAATTCGCGGACAGAATGGGTTTCCCCGGAGCCTATTACGAAATCATCCGGCTTGTTTTGCTGGAGCATCAGCCACATGCCTTTCACGTAATCGCCCGCGTAACCCCAATCGCGCTTTGCGTCGAGGTTCCCGAGATGAAGGGCGTTGAGCTCGCCTTTCCTTATCAGCGCTACCGCGGTGGTTATCTTTCGGGTCACGAATTCGATGCCTCGTCGCGGCGACTCATGGTTGAAGAGTATTCCAGAGCAGGCGAACATATCGTAGCTTTCGCGATAATTCTTTGTTATCCAATGGCCATAGAGCTTCGCCACGCCGTATGGGCTGCGAGGATAGAATGGAGTCTTTTCGGATTGGGGAGTCTCTTGCACTAGGCCGAAAAGCTCGCTTGTCGAAGCTTGATAGAATCTGGCGTCGGGCTTGATAATGCGGACCGCCTCCAGCATGTTGAGTACGCCGATAGCGTCGATCGACGCCGTGGCCGACGGCTGATCCCAGCTAGTAGCTACATAGGATTGAGCCGCAAGATTATAGATTTCATCGGCGTCCGAAACCTTCATGGCGTTGACGAGGGAAACGGGATCTATCATGTCGCCATAAATGAAATGCACCTTCCCCGACAGGTGCTTTGCATTTCCAAGGTCGAACGAAGCCTTGCGGCGTATCAACCCGTACACGTCGTAGCCCTTTTCCAGGAGGAATTCGGCCAAATAGGAACCGTCTTGGCCGCTGATACCAGTAATTAATGCCTTCATTTTTGCCTCGCGTCAAATTTGGGTTTCGAGAAAAAACATCATTAAAGTGTTATCTCGACATTAACTTATTAATCCTCATGGCTCCGCGATCATCTTATCGTACCGCGCGGCTATAGCCTCTATCGGACCGGTTTCCAGCAATAGCCCGTGCTCGAGAAGTATGCCCTTCGTACACAGCTGCTTCAGGGCGAACATCATGTGGGACACGAAGAGAACGGTTCTTCCCTGGTTCTCGCTGACATCCTTCATAAGGCCGAGGCATTTTTGCTGGAACCTGGCGTCGCCGACGGCCAGGACTTCGTCCGCTATCAATATCTCCGAATCCAAGTGGGCAGCCACAGCGAAGGCCAAGCGCACGAACATCCCGCTGGAATAGCGCTTTACCGGAGTGTCTACGAACTCGCTCGCGATTTCCGAGAAGGCCACTATTTCGTCAAACTTCCTGTCGATCTCCGTTTTCTTCATGCCTAAAATGGCGCCGTTCAGGTATATATTCTCACGCCCGGTGAGCTCGGGGTGGAAACCCGTACCCACCTCCAGCAAGCTCGCTATATGCCCCTTGATCTTCACGCGGCCTGTAGTCGGCGCCGTAATTTGTGATAATACTTTAAGGAGAGTCGACTTGCCTGCTCCGTTGCGTCCCACAATGCCGAGCCTCTCGCCCCTCTTCACCTCGAAGCTAACGTCGCGGAGAGCCCAGAAACGATCTTTTCTTCCTACCTTGGATTCCCCGCCTATCTCGGTCCAGGGATCTTCTTTCCTGAAGAGGCGGGCGGCCCAGCTTTGAAGATCCTTATAAAGGCTGCCATTCCCGATCACACCGAGACGATATTCTTTACCGAGGTTCTCAACACGTACGACAGTATCCATACTTGCGCTATACCCTTATATCACATCAACAAAAGTTCTCTCGTTATGGTTAAAAATTACCACGCCGAGCCAGAAGATCAGGAAGGTCACGACGATGCTCAGGCCCCATAGTTTCATACTATGGGCACCAGTACCCAGGAAGGCAAAACGGAACATCTCGAAAACCGGGGTCAGCGGGTTTATATAGAAGAGGATCTTCCACTTCGCCGGGATCTGCGAGAGTGGATACATGACTGGAGTTATGTACATGAACAGCCCGATGGCGAAGGTCACCAGTTGCTTGAGGTCCCGGTACTTCGTGGTGAGCGCCGAGATGAGGATCCCGATTCCCATGCCTAGAAGGGCCACCTGTATGATCAGGGCCGGTGTGAGCAATATCCAGATCGTCGGCCTGATCGCGGCCCCCGTCGCCAGATAGAAAATGTAGAATATAATCATGAAGATGAATTGGATGATAAAGGTGAAGAAATTATTGACCGTATAGGCTATAGGCATCGTGAAGCGCGGGAAGTAAACCTTGCTGTACAGGCCCGAGTTGGCGTTGAAGGTTTCCTGGCACTTTATAAGAGTACTCGAAAAGAAGGTCCAGAGCATGGTCCCCGCGAAATAGAAAAGAGGTTGGGGTATGCCGTCCGTCCCCATCTTGGCTATGCTTCCGAAGACGAACATGTACATGATCGTGGACATGAGGGGCTGGAATACGAACCAGATAGGCCCCAATATGGTTTGCTTATAAACCGACACGAAATCTCGCCGAACGAGAAGCTTGAGGAGATCCCTGTATTGGACGAGCTCTTTTACGTCTATCCAGAGAAACTTGTCCTTCGGCGTAATGACGAGGTCCCAGTCCTCGTCCGCTTTCTTAGTCGTGGCCATTGAATATCCCTTGATCCTTTCCGCCCGGAAGGTTTTCCGAGGCGGCCCTTTTGTTGTGGAATTTCAATCGATCCCGTGAGTCACCCCATAGTACATAGATTGCATCAGACTATTGCCCGGATGCAGCCGATCCCGCACTATCGCGATGCTCTTCCCGCTTAGGCGCTCCTGCACCAGGAGACTCAAGGCCAGTTCTTCCATGGTGCGCCTGACCGACTGGGTTTCCCCCGCGCTAAGGCCCGGCAATTCGGGACAATTCGCGATCGTGCGTGTCAGTTCCAATAGGGATTCCCAGAAGGTCTCGGTTATTTTTTCCTTCGGCAAGTACACGAAGCCGACCACGTAGTGATTGAACTCGAGCCAGTCGCTTCGCTTCAGCACCTCGGCGACGAGCGCTTTTTCGCTGCTTTTATCCTTTATCCTCTTGTGGATTCCCTCGAAGACGGCCGATCCCTCGTCCCAGGCGGGGTCCCCGTGCCAGATGGTATCGGCATCCACCAGGGCCGCGCCGGCCTTCACCGCTTCCTTCAATACGTCGAGCTTCTTCTCCTGCCAGGGGCGGGAGCCTGCCTCGGCGAAGTATTCATTCAGGACGACTTGCCCCGGATAGAAAAAGCGCATCCGGGACAAGGCCCTATGACAGACGGAGTCGCAAAATACGCTTACTCGGTGGCGCGGGTTGTGGAGATGGAGGGAATTGACGTTCATCCTGACCAGGGGCGCATATATCGGCCGTTCGACGCATAGTATGAAAAAATCCCTCCCTGCGGCGCCGCTTGCGAGGCCTATGGGGAAAAGCCGCTTCTCTAATAGCCGCATATACAAGCTGAGGGTCCGGAACGAATATACGATACCCTCTTTTATGGGACGCAGCGATCTCCTGATCCTTCTATAAAGAGAGGTATCCGCCATCTCAACCCGCCTTCGGCTGCGCGGCCAGGAAATCCGCATAGGCGAGGCGGATGCCCTCATCCAAGCCTACCGTGGGCGCCCAGCCCAGGGCCCGCAGCCGAGAAGAGTCCAAGAGCTTTCGCGGAGTGCCATTGGGCCTGCCTTGGTCCCATGCTATCGACCCGCGGTAGCCCACGACGCCGGCAATCTTCTCGGCGAGCTCCCGGATCGAGAGCTCCTCTCCCGTGCCCACGTTGATGAGCTCGCCTATGTCGGCGTAATCGCTGCTCTCCATGAGGAAGACGAGAGCCGCCGCGCAATCGTCCGCGAAAAGGAATTCGCGCAGGGGGCTCCCGTCGCCCCAGAGCGTAACCTCATTTCCGGCCTCCTTGGCCTCATGGAACTTCCGGATCATGGCGGGCATGACGTGGGAGCCGGCAGCGTCGTAGTTGTCCCCTCTGCCGTACATATTGGTCGGCATCGCGCTTATATTGTTGGTTCCGTATTGATCGTTGTAATGCCTGCACAGCCGGATCGCCGCTATCTTGGCCAGGGCGTAGGCCTCGTTCGTAGGCTCCAGGGGGCCCGACAGCAGGTACTCTTCGCGCAGGGGCTGCGGCGCCATCTTCGGGTAGATGCAGGACGAGCCGAGGTTGAGGAGCTTCTTTACCCCGCTACGACGCGCCGCCTCGATGATATTCACGGCTATCGCGAGATTCTGATAGATGAAATCCGCCGGGGAGCTCGAATTGGCCCCGATGCCCCCCACCTTGGCCGCGGAAAGAAAGACGTAGTCCGGCCTCTCGGCCTCGAAGAAGCGCTCGACCTCCACCTGCCTCGTCAAGTCCAGATCCGAATGCCTTCGAATTATTATATTCTCGTAGCCCTTCGCCTTCAGGCCCCGCATGATCGCCGAGCCTACCAGCCCCCGGTGCCCCGCTACGTAGATCTTGTCGGCCTTGTTCATTATCACCCCGCTTGGTCGGATACGTATTGCAAATTCGCTGATTCTCGTGGCAAACGAGATTATTGGAAATCTGGCTTGCCGAGATTGCTTTGCCTAATGATGGAAGCCAAGGTTCCGGGTTTTAATTCGGGGTGGTCAGGAACGGGTATGGTAATCGTCCCGGAAAACGTTCTTCGCTTAGCCAACCGAAACCTCGAACCTAGCCACGTATGCATCGGAATGCGTACGCCGCAGAATCTCGGAATCGTCGGCGGCTTCGAGAAAGAGTTCGACCGCCTCGGTAAGATTTTCTTTGGCCTGCTCCACGGTTGCCCCTTGACTCGCGATATCCAGCTCAGGGCAAAGAGCCACGTACATATCGTCTTCCAGCTCGATCACCGCGGTATATGCTCTTGTCATGCTTCCTACTCCCTTATTTCCTCGAATTCGGGATCGCATAGCCGCCGTCGCGGATATGCGCGTCCCGCTCCGCCTCGGCCAGGTCGCTCGCCATCATGTCTTTCACGAGATCCTCGAGGCTGTGGCTCGGCGACCAGCCGAGCCTCGCCTTCGCCTTGGACGCGTCCCCCAGGAGGAGCTCCACTTCCGTGGGCCGGAAGTAGGTCGGGTCCACGGATACGAGGGCCTTCCCGGTCTTCGCGTCCAGGCCCTTTTCCCGGACTCCCTTGCCCGTCCATTCCAGCTCGTAGCCGGCCTCGCGGAAGGCCATGGCGGCGAAGTCCCTGATCGTGGTGGTGCGGCCCGTGGCAAGCACGAAGTCGTCGGGCCCCTGCTGCTGGAGCATCCGCCACATCCCCTCGACGTAGTCCTCGGCGTGGCCCCAGTCCCGCTTGGAGTCCAGGTTACCGAGGAAGAGCTCCTTCTCCAGCCCGCACTTGATGCGCGCCGCGGCCCTCGTGATCTTGCGCGTTACGAAGGTCTCGCCGCGCCTGGGCGACTCATGGTTGAAGAGTATCCCGTTGCAGGCGTATATCCCGTAGGCTTCGCGGTAGTTCACCACGATCCAATAGGCGTAGAGCTTGGCCGCCGCGTAGGGGCTCCGCGGATAGAAGGGCGTCGTCTCCCTCTGGGGCGTCTCGCGGACCTTCCCGAAGAGCTCGCTCGTCGATGCCTGGTAGAATCTGGTCTTCTTCTCCATCCCGAGGAGCTTTATGGCCTCGAGGAGGCGGAGCGTTCCCAGGCCGTCGGCGTCCGCGGTGTACTCCGCCGTCTCGAAGGAGACCTTCACGTGGCTCTGCGCCGCGAGGTTGTAGATCTCGTCCGGCTCGATCTCCTTGACCAGGCGCACCAGGTTCGAGCTGTCGGACAGGTCGCCGTAGTGGAGCTTCAGGCGGGTCCCCGCCTCGTGCCGGTCGCGGTAGATATGGTCTATCCGCTGCGTATTGAAGCTCGAGGCGCGGCGCTTGGTGCCGTGCACCTCGTATCCCTTGTCAAGGAGGAGCTCGGCGAGGTAGGAGCCGTCCTGGCCCGTGACGCCGGTGATCAAGGCCTTCTTCATTTGATTCCCTTCATTCTTTCGTACATGTATTTCATGAAGGATTCGACGCGGCCGTCGAAGGAGGGCTCGAGCCTGGGGCGGGCAAGTCCGAGGGCGTCGAAGGCTCGCATCGCGCCGATGCCGTAGAAATAGGTCCTGCTCCCCGAGCTGCGGGCGACTATGCACCAGGCCATGTCTCCGGGCTTCACGGCCGAGAATCCGCCATACCGCAGCTCGCTCCTGTTCCCGCTGGAGAAGGAGAGCTCGTCCCCCGCGAGAACGTATTCGTAGCCGGCCTCGAAGTCCTCGAAGGGCTGCATGTGCGCGCTCGCGTCGATATGCTCACCGCCGGGCACCGGACGTCGGGATTCGACTTCCATCTTGTCGAAGAGGGGAAAGTCCTTGTCGTAGCGGGGGGAGTGGTAGGCCATCGACGTGTATTCCTTGACGTCCCCCAGGGCGGAGGCCAGGCGCTCGAGCCTCGCGCCCGTCTCCGGCGCGACGGCCAGGAACTCGGCGACATAGTTGGGCTTCAGCGCCGCTATTCGGGAGCGGACGGCGTCGGCCGCCCCGCCCGCCGCTCCCAAGCTCATCCTCTTCCAATCCGAGAGCCTGCCCGAGACGACCTCCCCCCGATCCAGGGCGGCCAATTCCTCGGCGCTCCGGTTCGCGAAGAAGCCCGAGGTCTCCGAGCCCTGCGCGAAGGCGAGCAGGGAAACGGCCGCGAGCGCGCAGGATGCAATGAAGCTTACTCGCATCGGCCGGAATGCCCTTCAGAACAGCAGCGTCAGGCCCAGGTAAACTTCGTAGGGCTTGTAGCCGTCGGGCGTCTCGGCTGTCAGGGAATGCGTGGCCGCGACGTTCTTCAGGTCCCAGCCCGCGCTCGCCCTGACCGTAAAGCTGCGGAAGCCCACGGGGAAAAACAGGAGCTCGAGCCCGCCCGAGGACCATAGCCACCCGCCGGAGGGGCCCGACGAGTAGTCGGGCCGCAGGAGGCCCAGGTCGACGAAGGGCTGGGCCTGGAGCTCGAAGTCGAGTATATGGGTCTTGATTATGTCGTGCGTGGGGAAATCGAAGAGCTTGATCGGCAGGTTGACGTTGAGTATCGAGGCCTGCACGCCCGACATCCTCGGGTCTAGGATCCCCCGCATGTACTGGCCGAGATTGGTGAGGTCGTCTTCCGGGAAATGGCCGCCGAGCCGCGCAATCCCCAGGAGCCGGGCTCCTATGCCCGCTTTCCCGCCCCATTGCGCGAAGAGGTCGGCCTCCAGGTCGAGGTCGCTGATGAGGTCGCTCCACTGGGCGTTGTAGGCCTCCCGGCTCGTGACGGAGAGGCTGAGGCCCTGCCGCATGTTCCCGGCCCAGTCGATGCGGCCGAAGGCGAGCTCGTTGGAGACGACGCTTAGGAGCCCGCCCCGCCCGTAGTATTCGGGGCTGTTCTGCAGAGCCTGGGCGATCGTCGTGTCGAAGGCGCTCGGGGCCGTGCCGTTGCCGTAGTACTGGAGGGTGGAGCCGGGCTTCCAGGAATAGTCCAGCTCGAGCGTCGGGTCGTAGGTCAGGGGACCCAGTTCCACGCCGAGCCGGTTCCCCAGGCTCGCGGTCAGCGGGATCTTCGCCGTCGCCGAGGCCGATTCCTCCAGGAACCAGGTGTCGACGTCCGGGGCCGGCGAGGCCGCGTCGTAGGAAAAGCCCTGGGTCCCGGTAACCGAGGCGGGAAAGCCGAGGCTGGGCAGGTTGTACGTCATCGAGGCCGAGGTGATGGACGTTCCCGCGCCGTCGGTCCAGAACTGCCCGGCCTCAGAGAATCCGAAGTCCCAGACGGCGCCCCAGGCCTGGAACGGAGCGATGAAATCGAGCTGCCCTCCGTAGGAATCGACGCCGCTCGGGCTTTGCTGGAAGTTGAGATTGAGCTCCAGGGGCTGGGCCGAGCCCAGGAAATCGTAGTCCCTTCCGCGCAGGCTCAGGAGGAGGCCGTTGTTGGAATCGTAGTTCGGGTATGGAAGGGCTATGACGTTATTGCTGTCGACCGTCGCGAAGCGGAGCGCCACGTCGAAGCCCCCGCCCGGCGCCGGGTCGAGTTCGTAGCTCGACGCCGCGGACGCGAGCACGCGCTGGCTCGAGAGCAGTCTGGCCTTGTCCGCGACGAAGGCGTCCAGGCTCGCGCGGTCGGGGAAGCTCGACCCGATCATCTTCCGGTACGGATCTATTATCGCCATGAGGACGAAGTCTCGGGTCCTGCCTTGGCTTTGAAAATCGACGCTCCTGATCACGTAGGGACCGGCTTCCTCGGCCGCGGCGGCGACGCTCAGTACGGCGAGGAAAAGGGCGATCCGTAGCCTTGGCCGCATGCTCTGCATCCTTCGACCCTCGGCTAGTAGTTGAAGGTCAGGCCTATTTTGACGAAGAACGAATATCGCTGGCTGTTCCAGGTAGTGATGGGCGAGGCCAGGTTCGGATTTGTAAGGTTTAAAGGATTGTAGAATGGCGAGTTAAAGTCCGTCGGAGGCTGTCCCGCGTAGATCGATCCGTTGGCTCCGTAGCTGATCGGGAAGCCGAAGGATACGGTAAGGTGCTCGTAGGGCGTTATGTTGACGGCAGGCGTAACCTGGCCCGAGCCGTCGGTGAAGGCGTGGTTCCACTGCGCGCCCAGCGTCAAGGCATTGAATTTGAGCGAGGCGAGGAGGGCGATCCGGTTGTCGTCGTTGTAGCCGGAAGACCCGTCATAGTAATGCTCGGCGTATAACGAGAATTTCTGGCCCGTTGCCTGCCAGAAGGCGCTTTCGAAGGTCGAGATCTCGGGAGACGTGTCGGGCAGCCAGGTCCCGAAGACCTCGCCGTAGAGATCCACCCCGAAATGAGAGGTCTTGACTATCGAAGCCAGGCGCGTAGCGCTGTCGTACTGGATGACCGCGGCCTCCGACAGCTCGAAGGATCCGAGCACGAGGTCGAGTCTCGGCGCGACCTCGGGCTTTAGCACCTCAGATTCGGACAGCCCCGCCGTAGAGCTGGGATCCTGCACCATGCTGACCACGGTAAGCCCGCTCGCGCCGAAGGGTAGATAGGTCTTCAGCGACAGGGCCGTCGAGCTGTTGTCCATCAGGTCGCCTACGCTGAAGATGCGCCCGTTCCCCCAGCCGATGACCTGCTGCCCGCCCCGGAAGAACAGGCTGTCGTCTATGGAATAGTCGAACCAAAGCTCGTAGACCGATAGCGCGAAGCCTGGGAAGGTGGTTTGCACGGCCAGGTGGAAACGCGTGTATTGATCGGGCCGCGAATCGAAGTAGATATAATTGGTGACCGACCCTCCGTAGAGCGGCCTGAGCCCTAAGAGCGGATCGGACCAGGAAGGCAGGGACGAGTAGCCGGCCGCCGCGGAGACATTGCAGTAGATGGTCCCCGAGAAGGTCAGGGGTTGGGTCGCTTGGAGCGATGCCAGGGCCGAGCTGGCGGATGTCGCCGCGCCGGCGGGGGCGACCGTGTCTCCCGTCCCGCCCGAGAAGACGTCGTCGATACCTCCGGAATCGCTCTGCGCGGCCTGCGCCGGCTGGCTAGCCTGCGCCGATTGCGCCGCTTGCGCAGGCGAGGCTCCTTGGGCGGCCTGCGCCGCGAGGCCGGGGGCCGAGGGCGGTCCGATGCCCAGCGCGAGCGCGGCGGCGAGGAGCCCGGCGCGGCGGACGCCCGGGAAGGCTCCCGGCCTCATCTCGCGAACTTTTCGAGATAGGCCTTCGAGAAGAGCGCGTCCGGCAATCGCTCGAGGGAAGGCTTCGCGATGGTGATGACCGTGCGATCGTTGACGAAATTTCCGTTGACCGTCCGTCCCTGAAGGTTGTCCAGTATGATCATCGTGATGGGAACATAATGCGAGCCCACCTGCTGATAGGAGGGTATGGCGGTAGTCCTGAGTATCTGTCCCGACAGGCTGTAATCTTCCTTTTTGCGCACGAGGTTGTCGTCGCTGATCCATAGCTTGGTGATGGCGAAGGTCACCGTATCGCTCAGCGCCTTGAGGTCGACCACCCAGCAATCGAACTTGCCCAGCTTTTCCCGCCTGGTCCCGGTGACGCCGTAGTCGCTCGCGAAGGAGGATTGGGTAAAGTCCGAATTGCGCGCGTTGGAGTTCTGGAAGCGCTCCTTCGTGCTCGTGAAGCTGAAGGCCCGGCTGATGGGGTCGTACAGCCAGAAATTGTCGTCGATCTTCAGGTAGCCCTTGCCGCGATCCGAATCGGGCGACAGGATGAGGATGAGGAATTTCTGGTCCTTGTCCCGCCTGAAGATGGCTGCGAGGGTCGAGCTCTTTCCCCCTCCCGCGCTTATCTGATCTATCGTATACTCGGCGGAAAAGTCCGAATCCTTGAAGCTCACCAGCGAATCCACCTTGCGGAGCATCGCGGCGTAATCGGGGTCGGCGAAGGCACGGGCGGCCGCGAGGGCGCAGAGGGCCATGAGAAGGAAGCGTTTCACATCAGGACTCCATTGAGCATGCTTGAACGGGCTCTATAGACGAGGCGCGAGCCGATGGGCCGGCGGCGGCCGCCAGCACGGCGGCGAGCATCACGAGGGCGACGGCGAGCATCGCCCCGGGAGCCATCTCCCAGGCGATGCGCCCGTTGGACAGGAAGACGTCGAAGCCCGGCAGCCAGGAAAGGTCGATGGTCGACAGCAGCGAGAGGATGCCTATCCCGATCGCGACGCCCAGGATCGAGGCGACGACGGCGAGCATGCCGGCCTCGAGGAGGAAGAGCCGGACCACGATCGGCCTTTGCATCCCCATGGCCCTCATGGTTCCGATTTCCTTCGTCCTCTCGAACACCACGACTCGATAGGTATTCACGACGCCCAGGACCACTGTGCCCATGAGGAGGCAGGCCAGCGCGAATAGGAGGAGGGTAATGACCTCCACTACCTGATTTATCTGGGCGATATGGGAATCGAGGCCTATGAGCGAATACTTGACCCCCTTCCAGTCGCTCGCGTCCCGAGTCGCGTAAAGCTCGGTCTTGACGGCGAAGAGGGGGAACATCGGCAGGGTCCTCTCGAGGGTAGCCTGTATCCTCTTGAGGGGGAAGGCGGCCTTTTCGTTCCTCTGGTAATAGCCCCCCACGTAGGTGGCCGACCCGGGCGCGGCGAGGATCGCCTGGCGCAGGTAGTCGATGTCCATGTAGGAAGTGTAGTACCCGAACAGGCTCGAGTCTTTGTAGATCCCCCGCAGGGTCAGGCTCGCGCTGTTGCGCTGGCCCGTCGTCGTGTCCACGAGGAGGAGGAGGTCGTCGCCTATCCGGGCCCGGAGCATCTTGGCCACCGGGGCCGAGATGAGGATTCCGTTGCTTCCCTTCATCCCCGCGGGTCCGCCGGCTACGTAATTGAAGGTGCGGAAATTCCTCTCCTCCCTGTCCCAGGCCACGCCCGTCACCATGCGGAGGTGGACGGAATCGCCGCCGAAGCTGAGGAAGACGTTGGTGCGGTAGTCGATGCGCGGCGAGGCCCGCACGGGCCTGCCCGGAAGGGCCTCGAGCGCGTCGATGACCTCCTGGGGGTCGGCTATCTCGAGATCGCTGTTCTTCACGTTCCCGAGGATGGAGAAATCCCCGCCGTAATAGATCTTGGCCTTTTCCTCGAGGCTTTGCCGCATGCCGCCGAGCGCCCCGTAGACGATCGTTATGACGGCGCAGCCGAAGGCTATGGCCAGGCCCAGGATTCGATACCGCGCTTTTTGCCGAACGAGGTTGCGAAGCGCGATGCGGAGGATGGCGCCCACCGTCTACTCCGACGCGATCGCCCGTATGGGCTGTATTCGAAGCGCGAGGTGCACCGGGTAGATCCAGCCCACCGCCCCTATAAAGGCCGCGATCGCGATATGGTAGAGCGCCCCCCAGGCCGTCAACGCAGGCTCCAGGGTGTGGGAGCCGAATAGCGTCGCCAAGAAGTCGTTGCTTATCCGAAGGCCGCCGCGCCCGAGGGCGTAGCTCGCCGCGCCGCCGATGGCGATGCCGGCGAGGCCGTAGGCCAGCATGAGGATCATGGTCTCCGTAAGGAAGAGCTTGCGAACGAAGCCCCTGGAGGCGCCCAGCGCGCGCATCGTGCCGATCTCGCCGGTCCGCTCGATCACCGAGATAACCAGGGCGTTGATGATGATGAGCATCCCCCCGAACAGGGCTATGAAGAATCCGACGTTGAAGATGATGCGGACCCAGTAGACGTAAAGGGCGGAAAAGCCCGCCGTATGGCGCCAGTCGAGTACGCGAAGCCGCGATCCGGCCTCGGCGTATTCCTTCTCCAGGCTTTTGGCCGTTTCGCGCGGATCGACTCCGGGGCGAAGCGCGACGAGGACGAAATTCACCGCCGAGGACTCCATGCGCAGGGGATCGTCCGCGGCGAGCTCCTTCTTGAGCTGCCCTTCGACCTGCGAGAGCTGGATGCCAGCCTGGGGCTTGGCCACCTGGTCCTTGGCGTCGGAGAAGAGCTCGTCGAGCGAGGAGGCGTTTATCGCCGCGTCCGCGACTCCCGGGGTCTTCCCCTTCTCGATTCCGAGCGACATGCCCAGGAGCGACCGCAGGGTCGTCGCATCCACGAGGACGAGGGAGTCGAGGGTTTCGTTCGCGACCTTATAGCGGATGATGCCCACCAGGGGGGCCCGCCGGATCTGGAATCCCTCCGAGCTCACCTCGGTGAGCTGCATCGGGTCCCCGAGCTCCGGGGCCTTTCCGGTAGCCTGGGCGATCGCCGCCGCGCGGGCTTCCGTGATCATGATCCCCGGTTTCCGGCCGTCTATCGGGAGGCCTTTCGCGATCGAAAGGGCGCCGAAGGCATTGAAATAATCCGGGCCGTCCACGCCGAAGGCATTGACCGGCTGGCGATAGGACCCGACTTCGAGGGCCGCTTGGCCGCAGACGATGGCCGCCGCATGCGCTACCTGCGGTCGGGCGGCCAGATCCTTGGCGACCTGAGCCCCCTGGGGCATGGTCGGGATCGACGAGAAGCCGCCCACGACGGGACTGTCGTCCCCGAAGAGGCTGAACTCGGCTCCGGTAGCGGAACTGACGGACAGATCGCCCGTGAAGCTCTCTATGAAGGCCCGCCGGACGCCTTTTTCGGTCCCGTCCAGGATGGCGTTCCCTACCGTCATGAGGCAGAGAATGCCGGCTATGATGAGACCGATCGTTCGAGTCCTGCGGGCATTGCGCTCCAGGTTCCGCAGAGCGAGCTTGATGAATAGCATTGAGCGTCAATAAGCTATCATAAGAAGCTCGAAATGAACAGTATCGCCTCCCCGATCGGCCTAGCCCGAATGCCCAGCCGTGACGATTCCGGCTAGGACGAGGGCCAGGCTCTCCTCGGGCGCTCCCCCCTCCGCCGCGATCGAGTCTCCGTCGCCGGGGATCGCTTCTTTTTCCGCGATGAGGATAATGCCCCCGCTTCGGCGAGCCAATTGCCTGGCCTTCGCGATGTCCGCGCTCTTGACGAAGATAAGGCCGTGGCGCTCGCAGACGTAGGCGAGGAGGAACTCGACCTCGCTGGAGCCGAAGAGGACTATCGTCCCGGCTCCGCCCCGCTTGACGCTCAGGGCCAGGGTCTCGAGCCGTTCGCGGTAGAGCTCGGCGCTTCGGGAAGCCCGGTTGAAGTAGCCGGCCGTGCGCCGCGCGAGCTCCCCTAATCCCGAGGGCGTCAGGGCGTAGCGGACGCTCTTGGAAGAGAGCCTGGTGAGCCTTACCCAGCCGCGCTCCGCGAGGCGCCTGAGGAGCATATTGGCCATGCCCAGCGAGATGCCCGCCCTGCCGGCGAGTTCCCGCTGCGTAAGGCGGGACCCGCCGGTCGTGGCCTCGCTGATGACGTTGAGGACCGTCAATTCGCTGTCGTTGAAATCGGGTATGGAGCGTGCGGGCATGTTTTTCGGAAATGGGGGCCGCCCGGGGCTCGAAGCCCCGGTACGGCGAGGGAAATGTCGCGCGGCCTTTCGAGAGGCGGCCGAAACTCGCTCTCTCTTCCGGCGGCGTTATATGATCCGTCGAAAATCGTTCAATTAATGAACAAAACATTAGCACGCTATTCTGTCGGATTCAAGCCGCCTTAGGCGCATTGCCCTATTCACTTTATCGCCTCGACGAGGCGGTCGTTCTCTTCGGTCCTTCGCACCGCGAGGCGAACGAACTGGCCTCCTGCCGGGAAGCCTTCCTTGCCGGAGAGGTCTTTTATGAAAATGCGCTTTTCCTCGAGAAGCTTCGTCGCGAGCTCGCGCGAGCCCATCCCGTCGGTCAGGCGGCAAAGGAGGTAGTTGGCCTGGGAGGGGTAGACGGCGAAGCGGCCCGAGGCCTCGAGGGCGGCGGCGAAGCGCCTGCGCTCGGCGGCGAGGGCGTCGCAGGCCGCGCGATAGTCGGATTTGTACTTGTCGACTATCTGCAGGAAGAACTCGCCCAGGGAGTTGACGTTCCACACCGGGAGCAGCCGCCTGACGGCGGCGACCAGGGCGGTATCGCCCGAGGCGAGGACGCCAAGCCGTATCCCGGGCACTCCATAGCTTTTCGATATGCTCTTTATGACCGCGAGGGCGGGACGCGCGGCGAGATAGGCCTCGTCCAGGAGGGTAAAGCGGCGATCGGGATCGGCGAAATCCGCGAAGGACTCGTCCACGACGACTCGCTTGCCGGCGGCGAGGAGCCTGTCGACGAGGCCCTTGGTCGCCGCCTCGTCGAGGAAATGGCCGCTCGGGTTGTCGGGATTGACCAGGACGAGTATGTCGGCCTCGCGCATCGCTCCCTCGAGCTCGTCGGGCCGATACGAGAAGCCCTTGTCGGCGGTCGGAAAGGCCCGGACCCGGTCGCGCCCGAATCGCGAGGGGTACTCGTTGAAGGCCGGGCTCGCCATAGCGACGGTCCCGCCCATGAGCCGCGCCGCCGCGTCTATGAGCTCGGCGGCTCCGTTGCCCACGACCGCGCGCTCGGGCTCGAGGCCGAAGACCTTGCCCGCGAGGCTTCCCTGTATCGCCGCGCCGGAAGGGTATTGGGTGAGGAGCTCCCGGAAGCTCGTCGTCATCTCCTTGATCAGGCGCTTGGGGGGGAAATAGGGATTGACGAGATAGCAGTAGTCGAGGAGGCCCGGGAATCGCCAGTAGCCGCCGTAGCGCGACTGCATCCGCTCGAGCTTGCCCTCGCGCTCCGAGAATATGGTCTCGGCCACGGAGAGGTCGTTGGGATCGTCTATCTCGTACCATCTCTTGCCGCTCACCGGCAGGGCCTTGAAGCGCACGTCCTCGAGGAGGGCCAGGACCTTGAGCACCTGCTCGTAATAGCGGTTGTGCCCGAAGGCGGTGAGGTAGGCCTCGAGGAAGGGCAGGTAGTAGCTGGTCGAGAATTCGCGGGAGAATTTATAGATGTTGACGGTCTTGTAGTATTGCTCCACCCGCTTCCATTTAAAGGCCCTCTTTTCGATGACGCTGACGATATTGCGCTCCTCGTCGACCATCGTGACCGTGCCGTCCATCCAGGCCTCGAATTTCGAGACCACCGCGAGGTTGGGCTCGCCGTCCGCGAGCAGCCTCTCGAGTATCTGGTACTGGAAGATGAGGTCGCTCTCGAGGAGGAGGGTGTCGTCCGCGGCGAGGTACTCCCGCGCGAGCCAGAGCGAGTAGATGTTGTTGGTCGTCTCGTAGATTTCGTTGGTCACGTATACGAGGTCGATCTGGGGGTATCGGCCTTCGAGGAAGGCGCGAAGGCGCTCGGCCCTATAGCCCACCACCAGGATCACGCGCTTGATGCCCACGCGGATGAGGGCTTCGAGGGCCCGCTCGATCAGGGATTTGCCGTTCACCCGCACCATGCACTTGGTGCCGTCCTCGGTGTACTTGCCGAGCCGCTTGCCCATTCCCGCGGCGAGGATCATAGCTTGCATTTTGAACGAAGATAGCACGGATGGCCTGATCGAACAAGGCGAAGCCCCGGGCCTTATTCCACGCGGAAGCGCTCGCCCATGGCGGCGAGGGCCTCCCTCCCCTCGATGCCGAGCTTGCGGCAGGCCGAGGCGATGGCGTTCCGTATCGTCGATACGGCCACCCCGTTCTCCGAAGCCAGCTCCTTGACCGTCTTGCCCAGGATTCGGCCCCTGACGACCTGCTCCTCGCGCCTGTTGAGCCCATAGCGCGAAAGCTTCAGCACGGGCTTCTTGGGGGCGAGGGCGGAGAGGAAGCGTCCTTTGGCCAGGCCATAGACGAGGATCGAGTAGACCGCGGCGCTGATCAAGGCCGGTACGAGGGCGATGGCAGGCTTCCTGGATGCCGCGACGGGGAGCACGAGAAAGGCGAAGCCGATCCCCGCGAGAATGGGCGCCTTGATCATTGCGTTGCGGAAAAACCAGCCTCTGCGGAAGAGGATGATTACCCCCACGGCGGCGAAGCCGAGTCCGTAGAAGCAATTGAGGGTGGCGACGGTCTCCACCGCCGCCAAACCGTAAAATAGCCCGGCCTGGAGCGGGCCGAGGAAAGAGAAAAAGGCTGTCGCCAGAAAGAGGAGGGCGAAGGCGAGATAGACGGGGCTCAGGAAAAGCTCGTCGGGCTCCGCGCAGTCGGTGATCGCCAAGCCGGCTTGGATCATGATCCCTATCAAGCCGAAACCCCGTTGAAAACCCTCATTATGTTTATTTCTCGATTTCATTTGTTTTTTTATTCGGTATTTTCCCCCGGCTGTCAAGTCTCATTTCTTTCTATTTTTCAATAAATCGGCGAAAGGATTGTAGGTCATCCCGTCGTCTTCCTTCTCGCGCCGAGGCGCCGGGGGGGGCGCGGAGAAAGGTTTTCGCGCCGCGACTACCCGCCGCGGAGCAGCGCCGGAAGCCCGGTTACTGCCCCTTTCGGGTAAGGCTCCCCCTGCCGCGGCCGGCGCGGCCTCGCGCCGCTGCTGCGTCCCTTCCTTGGGCGCGCCCGTGGGCACGCTTTTAAGCTCGCTCTTGAGCACGCTTTTAAGCGCGCTCTTGAGCGAAAGGCCTATGCGTTTCCTCGCCGCATCTATCGATATGATGCGGAATTCCCGAACGTCTCCCACCTTGAGCACGTCCATCGGATCCTTGACGAAGCGGTCGGACATCTCGGAGACGTGGATAAGGGCGCTTTCCTTGATCCCTATCTCGACGAAGGCGCCGAAATCGACGACGTTCTTCACCTTGCCGGTCACTTCCATGCCTTCGACGAGGTCCTCGAACCTGATCACGCCTTTCTGCAATACGGGCTTGGGGAAGCCTTCGCGGGGGTCGCGATTGGGTTTCTTGATCTCGGCGATGATGTCGTTCAGCGTGGCGTCGCCCGCTCCGTACTTGGACTTCAGCTCCGAGCGCGCTACGGAAGTCGGCTCGCCGCCCGACCGCACCAGCTCGAGTATTTCCTGGGCCAGGCTGTAGTTCTCGGGATGGACCCAGCTGTTGTCGAGGACATTGCCGCTCTCCGGTATCTTGAGGAAGCCTGCGCACTGCTCGAAGGTCTTCTCCCCCATCCCCGGAATGCGCATGAGCTGATCGCGGCCGGTGATGGTCCCGTTGGATTCCCGGTACTTCACGATTTTCTTGGCGGTGCCCGAATTGATGCCCGAGACGTACTTGAGCAGGGAGGCGCTGGCCGTGTTGAGGTTGACGCCGACTTGATTGACCACCGAGCCCACTACCTCGTCCAGGGTCTCCGAGAGGCGCTTCTGGTTTACGTCGTGCTGGTACAGCCCGACGCCGATGGACTTGGGGTCTATCTTGACGAGCTCGGCGAGGGGGTCCTGCAGGCGCCGCCCGATCGAAATCGCCCCGCGGACCGTGAGGTCGAGCTCGGGAAACTCGTCTCGGGCGACGTCGCTCGCCGAGTACACCGAGGCGCCGTCCTCGTCGACTACGGTGAACTCGCAATCGAGGCTTCCCTCGGCGATGGCGGCGGCGACCACTTCCTGCGTCTCGCGGCTAGCCGTGCCGTTTCCTACGGCTATGAGCCGGAGCGCGTGCTTGCGCACCGACTCGGCGATGGCCTTCTTGGCGGCCTCGGGGTCGCGCTCCTGGTAGATGAGGAAATAATCGAGGAACTTCCCCGTCTCGTCCAGGGCCGCGCACTTGGTGCCGGTCCGTATGCCCGGGTCTATGCCGAGGACGCGGGTGCCCTTTATGGGCGGCTGCATGAGGAGGTTGCGCAGGTTCTCGGAGAAGACCTCTATGCCGTGCCCGTCGGCTCGCTCGCTCGCCTCGGTCCGGATTTCCCGCAGGACCGCCGGTCCCAGGAGGCGCCTGAGCCCATCGTCTATCGCCTCGCGATGATAGCGGTTGAAGGTCCTCGTCCGCGCCTGGAGCAGGCCGACGGCGCCCTCCTCGTCGACGGAGAGGCTCGCCTCGAGCTCGCCCTCGCGCTCGCCGCGGTTGATGGCGAGGACGCGATGAGGCTTGAGCGCGGACAGGGGCTCCGAATAGTCCCAATACATCTGGTAGGTCGACTGCGCCTTCTTGGATTCGTCGCCCAGGCCCCTGACCTTGAGCGAGCCGCCTGAGACGTAGAAGCGCTTGACCGCGGATCGATTATCCGGGTCCTGCGAGAGCCGCTCGGCCAGTATGTCCATCGCCCCCTGCACCGCGTCCCGCGCGGTCGGGACGGCCAGCTCCGGCGTCTCGGCATCGGCCTCGCGGACGAAGCTCGGCGCGGCCTCGTCCACCGCGGCTTCGTCGGAGCTTTCCATGATCTCGGCCAAGGGACCGAGTCCCCGCTCGAGGGCCAGCATGCCCCTCGTCTTCTTCTTCTTCTTGAAGGGAATCCAGATATCCTCGATCTCCGAGAGCGTCGCCGCCTTGCGGAGGTTCGCGTATAGCGCCTCGTCGAGCTTGCCCAAGGCGAATATGCCGCGAATAACCTCGAGACGGCGCTCCTCGAGGGCCTTGCCCGACTCGAACTTATGGGCGGAGTCTCGCACCTGGACCTCGTCCAGGCTCCCGGTGCGCTCCTTTCTGTAGCGGCTGATGAAAGGGATCGTGCAGCCCTCGCCGACGAGGGAGACGACCGCCGATACCTGATTCGTCTTTATCCCGAGCTCGGAGGCGATCTTGTCCATGATGGCTATCTCGTCGACCTTGAGATCGGCGATGGCGCTTTCGGTCAATTCCATGGCGGTTACGGTACGGGCTCGCGCGTAAAAAAGCAATAGAGGCGATTTTAAAAACTTAGCCTCTTCGCGACTGCCTTGTCGCGAAAACTTGTCTTTGACATTATGGATATAATGGCTATAATAACTCCAATCGTACCCAGGAAGGCCTATGGCAAAGAGCATCAAGAAAATCCGCATCTTTTCCGCGCTCGAAGTCGCTAACCTCTGCGGCGTGGTCAATCAGACCGCCATCAACTGGATCCGCAACGGCTATCTCAAGGCTTTCACCACTCCGGGCGGTCAGTATCGGATCTACGCCGAGGACCTCATCGGCTTCCTCGATTCGCGGGGAATGCGGGTACCGCCCGGGCTCGAGGTATACTTCAAGGAAGACGTCGACTGGAACGCGGTCCTCGTCGTCGACGACGACGCCGAGCTCAACGACCTCCTCAAGCGCTGGTTCGTGCGCAAGCTCGTCGACTTCGCGATCCATCAGGCCTTCGACGGCTTCGAGGCGGGGCGCCTCCTCGCCGAGAAGCGTCCGGGATTCGTCGTTCTCGATATAGACCTGCCCGGCGTGAACGGCCATGCCCTCTGCCGTAGGATCAAGGAGGACCCGGGCTTCGGCAAGCCCTTCATTATCGCGATGACCGGACTCGACCGGCCGGAGGAGGCGCAGGCGATGCTGGCCGAGGGCGCTGACGCCTTCTTCGCCAAGCCCCTGGACTTCGACGCGGTCGCGGCCACCGTGGCCGATTTCGCCGCGAAGGCGAAGGCCAAGGATGCCTAGCAAGGGGCTGGTACTCGTCGTCGAGGACGAGGATGCCATCCGATTGAGCCTCCGCGACTACCTCGCGCGGAAAGGCTACGAAGTCCTGGTGGCCTCGGACGGCGTGGGCGCCCTCAAGCAGCTCCTCGATTTCGACGTCGACCTTATCGTTTCCGATTATCGGATGGACGTCCTCGGCGGCGATTATTGGATAAAGTTCCTCCGCAAATATTGCTCGGCCAAGCGAATCATAATCACGTCCGGCTTTCTCAGGCCGGATTTCGAGATTCCCTTCGACGTCATCTACAAGCCCTTCGACTACCAGGATCTCGAAGCGCGCATCGCCGCCCTCATGGAGGTTCCTGCTGGCGGGCGAAGCTAGGAAAGGGGAATCGGCCTTCCGCGCCACGATCTCCGGCAGCGTTCAAGGCGTGGGCTTTCGCTACTATGCCCGCCGGGAGGCCCTGCGGCTGGGCCTCGTCGGCTGGGTGCGAAACCTTCCCGACGGCGACGTCGAGCTCCTCGCCGAGGGCGAGGCTTCCGCCCTGGCCTCCTTCAGGGAATGGCTCGAGGAAGGTCCGCCGGGCGCCTGGGTTCGGGGCGTCGCGGCGGAGAAACGCGCTCCGACGGGGCGATTTTCGGATTTTTCCATCCAATAACCGCCTGGCTCGGCCCCGATCTCCTCGATTTTTGCCTTTTTGGGCCTCTTGCGATAGGATGTATGCCGATACTATATAAGGCAAAGTATAACATTCGGGGGCTTTTATATGGCATCGCAGCGTGTCTCGGACTTCCTGACCTCCCTACCGAAGACCGAGATACATATCCATGCCGAGGCTACCGTAAACTTCGACAGCTATTTCAAGCTCAATCAAAAATATCGGGCCGATCCTTCGCTCAAGACCCCGGCGGATTTCCGCAAGCTCCTCGACATGGATAGCCTCGGCGTCATGATCAAGAATTTTTTCTATTTGCAATCCCTCTTCCGAGCTTCCGAGGATTTCGAGTTCGTCGTGGCCGACGTGGACGCCTACGCTCGCCGAAACAACATCCGCTATATGGAACTCTTCGTCGCTCCCTCCATGGTCCTCAAGCAGGGAGGGGTCGACTTCGACGGCATCATGGATCCCCTCATCGAAGGCTTCACCGCCCTCGCCGCCCGCGGCGGCCCCGACGTCAGGCTCCTCATCGACGTGTCGCGCAGCTTCGGCCCCGACAACGCCGCGCGCAACCTCAACTACCTCCTGGGCTACATCTCTGGCAAGCCCAACGACCGCATCATCGGCATCGGGCTCGGCGGGCAGGAAATCGGCAATCCCTGCATCGCGTATAAGGACGTCTTCGCCGCCGCTCGCGAGGCGGGCCTCCATACGGTCGCGCACGCAGGCGAGGAAGTCGGCCCCGAATCCATCCGGGACGCGGTCCTCGAGCTCGGCGCAGAGCGCATAGGCCACGGGACCTCGGCGATCCAGGATCCCTCCCTCATGGACCTGCTCAAGGAGCGCGCCATCCCCCTCGAGATTTGCCCGACCAGCAACGTCGTCACGGGCAAGTACGTCCGGCGCTACGAAGAGCATCCGATCAAGGAGTTCCTGAGGCGCGGCATCGTCGCCACCCTCAACACCGACGATCCCGTCCTCTTCGACGTGGAGCTCGACGACGAGTACGAGCGCGCCTCGGAGAGGATCGGCCTCGGCGAGGCAGGCGCGGTCGCCCTCCTCCGCAACGGCGTTCGAGCCACTTTCATGGGCGATGAGGCCAAGGCCGCCGCCATATCCGAGCTGGAGGCCGCGCTTAAGGCCGCTTCCGTCAAGGGCTGATCCCCAGGCAGAGATGGCCGGCTCGCTTCGGGAATGGCTGGGGCGGACGGCGCGCCGAATCGCTACCGACGCGACCTGGGCCTTCGTCGTCGTGATGGCCCTCTCCCTCGGCTCGACCTTCTTCTCCATCCGCTACCTGAGCGGCCTCGAGAGCGACCTGGGCGAGCTCTACGAGAACGACATCAAGGGACAGACCTACGCCCAGAACGCCTACGTATCCCTTCTCGGAATGGAATCCGAGCTCAAGGACCTGATCATCTCGGACGGAGACGACGAGAGGAAGGCCTCGGCCGCCGCCCTGCGATCCGAGAGCGCCTCGCTCCGCTCCCTCGTGCTCAAGGCGACCCCCACCATCGACTCGGCCAGGTACAGGACCTTGATCGGCAAATCCAAGGCCGACGTCGCCGCATTCATAGGCCTCATCCAGAAGGGCATCGAAGGTTCGGAATCGGCGGCGCCGACGGCCGAGAGGGCGAAATCCCTCCTCGCGGGCATAGGGCCGAGCCTCTCGGCCCTCCGGAAGGACCTGCTCACGCTCAACGAAATCAAGAGGAACGCGAACCGCAGGGTGATAGCCGACGTCAGGCTCCAATTGAGGATCTCTCTCGCCGTCACGATCATGATCCTCGCAGTCTCGCTGGCGGTCCGAATCTTCCTCTTTCGCTCGTCTCGGCGCTCGTCCCGGTCGGCGAGCGGCCGGCAGCCTCTACCGCCGCCCGACCGAGAGGAATTACAATGAGAAGCCGTCTTCGAAGGAGGCTGCCATGGATTATCAGATCGTCGCCGTTAAGGTAGGAAACCGCGAAGGCGCGGCTCAGGATATGCAGCGGATCCTGACCGCCCATGGATGCGCCATCAAAGTCCGACTGGGTCTCCATGACATCCCGCCCGATGCCTGCTCTCCCGCCGGCCTCGTACTCATGGAAGTCGCGGGAGAGGAACCCGAAATCCGGGAGATGGTTAGGGAGCTCGACGCCCTGCCGGAGACCAGCGCCAAGTACATCGTCATTTAGCGCTTCGGTGCCCGGGGACCGGGCAACGAATCCCTATGTTCGCCGATAGCCAATTAGCAACTTTCTTGTATATAGCTAATATATAATATATACTTATAGTATGAAGAGTGTTCTCGCGGAGCGAAGCTGCCCTCGCGTCGAGGCGGCCTTTTCCCTCCTCTCGAGGAAGTGGACGGGGCTGATAATACGCGCGCTCATCTCCAGTCCCCTGCACTTCTGCGAGCTCGAAAAGTCGCTGCCCGCCCTCAGCGCCCGCGTCCTCGCCCTGAGGATGCGCGAGCTGGAAGACTCGGGCATCGTGCACCGCGGGCTGTCCGACTCCTCTCCGCCGAGGGCGCGCTACGAGCTGACCGAAAAGGGAAGGGATCTCGAGCCAGTGATCGCGGGCATCGCCGCCTGGGCGACGAGATGGGAATAGCCACTTTCCGCCGGCCTGGGCAAGGCCCTTATGGCCGGACCGGGAAGGAGAGGGCGACGCTGAGGCCGGGCGAGGGCTTCCCCGGGTCGGCCTCGCTTATCGAGAGCCGTCCGCCGAGCTGCTCCGCGAGGGAATACACCAGGGTAAAGCCCATCGAAGCGGAATTCGACGGATCGAATCCGGGCGGCAGGCCCGTGCCCGCATCGCGCACTTCCAGCCGTCTCGCCGTTTCCGAGCGGCCGTAGGAAACGTAGATATCGCCTGCGCGCCCGTAGGGATATGCGTATTTGAGCGCATTGGTCAAGAGCTCGGTGGCGATCAGGCCGAAGGGAATGGCCTCGTCTATGGGCAGGCTGTCGGGTTGGGCCGCCACGCGCATCTCGGCTTTGCCGTAGCTCTGGGTTACCACGCCGACGATGGCTTGGAGATACTCGGCCGGGTCGATCGACGAGAAATCCCCGGAGCCGTAAAGGAGTTCGTGGAGCTGAGCCATCGATTGGATGCGGGCTTGCATGTCCACGCCCATGTCCCTATCCGCCTCGTCGCGGAAGGAAGCCTTCTGCAGCGATATGATGCTCGAGATCACCTGCAGATTGTTCTTGACTCGATGGTGGATTTCCCGGAGGAGGACTTCTTTTTCGGCGAGCGAGCTTCGCAGGAGCTTCTCGGCTCGCTTGCGCTCCGTGATGTCGCGCGCGATCGCCTGTTGCGTCCCGTCCGCGAGCCTTCCCGCGCTCATCTCGACGAGGAAGACGGATCCGTCCTTCCTTTTCATCATCCGCTCGAAGCGCAGCTTTTCGCCCGCATCGATCCTCTCGAGGCGCGTCCTGCCCTCGTCGCGAGCCTCTTCCGGGTACGTGTCCAAAATGCTCATCCGAACCAGCTCTTCGCGCGCATATCCCAGCATCTCGCAGATCTCCGAGTTGACCATGAGGAAGTTGCCTTCTGCATCCAGGAGGAAGATGCCGTCCACGGCCTTCTCCAGGATGTCCCGGTAGCGCTGCTCGCTCCTGCGCAGGTTCTCCTCGATCGCCCGGAGATCCTTGAGGAGGGCATCCTTCGCGCCGGCTACGGCCCTCCCCTTCTCCTCGGCCAGTCTCCGCTCCGCGACTTCGGCGCTCAAGCGCGAATTGGCGGCGGCGAGGTCGCTTTGCTCTTTGACGAGGATAGCGAAAATGGCGACCACCACCGCGACGTAGCCGTAGGCCGTGAGCCAGGCGTAGGGCAGGACCGACTCGTTCAGGTGGACAACGTCGTTGCCCCCGGTGACGATGATGACGGCGAAGGCGGCAAGGAGGGGCAGGACGTAGCGATTCCCTTTCTTGACGAGGGCGAAGGCGAGGAGCCCCATGTCGACGAGGATCTGCGGGACGATGAGATAGTTCATCGCGTAGCCGAACCATGCCAGGATCGTCTCCTTCGATCCCCGCGTCATCACGAGGCCGGCGGCGGCGGCGCCCAAAGCCAGGGACACGAGGGGGAAGACCCGGCGCGCGTTTAGGACCGAGGTGAGCTCGCAGCAGAAGACCAGCATGAGGGATGACATCAGCACGAGGCCGCCCTTGGACAGGGCCTCCAGCAGGACCTCGTCGTTCGCGTCGTAATGGATGGTCACGCTGAGATAGGAGAGGCAGAACGAGGCGCACATGAGGCTGAAGACGAGATGCTTTGGATAGCTTCGTCCCGACACGAAAAAGAGCGCGAAGAAGTACAGGCCGATTATCAGCACCAGGACGAAGGCGCCTTGGATCAGGTTGATCCCGATGAAATTGCGCAGGAAGACCGCCGCGTCTACCGCTGCCTTGCGGTCGATGTAAATCAGATCGAGCCCCCAGGTTTCGTAGCGGGGGTAGGCTTCCAGCACGAGCGCGTTCTCCGCGTCTCCGTAGCGCAGCAGGTCCGGCGACAGGTACACGGAGTCGACGGCCCGAAGGCTCGAATTGTAATGGCCGCCTTCGTAGCGACCCTTCGCGAAGATCTCGACGCCGTTGAGATAGAGGCGGTACGGATACTCCGCGAGGCCCATGTACAGGGACAGGTCCCTGCCCTCGAGGGAGGGATCGACCCGGAAGCTCGCCTTGAAGGTATACATCCTCGGAGACGAGCTCGTCCCCGAGGGGAGCGCTCCCCCCGAGTAGCGTCGAACGCCCGGGCTCGTATCGGAGAGATCGAGGTGGCTGCGTTCCGCCCGCGGCGATTCCAGGAGGAGGAAATCCCTGAATTCGAGGGGACCGTCTCGGCCTGTGAAGAGTCCCTCCGCCGCGATGCCCCAGGCGGAGGCGAGCGCGGACATCGTCGCCAAGCCGACCAGCATGCGCAATACCCGGATACTCATATGGTTGCCCGCCCTGATGCATCGAGCTGAGCTCGTCGCTTCGTGCTCCTATAGTATCGGAAAAGGCCATGCGGCGCCTCTTCGAAATCGGGATACTCGGAGCAAGGGCATGCCGAGTCGCCCCCTGAAGGGCGATCGGGCGCTCGGCATTTCGATCTTCCCGCTAGGACGGACTCGAGCCCTTTTTCGCGAAGATCGACTTGTAGGGCATTAGCATGAGCGCTGGAAAGTCCCGTATCATCCCGCGATAGACCGCGGGTATCGAGGTTATCCAATAGCCGAGCCATACGGCGATGCGTTTTAAGGGATGGCGTTGCGGGAAGTCGTAGACGCCCTCCCTCTTGTAGGCCCGATGGTCCCCCTTGAAGACGATTCGAAGCTCGCCGTAGATATCGTCGCGGAAGATCTTCATGCCGCCCACGCCGAGGAAGGTGGCGGGCTTCATCTCGCCCGAGGCGAGCGCCGTGGCGCAGCGTTCCGCCGCGGCGTCCAGGAGAGCGTCGAGCTCGGGGCCCGTGTCGACCTCGTCGGAGACGAGGTCCACGAGATTCCCTCCCTGCCACTCCACGTAGCCTGTAAGCGTCTGGCGGAGGTTGTCGAGCCTCGAGAGGGGCCCCGACACGAGGAAGAGGAACTGCTTGCCCCTCAGGACGGCCTGGTGCGTGTTGAAGAAGGCGCGGTCGAGGAAGGCCTTCCACCGCGCGGACAGGGCGCGGTCGCGCGTCGTGCCGGCGAAGACGAGAAGGTCCGCCGTCGCGACCTTCGACCTGAAGGCGTCGATGAAGCCGTCCTTGCCTTCGTAGGCGCAGCGGTTGGCCTGGCCGCATTTCAGGCAGCCCAGGCATCCGCCCTTCATTCCCATTTCCTCGAGCGCCAGTACCTCGACCTTCGTACCGCGCGCCGAGACGGCTCCGGCGAAGCGCCGGGCCATCGCCCCGACGGCGAGCTCGGGGTAATCGACGAGGACGAGGGTTTTCTTGCCACCCGCTTCATCGTCCGGTTTTCTGCCCGCGGTTCCGGTTTCTTCGAAGGCGGAAGCGCGGGGAGGCTCGTGCTTCGGCAGGGGAGCGCTGCGCCGGGGCATGGGGAGCCTTTCCTCCGCCGCCTTGGCGAGGCCCTGGGCGAAGACGAGGAGCTGCCTTCTGCACTCGCCCTTCCGCAGATCGTCCATCTTCGGCGAAAAGGAACCCGTGAAGGCCATTCCAAGATCCTCCGAGACTTCGCGGATGTACTGGTGCGCAGTATTGTCGAAGAAATGGATCGAGGTCGAGAGCGAGGCGGCGTACTTCCCGGCGAAGGAGCCCTCGACCCCGCGCTCCCGAATCAGCTCGATGAAGCGCTTGTACTGCGAGCAGACCGTGAACACGTAGAGAGGGAAGGCCCACAGTACGGCATCGGCCTCCTTCACCGCCTCGATAACCTGGGCGAATTTCCCGTCGTCGCGCTCGAGCGCCCCGATGCGCGACGCGATCTGCAGCGTCCGCACCTCGTGATCCGGCAAGTTCTCCGCGATCCAGCGGACGTACTGCATCGTCACGCTGGTCTCGCCCTTGGGGCTCCCGCCCAATACCAGTATCTTCATTCGAGCCTCCATTCCGGCGCGTCTCGCGCCCGGGGAACGTCGGGCCGCTACGCGCGCGCCCTCGTCCCCGCGATATTCGGGCGCCCGGATCGTTCCGCGGCGCCCAGCTCATCGAGAGACTCCCGGCACCAGGTCCCGAGGCTCTCGTAGTAGCGCTTGCCGTAACGGAGGGTCATGAGCTGGAAGCGGGCCGTGCGGCTTTGCCTCCCCTCGCCCTCGACCTCTTCCTGAAGGTGCTTTTCGGTCGCGTTCAGCTCGTCGATCGCGGCTCGGCAAGCCTCCTCCTGGGCCGCGAGCATCCCTGACAGGTTCTTGGCCTTCGCCCTCGCCCCGAAGAAGACCTTGAGCAGGAGCTCGATCCTCAGATTGGGCGGATTCGGGGTTTCCGCGAGCCAGGCGACGAGGGCCTCCCTGCCCTTTGCCGTGATCGAGTATATATGCTTCCCGGGCCTTCCCTCGACCGATGCCTGCTCTTCCTTGGTAGCCAGGCCCTCGTCCTGCAGGAGCTTCAGGGTCGGATAGATGTGCCCGTAGTCCTCTTTCCAGAAGTGGGCGATGCTGATCGCCGACATTTTGCGTATGTCGTAGCCCGACATCGGAGCGCAATCGAGCATGCCGAGGATGGCGAATTTGGTTCGGTTTTCTTTAGGCATATCATGAGAATATATATCTTTTTGATATATGTCAAGTTGAGATGGTATAAATGGCGATCCCGAAAGATCCGAGGAATCTCGACGGATATGCGGGAATCGCGGTATAATCCGATCCGGAACGACCGGAAGGCGGAAACCCCGAGGATCGCGGCCATGCCGGCCCTCGAGCGGGACCCGAGTCGGTTCCGAAGGGATTATTCATAATGAAAGGGCGCAATAGGTACTATCGACTCGATCCGAAATCGATCCTGGCTTTCCTCCTCGCTTCTCTCTCCTTCGGGGCATTCGCCGACATAGTGGTCGGGAACGGACAGGTCGAAACCGAGAATCGGGAGCTGCCGGCCTTCAGGGCCATCGACGTCGGCGGCGCGGCGACGCTCAAGGTGCATCGCGGCGCGCAGAGGATCGAGATATGCTCCGACTCGAATATCCTGCCGTATATCACCACGACCGTATCGGGCGGGGAGCTGACTATCGGCCTCAAGCCGCTCACGAGCATCATGGGCTCGACCGCCATGCGATTCGATATCACCGTGCCGGAGCTCGAGGGCATACGGCTGTCGGGCTCGGGCCAAGCCTATATCGACCCCTTCGACGGCGATTCCTTCTCCGGGGTCGTCTCCGGTTCCGTCAGGGTAAAGGCCCCCGGTCTCGCCTATTCGAAGGCCTCTCTCTCCTTCTCCGGCTCGGGCGCGCTCGATTCGACGGTGAAGGCCGAAACTCTCGACCTTCGATGTACCGGCTCGGGCGCCCTGCGCCTTTCGGGGAAGGCGGATCGCGCCGAGATCGCCGTCTCGGGCTCCGCCGACATAGGAGCGCGCGACCTCGCCGTCCAAGAGGCGCGCGTCGAGATCAGCGGGTCGGGCAAGGTCGAGCTAAGGGCGGTGGAGAGCCTCGACGCGGATATTAGCGGATCGGGGTCGATAAAGTATTGGGGCAGCCCGAGCGTCTCGCAGCGGATAAGCGGATCGGGACGGATCTCGAGGGCCGACGGCTGGCCGAGCCGGGACGACATTCAAGCGGAGGCGCCATGAGAGCCGCATTGCTCATTATCGATCTTCAAAAAGCCTACTATCGGGGCGACATGAAAGCATCGATGGATAAGGCCTCGCATTACATCAATGCCGTCATTCCGGCCTTCAGGGAGAGGAGCCTGCCCATCGTCTGGATCCAGCACATCGATGGCGACGATGGCGCGGTGCCCGGTACTGAAGGTTTCGATTTCATAGATAGTCTTGCGCCAGGGGCCGAGGATCATAGAGTCCAGAAGAAATACAACAATAGTTTCAATAAGACCGACCTGAGGGAAATACTCGAAAAAGAAAAGGCCGATATCGTCCTCATCTCCGGATTCTGCGCGGAATATTGCGTCCTCTCGACCTACAGGGGGGCATTGGACGAGGACCTTACGCCGATCCTGCTGAAGAACGGAATCGCGAGCGGCAGTCGGGAGAATATCGGATTCGTGGAGAATATTAGCGACATCATAACGATCAAGACATTCCTAAAGATGATACGATAGTTCCGGCAAGCGGCAGGGACGAACCGCGCATTCCACGCGCGCCTTCCCGTCTCAGAGCCCATCGCCGGAAGAGAGCGAAGAATGCGGCAAAGCTTCCGCGCCTCGATCAGGAGACCGCGCGTTGTCGGGAGTTCGTTCTCTCCCGATTCGATTGCGCCTTCCCGGCGCCGCGGACGGTCCATCCGCGCTTCCGCGCGCAGTAGCGCGCGAGGAATTTTTCGATCCGGCTCGCGATCTTCAAGCTGTTGTCCGAGACGTCGAATCGGCTCGAAAGGACATTCGCCCGATATGCCCCGAGCCTATCGAGGAAGAGAGGCAAATCGCTCTCGAGCCTCTTGAGACTCGTCGACATGCCTTTCCCCGTCGCGCCGACCATCTTCGCGTTCAGGCATTGCTCCCATTGACCCCGCTGCGGGATCACCAATATGGGCTTGTTGAGCGCGAGCGACTCCACGATGATCTGGTGCCCGGCCGAGGAGAGGACGCAGGAGCATCCGGCGAGGGCCTTCTCGAAATCCTCGTGCCGGTTAGGGAACAGCTTGTAGGCGACCCCCGCCCGATCGAGGATCGGCAGCAGGGCGGGCCTGTAGCAAGCTTTCAGGTTCAAGAGGACGAAGCCCTCGTCGGAGAGGGGATACCGGAATATCTCGCGACGCAGGATGGGGCCGACGTCGCCCCCGTAGAACGATATATGCGCCCGCTCGTGCCAGGGCCCCTCGAGGATCCTGGACGCGAAGGAGTTCAGCCACGCGAATGGGTGATGCCGCGCGACGCGTTGGACTATGCCCGGGTGGTTGAGTTGGAATACCGGAATGCCGAGAGCTCTCGCGGCCCGCGGAAGGATCGGCTCGAAATCGGAAATCACGGCGTCGATTTTCAATTCCTTCAGTCTCTTCGCGTACCGGACGATATCGCAGGAGAATTTTGCGATAGAGGGAAGGGCACGGAATACGGTCGCCAAGATGAGGACCTTTTCTCCCCGCTTCTCGAAGGCGAAATGGGGGATGTCCTCGAAATGCCGCTTCCCCATTTTCGACTCGAGAAAGTCCTTGACCGGCTCGGGAGCGAAATATACGAGCTTATGCCGGCCCTCGAGCAGGGGACCAATGACGGAAGTCCTTATCGCGTGCCCCAACCCCTCGCCGGCGCATGAATAAGCGATTCGCATGGCGAACTCCTTTTTGATATTTACATCCGGACTGTTAGGGGAGCGATAGGATATGGTGAATTTCGCGCGAAAACGACCTCTCGCGCCGTCGATCCATGCGATACTCGGGCGAGAATATGAGCTCGAAGGAAAATAAATACCGCATTGCGCTCGACGGGGGTAAGGTCGCGGGCGTTCCTCCGGATTTCCTCTCGCTGACCATCGATATATCGCTGATACTCGGAGGGCACTGGTGGGGGGAGGGCAAAGGGACTTCCAAGGGAGTGGCCAAAGAGAGGGTCGAGCCTCTCGACCTCGGCGATGCCCGCCTCGCTCGACTGGCGCGTGAGCTCGCTCCCGCGATGCTTCGGATAGGCGGGACCGAAGCTGATCGAACCGGCTATCGGGTGAAGAAAAAATGGGCTTCGACCTTGGCGGCGTCGAATTCTTCCTATGAGTACCTGATCGACAAGAAGCTGTGGAAAAGCGTCAACGCCTTCGCGCGGAAGGCCGGATTCGAAATCCTGTTCGTGATCGGGGCCGGGCCGATGACCAGGGACGGCGCGGGCGCATGGTCGAGCGGAAATGCCCGGAAGCTCATCGCCTATGCCGCGAAGAAGAAGCTCCCCATAACCGCGTGGGAGCTCGGCAACGAAGTGAACGGATATCCCTTCGTTCATGGCTTCCGAAACCGCGTAAGCGGAGCGCGGTACGCGGAGGATTTCGCGGATTTCTCTCGCCTCGTTCGCGAGCTTCACCCGGGCGCGAGAGCCGTCGGGCCGGGCTCGTCGGTTTGGCCCGTATTCGGCGAAGTGAATCCGATGTTGCCCGCCTTCGCGAGGAGCGCGAAGCTCTCGCCCACCGACGTCGTAAGCTGGCATTATTACCCGCAGCAATCCGGCCGCGCGTTTCTGGCCGATCGCCGGGCGACGGAAAAGCGCCTCCTGGCACCGCGCCGCCTCGACAGCGTCCGGAAGCACGCCCGATCCCTGCGGGCCCTAGCCGGCGGGAGGGAATGCTGGATGACCGAGACCGGGCACGCCCTCTACGGGGGAGAGTCCGGCTTGTCGGACAGCTACTGCTCTTCCATTTGGTGGCTCGATCAATTGGGGGTCCTCGCGCGAGAAGGCACGAGCCGAGTCTTCCGCCAATCCCTCACGGGGGCGGATTATGGCCTCCTCGACCAGGCGGGCTTCGCTCCGCGGCCCGATTATTACGCCAGTTTCCTCTGGAAGCGCCTGATGGGACCTGATGTTTTCCAGTCGCCGAAAATCGAAGGCCCCGATAATCGGCTTCGCGCATACCGGCATTCCTCGGCGCCGAGCGGCGATTCGAGCAGCGTTCTTTTGATCAACCTGGGGAAGCGCGAGGCCCGCGTGGCCTTCGAAGGCTTCCCGCGCGAACGATATATCGTCTCTCCGCGGCGAGGGCTTCGGTCTCGCGATATTCTCATGAATGGGATTCCCGTCGAGGAAGACCTGGTCTTCTCCTGGGCCAAGAAAAGGACGATTAAAAAATACGGGATACATGAAGCGGGGGAGCCGTTCGTCGAGCTTCCGGCCTATTCCTATGCCTTTATAGTAATCGATTGAAGCCCTTCCGACGCATGGATTTTCGAAGAAGGCGCCGAAATGCTCAAACCCTCATTATCGAATTGTCGCCGCCGGTAACGCAACGCGACCCTGAGCCCTCTATCACGTAGCTTTCCTCGACGCCGACCATGCCGACGCCCTCGACGCCGCACTTCGGCTCGAGGGCTATCGCCATCCCCGAAAGCAGGGGGGTCTTGTCGGCGGCCATGATGACCGGCTGCTCGTCGATATGGAGGCCGATTCCGTGGCCCAGGAACTTGACCCTCGAATCGCCGTAGCCCATGAAGTGCTTGGATAGGCTGGCGGGAAGATCGGCCATCGCCCCCGAGAAGACCTCGGAAGCGAGCGCCCCCGGCTTGATGAGGCCGAGGGCCTTCCGCAGCACGCCCCGACAAGCCTCGTGGACCTCGATCGCCCGAGCGGAAGGCTCGGCCCCGAAGGAGTACACCTGCGTCTTGTCGCTGTGGTACCCGAGGAACCCGTAACCTACGTCGGCGAAGACGATATCGCCGCGTCTCAGGAGGCGCTCGCGGCTTCCCAGGATGGGAGCGGCAGGATGGAGGCCGCGCATTCCGCCGGGTCCGTCGAAATTGGTCGGGTAAAGGGAATTATCGCCGAAGCCGATCTGGCCGACGACGATCTCCATCTGGAACATGGAGAAGCGAGTCATGCCGTGGTGGCCCGCCTTCACCATGGCCGCATACACCTCGGCCGCCAGCTCGGCTTCGCTCATCCCCTCGCGTAAAAGGGAAGGGATGACGCGTTCCATCAGCTCACGGTGCCGGCGCCCCGATTCCTCTATGAGCTCGATCTCATCCTTATCTTTTACGGCGCGAAGGCCCGAGAGGACGCGATCCAAGGACAGCACTTCGCTCGGCTTCAGGTACTTCCTTATCCGCTCGAGCATGGCCAGCGGCATTACCTCGGTATCGACGTAGGTCCTTCCCAGGTCCTCGGGCAAGGCCGAGAGCATGTCGCGGTAGCTCGCCATCTTGACGATGCCGTCGAGCGGGGATTCCATCATGGCGCGCTCGTGGCTCTTGCGCACGAAGAAGCGATGACTCCCATCGGCTCGGAGGGCGAGGACGCCGTCCTGCATCGTGGCGGTCAGGTAATACTGGTTGATCCGTCCCACGATGAGGGCCGTGTCGAAGCCCCCCGGCAATCCCGAAAGGGCCTTCACGAGCCTTTCGATCCTATCCTCGAGCCTTCCTTTGGAAACGAGTCCCGTCGGCCTTTCCATAGCGGCCCAGAATAGCATAGGGCGCGGGAAGGAGCCATACGGAGTTCCGCGCGATCGATCGTTTCAGCCGTGTTTCGCGCTTCTCCGCTTTTAAGGTCGAAGCGAAAGGCCCTTTATTTGCAGGCCTTTCATGATCGGGTGGCTTCCGTCGGGCATATTGCGCCCCGCCGTACGCGGAATCCCAAAGGGATTCCGCGCCGTCAAATGAAAAGGGACTGTCCTTTGGGACAGCCCCTTTTCATTTGACGAGCGACCGACGGGAGTCGAACCCGCTTCACGAGCTTGGGAAGCTCATTATCGGTCGAATCATATCAATTCACAAAATATCATGCGCTAATTATTTCAGCGCATAATTCCTTTCCCTGTTGCACAATATACAGTCAGTCCTACTAATAGTGTATCACTGGGTATCATGGGTTACAAGCAAAAAAGGTGCATTTTAAGGTGCATGGTAGACTAACGTGCCGCTTTCGCCCTTTCGATTCGCTGTATTTGAAGAAAAAATGCACCTTAGTGCGGCTAACTTCTCAATTTGAGCCTTATAGAAAGGACGCGAAAGAACAATCCTTCTTTGCCTCGTGGACAAGGAAACTCGGATCTTCCCGCCTACTCGAGGAATTTCCAATAGTCGACGCCGAGGATTTCGCCGAGCTTTCGCGCCATAGTCTGGCCGATCGCGCGCCGATCATTCTCGATCGCGGAGAGGTGCGGATATTTCGTTCCGACAGCACGGGCGAGCTCGACGAGGGAAAGCCCCAGCCGGCGGCCTAGGGCTGGAAATTAATCACGGGTATTTATCGATATTTATTCGTGTTCTCCGGCTATCATCGCGATCGGTTCCACGAATTTAACGACCCAGGTCCTAACGCCTTCCGCCTCGATTCGGGCGGCCTCGGCCGCGCAGGCTTCGGCGCTTGGAAAATTCGCCTCGAATAAAATACGCCATCCTTTCTTCGCCTTCCGCGTCGCCTCGAGCCTGGCGAGCCGATTCTCTATAGTCATGGCCTACCTTCCTTTTGCGCCCTATCCTCGAGCGCGTCTAATCGTTTCCCGAAGCCGTCGAGCTCCTCGTCGCGGAGAACAGAGGCGGCTACGCTGTAGCCATAGAAGAGCGTACGGTATTTCGAAAGCTTGTCCTTATCGGGAGCCTGCATCGCCTCGAGCTCTTGGAGCGCCTTCACGATGCGGCGCCGAAGCGCGTGCAAGCTCGAGCACGCCCAACCCCGAGGGGTAGGGGTCTTCGGTCTTAAGGTGGCGGGGCCCTTGTTCACGGCAGCTTCCATCAACTGTACTCCTCCGAATGATGCACATTAAGCGGTAAATTGCTGGCTTTTGCGCCTCTATTAGCGCATTTCTCTACCTTCGCATTTTGCCCTTCCTATCAGCTCGCCGAGCCGAACGCCCGCCGCCTCAAGGCCCTCGATAAGGTCGTCGACGGACCGGCAGACAAGCGCGACACCGCCGGCGCCCCGGATGGCCTCGAGGAAGGCATCCTGTTCCGGCGAGGTGCGGCCGCAAGTCGCTTTCGTTTCTACCGCCAGGATCCGCCCATCGGGCAGCACGCCCAGGATATCCGAGCCCCCGACTATACCGAACTGGACCCAGCGTGCCGCAGATCCCGAGCCGAAGCGTGCGCGACCGGATCCATTGCGCCAGGCGAATATTCCGCGAGCTTGAAGGTAGGCGAGGCACGATCGGAGGATGACCGCCTCGGGCAGTTCAACGCGGCGCATGCTTGACCTCGAGAAGAGCTCTGCCTATTTCACGGTCCAGATCCGCTTCAAGCCGCTTGAGCACGTCCGCATCGATAAACCTGAAGGCTACCGGTAGACGTCGCGCCACGATAGAGAGGACGAGGAGCCGAAGGCGTACATTGTCTGCGCACGCTTCGGCCCCACGCGCAGCGGGGCCGCGAAACTTCGTAGATCCCGTCGGCCGCCCCCGGCCTCGCTTTGGGGTCGGTTCATTCACTCCCGGCCCCCTCGAAGCCGAGGTCGGACCATTCGACCTCGAGAGAAGGCCCTTTCCTTTGCGGCGGGCCCGCGGCCGGGGCAGGCTCGGCGGTCATAAGTTCCTCATCCTGCGGAGGAGTGGCAGAATTCTGCCCAGGATCGAGCGGGACGGGCTTGCCGGCCAGGGCCGGGGTCTCGGCCATGAGGCGCCGCAACGCGATCGCTGTGCTGAGGTGGCCTTCGACCTGAGCGATAGCCGCTTGCGCCTCCTCATCGCTCCACTGGGCGACGGCCTGCGCGGTGCGCTCGCGTTCTTCGGCCTTGATCTCCGCTAAGCGCGCAGCGCCGGCAGGGGAGAGGCCCGCGATATGCTCCGAGGTAGGCATAGAAGAGGGTAAATCCGGTAAAGGTGTATCTAGTGGTAAATCCGGTAAAAGAGTAAAAGTACCCTGCCTAGGTTCCTTTACCTCAGTTTCCACTTTTACCGAATTACCACTTTTACCGCCTCTACGGCTCCACTGCCCGTAAGCCGGAGAGAAGACGAGGCCTTCGGCCTCGAGCTTCTCGAGAAGTCGAGAGACGGCGGCGGCTTTCTTCCCGATCCGGACGACAATATCCTTCGTCTTCCTCGCCTCGGGCTCGAGCGGGACGGCATCGAGGACCTCGCGCCGCTCCCGGCTGTGTGCGTAGTCGGCCGCGTCGCCGAGGACCGCCCAGGTCCCGCACACGCTATCGAAGCGGAGCGCCAGTGTCTGCTCTTCGACGTCGCGGCCAGTTATGAAGAGGGACGCGTCAGCCTCGCCCCGCGCTCGGGTGAGTACCCAAGTTGAATCGGCGGCGCCATTGAGGCCGTTTGTCCCGGATACGGTATCCATGATGTCCTCGGCGGCCATCTTGCGGACGTGGTGAATGAGGACGATAGCGCAATCATGTTTGTCGGCGACGGCCTTGATCGCCGCGGCGGCCGCATAGTCTGCGGCATACCGGTCGTCGCCCTGGGGGACGCCTCGGAAACGGGCTAGGGTGTCGATCAATACCAACTTGGTCTCGGGGTATTCCTCGAGGTAGGCGTCAAGGTCCGCTATTCCCTCGGCGCCGCTTCGCCACTGCGTGAAGAGGTCGAGACAGGCATCGCGGGTCGCCCCAATCTTCTCGAGGCGGTTCTTGAGGCGGCGCGGCGTATCCTCCAGGGCAAGATACAGGGCGCGGCGCCTTTCGACGCGATAGCGGCCCAGGACGGCGCCCGCGGAGCCGACCGCGGAGCCCAGGGCGAGGGCAAGCCAGGACTTCCCGAGCTTCGGGGCGCCGGCCAGGATCGTAAGGCCCGAGACGAGGAGGTCCGGGACGATCCATTGAGGCGGAGGAAAATCAGTAGCGAGGAGCTCACCGCAAGTCATACCGCGAGGGAGCGCCGCGAGCCGGGCGCGGCGCGTCTCCTCGGCGAAGAGGACCTCCACGGCCTCGTCGTACTCTGCTTTGTCGGCCGCATGGTCGGGCATATCCGCCCCGAGGGCTGAACCGAGGGTTAACCAGAGGTTCACGAATCGGCCGAGTTCCAGGGATCGGCGCTCGAACCCCGAGCGGGCCAGCTCTTCGCCAATCTCCAAGTCCGCTTTGTGGAGCGCGACGAGGCCCTTGCCTGACACGCGCTTCGATGCGATGCGGGCCGTCACGGCGTAGGCCTCGCGGATCTGGGGCTTCGCGGCCTCCTCTACGGGCTCCTCGTCCAAGAGAAGCGGTTCGAGCTTTTTCATCGCGGCTTCAGCCTCAAGGCAGAGCGTTCCGATAGTTGAATACAAGCGGCCCCGGAGGGCGTCACGCAATGAGGCGGCGCTCACTGCGGAACTTCATAGCCACGGCTCGGACTCCATAGCGCGGCTTTGTCGGCGAGGTTTTGCCATTCGCGATACGCTTCGAAGTCTTTACATTTGAGCGCGCGAACGCCAAGAGCCATCGCGATCGAGATGAATGAATTTCGAATTTCGACAATAGGGCTTTCACGAAGGGCGTTCATTGATGCCCTCTATCCGCGTGGGGCGCGAGCTTGCGGCTAACTTCCGCGCCATAAACAATTCGGCCGATATCGTCCTCGGCCATGACTAGCTCGAGCTTGACCAACCCAAAGGCGGGTGAGTCACGAAGGAGTTTTCGAAGGTGAGGTTCAGCGATTCGGAAGAGGCGCTCTTCACGCGCGCCCGGCGTTTCCGTGGGCGTCATGACTAGGCCTCGTTAGCCGAGAGAGCAAAGCCCTCGCGCGATAAACGCTCGATGTCCGCTTGCCGGAAGCGAACGGATCGCCCAAGCCTTACGCACGGTAAACGGCCAGCGGCGAGGTCGCGGTTTAGAGAAGGCTTCGACCTGTGGAGAAGGGCAGAGACTTCGGAAATGGTAAGCAGGTTTTCCATGACCTGACACCTCGAATAACCCCGTACCGAGTACTCGGTACGGGGAATTCGCGAGTGGCAGGCCTTAGCATTTAATCACCCGAAGGCAATTGCGGACCCTAGACGCTTGCGGGGCGTCCCGCCGGGGTAAACCGCCCTCTCGGGTAGTTGTTCCCGGTTTTCCTATTTCAACGTAGTCAACGACCACGCTATGCACAAAAGAACTAACGCCTTGCGAGCTTTAGCAATTCGTCAAATGAAAGCGGTAAAACATGGTCGGGGTCTGAAATACCGAGCCAGCCCCGGACGGTCTCGCGCGATTTTCCAAAAAGTTGTGCGACTTCTCTACGGGTCCAATGTCCCGACATAAACTGAACACGAAATTGTTCGCAAGTTACTTGAGAAAAAATCGGCTTGATATGTTTATATGAATCACGATGAATCGGCTTTTCAGTAAAAGGCGGTTTCTTGGATTTCCAATAGATGCGGCATTGTCCAAAATTGTCAACGTCGCGGTTTATCGCCGCATGAGTTTTATCTAACGGCGTCGCTGCAATAATGTCGTATAAAGGCCGATCAATACCCGCAATACCCTTCATTGAATTGGATAATACACCCCGATAAGAAATAAAGGCAAGAGAGAAAAGAACGCTTACATTACTGTCTTGATATCAACCGATATCAATCTGATTATTCCCCGAATTATAGGTTGGGATGGGAGGACTCTTGCATCGTTCTTACCTGGCAACGGCAGCGTGTACGGTGAAGGGGGAAATTCCGAATCACGACAGCGCTAAACGCCCATGACTTCGGCCGCCCATCGATCCAACGCGTCCACGTGATGAACACAAAGACCGATCCTACGTGTTACCGTCATGCGAACTGTACCAAATGCGGTGAGTGAAGGCAACTCGGCAACTCGGCGAGGCTTGCACGTCAAAGAGAGATTCTTCGGCAGCCCCTCGCGCGTGAGAGGCTACCTAAAAACGGGCAGGTTGAGCCAGCCTCGTGCTCCTTGAGGCAACATGGGAACTATTTAATGATTTGTCGATTTTCTTTATATTTATCTACTCGATCATTTGCGCTATTAATTTCAGAAATTATTTCTTGAGCTTTGGGCTTCGAATTGGATCTTAAAACATATGGACCGGTAAATCCATCAACATTCAAGAATATGCCTGGATTATCTTTGTTCTTGTATTGATAGACCTTTAAATCATTTAATTTAAATTTATTTACGTAGTATGGATACTGGTCGAAATCAGTTCTAGCGGAGTTAGTTATGCAATGATACAGGGTATTATCGATTATAAATATTTGATCACCTTCAGATTCATCTAAAGTTGAATAAATACCTGAAAGATGAGAAATATTTTCATTAAATATCACAATTATATGGCCTGGGATATAATTTGAAAGCACGCACACTTTACTTCGCAGAGAATTAAAAAAATATAGTTCTATGCCTGGATTCGTTGAGGAAGGATTATTTATAATTTCTTCTAGCATAGACTTTCCATTAGATACACAAAAATAGACATATACATCTTCGAGTATCAAAACTTGAAAATTATCAATTAGTAATTGAGCCCAATCAGTCTGAGGCAATGGATCGATATTCTTAAACAAAGTTTTCTCTCCAAAAAAAGCAGTCAAGTTTTCAATTAGTTCATCTTTTGCCTCCGCGGTAAAAGCAAAATCCAATATTCCGCATGATAGTTTTTCATTGAAAAATCCGTAAGATATCCCAATATTTTGGCCGTTTAACATTTCTCTCGAAACGCCAACACTTAAATTTCCACCGTTAATTACAAAAGGCAGAGGTATGTCTTTCCCGTTAAATGATATTTTTTGAATGATAGAAAAATTGGGATCTTCTTGCTTTTTAATATCATCCTTTGAATCCATCCAATAGCTATTCTTGAAATCCTGTGATGATGTAGTGATTACGGATATTGAAGCAAATAAAAATAGGAACACAATTTTTCTTGCAAAACCATTTGATTTTACCATGATCCAGCCTCCGGTTTTCACTATGCGATAGAGAATCCCCCATCTATTGGAGAGTACACATTCCAATCCTGTCAATATACATTTCTGGTCGCTCTTTCTTGACTAAAAAGTACAGCCCGGCGGTCTAACTCACTATCCGGGGCGTTGTGGAGCTCCCTTGCTCTATATGGCCTTTTTGCTCCCTTGGACTAGTTCATTCACAAGCCCAAGGCAGTCAATGACACCTGCCCGGTATCCATTCGAGAAATCACTCGGTTTTGCGTTTACTTGAGCCGTAGCGGACTCTACCTTCATGGCGAGGATTTCCTGTACCAGCTCGAGCGCCTCGCAGTTCGTCACGGCCGCACCTTGTCAAGTATTTCGATCGCTTGCTTCAGCCCATCGTAGCGGCCCGAGGCGAAGGCCCCGGACGGCTTGTCCCTATCGAGCTCATAGACTCGGAACGCGTCGGCCTGGGCGGCCACGAGGCGGTCGCGGAGGATCTCGAGGGCCGTCATGCCTCGCCCCCTACTACCTTCCGCGAGACCGCCTTCTCGAGGGCTTCGCGAGCGGCAGAGAAGTCGAGGACTTGCGCCCCGTGACTGTACCGCGTAAGCATTTCAGGGGACTTATGTCCGCTCAGGGCCATAACGGAAACGTCGGGCATTCCAAGCGAACGGGCGAGGGTGATGAAGCTATGCCTAAGCGCGTGAAGGTTCAGGTTTCGCCGCCGGCGCTCCGCCTCGTCGATCCCGATCGCGGCGAGCATCCGGCAGAATCCATCGAGGAGCGCTCGCCCCGTAATAGGCGCCTCCGGTTTTTGGAGGGAGAAGAAAATAAAGTCATTGGGGCGAAGCGAAGGCGATAGCGCTTCTACCTCCTCGAGGGCGGCGGCGGCCGCCTCATGGAGCGGGACCGTCCGCGCGCTTCCAGTCTTCGGCGCTTTGTCGTCCTCGAAGTCGACCGCGTTGTGCCGGATATAGAGAAGGCCCTTCCCTTCGTCGATATCGCCCCAGCGAAGGCCCCGGATTTCACCCCGACGGAGCCCGGCCAGGGCCCCGAGAAAGACGGCGGCTCGAATACGAGGATCCGCCTCCGGGGCGCGGAGAAGCGCCTCTATCTCGCGTGGTCCGAGGACTCCCCGCTCCTTCGGCCTCTCGGGGACCTTCTTGACGATGGAAAGCGGATCGGCCTGAATATCCCCGCGAGCCACGGCATCGCGAACCGGGACGCGGAGGGCCTGAAGAGCGACATTACACGCGCGAGGAGAGGTACCATGCTCGAGCGCCCAGAGCTGCCAATCTCGGACGATGCCAGCGCGGAGCTTGGACATGCGGAGGGTCTGGAAGCCAGGGAAGGGCGAGAGGTGTAGACGGAGGGCCCGGCGGTTATGCTCGAGGTAGTCGAGGGAGAGTGGCCGACGGTCGACGAGGGCGCGGGAGCGGACGTGTCGACTATCCGGCGCCCAGAATGCGGCTACGAAGTCGAGGACGAAGGGGTCGGAGTCTCGGCTAGTTTCATCAACGAGGGCCTTGGCGGCTTCGGCGGCCTGGTCTCGGCCCCCGCGCCGGCCGGCATAGGGAACGTCGAGGGCGCGCCATCGGCTATAGCGGCCCCTCTCATCGTTCCAGAATTTGGCAAACCAGTAGCGCTTCCCTGTAGCCGGTCGAACCCTCGCCATAAGAGAAAACGGAGCGTGCATCGAATCCTCCCCGCCCGAAAAGGTGCATTTTCGGGTGCATCTGGGTGAATTGACGCTTCTCCGTTCTTACGGTCGAAGCGAAAGGCCCTTTATTTGCAGGCCTTTCATGATCGAGCGACCGACGGGAGTCGAACCCGCTTCACGAGCTTGGGAAGCTCGGGTAATACCGGTATACGACGGTCGCAATTGAACGTGCGTCGCTAGCGCGACGCCATGGATAGGTAACCGTCGTTTGCCGACGGCGCCCTGCTTATTTGTATGCGCCGTCGTCATACGACGGTCGCAGTTATATGTCGTCGCCTTCGGCGACTCAAATCTATTGTAACCGTCGTGCAGCGTCTCGGCATCCTGGGGGACGCTGTACGACGGTCGCAGTTATATGTCGTCGCCTTCGGCGACTCAAATCTATTGTAACC
>CAYNFM010000006.1:1471-68061 GCA_964396415.1 uncultured Treponemataceae bacterium | reverse complement strand
CCGAACATAGATATCCTCTTGGGCCTCGCGCGGCTTCATGCGCGCACGAGGGGCCTATATCCTCAGGCGAAGGAGTAATCCATGGCGATATCCGCGAAGATGAAGCTCTTTATCGACAAAGGCTCGATGATCCGGAAGATGTTCGAGGAGGGAGCGAGGCTCCGCAAGATCTACGGGGCCGACAAGGTCTACGACTTCAGCCTCGGAAACCCCAACCTGCCGCCCCCGGCCTCCCTGCGCGAGAGGCTCGCGGCCGTGGCCAAGGCGGACGAGAGCGGCCTCCATGCCTACATGCCCAACGCCGGCCTCGACGAGACGCGCGCCGCCATCGCCGCGCGGGCCGGCGCCGACCACGGGGTCGCGTTGGCCGGCGAGCAGGTCGTCGTCACCTGCGGCGCAGCGGGCGCCCTCAACATAATCTTCAAGGCCCTCCTCGACCCGGGCGACGAGGTCATCGTGCCGACGCCCTACTTCGTCGAGTACGGCTTCATCGCCGACAACCACGGCGGCGCGCTCAAGCCCGTTCCGACCCTGGCTGACTTCGCGCTCGACGTCGGGGCGATCGAGGCGGCGATGGGCCCGAAGACCAAGATCGTCCTCATCAACTCGCCCAACAACCCGACGGGGCAGATATACTCGGCCGAGTCCCTCGCGAGGCTGGCCGAGGCGATGACCCGCAGGGGCCGCGAGAACGGGCGCGACATCTACCTGGTATCGGACGAGCCCTATCGTAGGATCGTCTACGGCGGCGCGCAGGTACCGAGCACCCTGGCGGCCTACGCGAACTCGATCGTGGCGACTTCCTACTCCAAGGACCTCTCCCTTCCCGGGGAGCGCATAGGCTACGCGGCGGTAAACCCCGCCGCCGCCGACCTAGGCGACCTCATGGGAGCCCTCATCCTCGCCAATCGCATACTCGGCTTCGTCAACGCGCCGAGCCTCATGCAGAAAGTGGTGGCCGGCATCGGGGACGCCTGCGTGGACGTATCCCGGTACCAGCGCAAGCGCGACCTCCTGGCGGAGGGGCTCCGCAAGTCCGGCTACGACTTCGCGCTGCCGCCGGGAGCCTTCTACCTCTTTCCCAAGAGCCCGACGCCCGACGAGGGGCGCTTCGTGGAAATCCTCAAAGAGGAGAACATCCTCGTCGTGCCCGGCTCGGGCTTCGGCTCGCCCGGCTACTTCCGCATCGCCTATTGCGTCGACGACAAGGTCATCGAGGGGGCCCTGCCCGGTTTCGAGCGGGCGATGAAGAAGGCGAAGGCGGCCGGCTGACCGAAGCCGCCTTCGCAGGCCGTTGGAACACTCGAATCATTCCAACGGCCGGCGGTGCGATTGCTCCGCGAGCTTCGCTCGCGAAAGACCTTTTGCTTTATGGGCAATCGCGCATTTGTGGGAAGAAGAGGCGGAGATGACCCGTCGGCATCGATGCCATAGCTCCACCTGCCATATGATAAGGTACCGGACGGGCGATGTCGGAATATTTTTTCGTGACCGCTCCGACTATGGGCAGGTTATCGGAGCCGAGGTTGAAGACAGTAGCAGCACTATCAGCTCGCTTTGGCGATTGGTTCCGGTTTTATGGAAAAGCGCGCGAAGCTGGGTTTTAAGCGTCTCGCGACTTAAGTGAAGCTGTTCGCCGATCTGGGCCAGATTCATGCCGCACATCAGGTACCGGGCCAGCCGCGTTTCCGCCGACGTGAAGCCGAATGCTATCTGCAGGCGAACGGCGTCGAATCGCGACTTGTCGAACTGCGCCTTTTCGGCGGGGTTGATCAGGAACAGAACCGCGTCCTCCCGTGGTATGCCGCCGGGCTTCGCCATGCCGCGCAAGCTCTGCGCGACGAGCAGCGCCTCGTTGCCTTCGACGTCGAAGAGGCTCAGCGTGGCACTAGGCAACGAAGTCGTCCCGGTTGAGTCATCCGGCAGTAAAGCCGCCAGCATATTCGCGAACGGTCGTTTCAGCTTCAGGCTGCGTGGCCGGACGAATCCGTTCCGAAGCATCAGATATTGCGCGCTGCGCAGCGCCTCCGTGCCGGCCCAATTCGCGTGTCGCATCGCGCCGATCCCGTCGACCAGCAGCACCGGCGTGGAAAGACGATCGACCTGGGATCCCAGGGAAGGACTATGCGACTCAAAGCCTTCCAGGCGAAGTTTTCCGAGTTTCATGGCTGCTGAACCTTCTCCGCTACAAAAAAATCAGGACGATATCGGCGGCCGTCGTAGCCTCCCGCGCGCTTTTCCAAGACGCTGCCGGGATATTTTCCTCTGATTCGCAAGAAACCATGGCGTGAAATCGGGGCCCTCGCCGGAGCTTCTCCACCAACCGGCGAGAGCCGCTATCGGAAGCGTCAGTTCGGCCAGACGGCGACCACGTTGGCGGCAGAATTGCCCGTAAGCGCGCCAAGGGGAGGCTGGTTTAGAGCGCCGTTCTTCCAATAGACCGCATGGGTCGCCAGTTTATAGTTGAGATCGAAAGAAGTTCCCGAAGGGGCGCCCGTACGACCTACCAGATAGACGTCGGTGCTACGAGAAGTCATTTCGCCCGGGTATATCTCCGCCGCCGTATCCCCGCTCGGCAACTGGAGAGTGACCAGGCTGCCGTTCTTCCACAGAAGCGGAGTCATCGGATTGCTTGAAGTCCAAAAGTTGCTTCTTGTTACCGGGTAACCGACGATATACACGTCGCCTCCTCCGACCGCGATGAGCATGGCGCTGGCCGTCGCGTAACCGCTGGGAAGCGGAAGTGCGGCGGGAGTCGCGCCCGTCCAGTAGACGGGCCGGCTTGGCGGGTTCGGCGACCAATCGTTAGTCTCTCCGGCTAGATATACGCCGCCGCTTCCGGAGACCGCTATCCCGTCGACCAGACTTCCCGGGCTTCCCGCCAAGTCGGTCACGAAGGTCTGCGCGCTGGTAGTGATATCCGAATATCCCCCGACGCTGCTCGTGGTGGTACCGGGCTCCCACCCCGCAAGAAGGACGTCGGTCCCGGATATTGTCCCATCGGTAATCCATCCGCCGCTTTGGCCGGTGGTGAGAGCCCCGTTTTTCCAGAAAAGCGAGTGGCCGCCGCCGCTATTCGTATAGGTGGCCCCGTAGGCGTAGGCGTCGTTCGCCGTGGCGACGATGTTACCCTGCATCCCTGCGTTGTCCGAGGCGTCCGCGGAAGGGACGGGGAGCTCCGCCACGACGCCATCGGTCCATAAAAGAGGAATCTGCTGGCCGCTGCCGTTCATTCCTACCGCCGCTACGTAGACGTGGCCGCCTGCTACGGCAATCCCGTAGGAGGACTTGAAACTCACGCCCGCCGGAAGAGGCAGCGTGGTCATCGCGTCATTCTTCCAATAAACGTACGTAGCGTTAGCGAAGTCGGCTCCCATTACGTAAACGTCAGTTCCGGAGACCGCGACCGAATATGCCCAATAACCCGACGTCGTGCCGATCCGGTGCAGGACCCCGTCCCTCCAGTAGACCGGATAGGGATAGATCCAGCCGGCGATATAGACATGACTCGTCGTCGTCGGAAGCGTCGAGCTCGCGACGGCGCTCGCGGGGCCTTCACCGGCGGAATTCGTCGCGGTGACTATGTACGAGTACTGGGTGCCTTGAGGAATATTATTGAGAACCATCGGCGAGCTGACGCCGGCTACCTTCGTTCCCGTCGTCGTCGTGACCGTCGAGGCGGCTGCCCAATACAGGTTGTACGAGGTCGCGCCGCTCACCGAGCTCCAACTTACCGAAACCTCCCCGTCGCCGGTCGCGACCGCGGTGGCCGAAATCCCGCTCGGCGCCGACGGAACCGCCGCGGAACTCGAAGTACCTGGAGAAGTGGATAGTGCGCAACCGAAGGCCGCTCCCACGATCGTCACGGCAGCGAGAATGAGCAGAACTCCTTTCATAATGGACCTCCCAAAGGAAATGATCGCCGTTCTTCGTATAAGATCTTTCAGGCGCAGTCTTCCGACATCACCCAAACGGGTGAAGGCAGAAGGTCGTTGCCCGTGGTCTCGTACCGCGATTTCGGGAATTTATGCCAGTGGAACGGAAATGGACGACAGGAGGAGGGCGACAAGTTCGCCCTGGCGACTTGTTCTGGTCTTGCCGAATAGAGAGCGTAGTTGGCTTTTGAGGGTGTCCCTGCTGAGGTGGAAATATTCGGCGATTTCAGTAAGGTTTTTACCGAGCGCCAGATACTCCGCCAGCCGCGTTTCCGCCGGCGTAAGGCCGAAAAGTATTTGCAGGCGGAGGGCGCTGATCGTCGTTTTTTCGTCGGTAGGGATCAGAAACAGGACCGCGTCGGCCCGCGGCATGCCGCCGAGGCCGGCTTGGCCGCGCAAAGAGTTCACGAGGAGCGCCGCGCCGTGTCCTTCGCTATCGAGAAGGCGCATCGCGAAGTTTTCCTGCGCGGCTAGCGCAGAAGGGCCGTCCGACAGCGCAGCTGCCAGCATATCCGCAAACTGTCGTTGCTGCTTCACGTTCCGCGGCTGCACCCGCCCGCCTCGTAGCACCAGGTGCTTAGCCTCACGCAGCGCCTGTTGGCCCGCGGAATTGGCATAAAGCAATGCGCCGGTCCTTTCGATCAACAATACCGGCGCGGCTAGGCGATCTACCAGAGCGTCCAGGGAGGTCAAACGAGACTCTAAATTCCCGATGCGAATATGGAGACTCAGGGCGCGCTTGATATGCGGTAGCAGCGGGGCGACTCGCCTGGCTTCATATTCGTCATATTGCCCATCCAGCCGGCTACGCATCAAGCTAAGCGACACGGCGTGGTTAGGCCCGACAGGGAACCCCACGAACATGGCGAATCGAGCCTCATTCCTGTTTAAGAACTCATTGACCAGAGCGGAGCGTTCGAATGTCGCGGGATCGCGTATCGCTTGCCGGCAAAAGATGAATTGCCCAGTCGATTGAAGGAAGTAAGGAACGCGAGGATCCTCGCTCGCATAATTTTTCAAGTATAGCTCCAAGGCGGCGGGATCGAAGCCCACAACGTTGGCTTGGATCCATGTTCCGGCCCGATCCAGAAGGCCAAATTGCGCGCCCCGACTCCGTGAAATTTGTACTATCCCCTTCACGGTTTCCGCCAGGGCGGCAGCATCCCCGATGCTCTCGTATATTCGACCGATGAAATCCGCAGTTTCCATATCCCCTCCCCCGAATTGTTGACAGACAAAGGAGCGGTCGCGGCAATTATCAGTCAATATAATCAAAAAAGTCAGGTTAGGTTTTTGCAAAAGTCGATATTAGACTGATCTTATAAAAAGCGCGGGCAAACTCCTGCAAGAACAAGTCGCCGCGCCATGCGCCGACGCCGATTCCATCGCGCCGACAACCGCGGCGGCCCGGCTAAGGCTTTATTACGGCATCGGCTTTCCCCGCGCCGTCTCGAAGAGCCTGTACCACTCCTCGCGGGAGAGGCTGACCTCGAGGGATTGGGCGCAGGCGGCGAGGCGCTCGGGTCTCGTCGTACCCAGCACGGGCACGATCTTCGCCGGATGCCTGAGGAGCCAGGCGAGGGCTATCGCCTCCGCGGGGACGCCGCGATCCGTTGCGTAGCGAGCGACGAGGGCGGCCGTCGCCCTGACCGCCTCGGGTTGCTCGGCGAGCTCCCCGCCGGCAAGGGCGCCCGTCAGAGCGCCGCGATCGAGGGGGCTCCAGGCCTGCAAGCCGACTCCCTTCAGGCGGCAGTACTCGATCACGCCTTCCCATCCGTCGGGGTAGCCGGGCGATGCCTGGTTGAAGGAGATGCCCATCTCCGCGAAGCCGTGGTGGAGGAGGCTCATCTGGAGCTGGTTGGCCACGAGAGGGTCGGGCAGGAAGCTCTGCAGGTACTCCATCATCCCGCGGTTCTGGTTGGAAACGCCGAAATAGCGGACCTTCCCCGCGGCCTTGACCTCGGCGAATGCCCTGGCGATCTCCTCGCCCTCCCATAGTATGTCGGGCCTATGGAGGAGGAGGATGTCGAGGTAGTCGGTCCCGAGGCGCTTCAAAATGGCGTCGACGCCCGTCACGATGCTCTCGTAGCCGAAGTCGTAGCGCTGGGGAGCCCCGGGAGGGTCGTCGGCCCACCTGATCCCGCATTTGGACTGCAGGACGATCTTCTCGCGAAGGCCCGGTCGCGCGCGCATCGCGCGCCCGAAGACTTCCTCGGCCCTGCCGACCGCGTAGATGTTGGCGTGGTCGAAGAAGTCGATGCCCAGGGACAGGGCCGAGTCGAGGAACTCCGAAGCCTGCCTTTCAAGTTCCTTGGTCAATGCGACGCCCTTGCCCCATCCTCCGCCCAAGCCCATGCAACCGGCCGCGAGACGGGAGACCCGCAGCTCCGTATTGGGAATGATCAGCCTTTCCATGTCCTCTTCCTCCTCGGTCGCGGGATTATATCCCTTATTCATGGAGAAGATCGAGGAATGGGGCGGAGGCATAGTATAATCGGTCGCTATGGCCATATCCGGAAAGCGCGCGACCAGGCATCCAGTGATCCTCGTGCACGGCCTCGTCGGCCGCGAGGAGGGGAGGCTCCCCTATTGGGGGGGAATTCCCGCGCGCCTGAAGGCCGAGGGGGTGGCGGTCTTCTTCGCCGGGAACGGGGGCTTCGCTACGATAGAAGGAAGCGCCATCCAGATGGAGCGACGGATCGAGGAGATAGTCGAGTCGACCGGAATCGACAAGGTCAACGTAATCGCCCATTCCATGGGAGGCCTCGACGCGCGCTACTACGTCTCGAGCCTCGGGCGCGGGGACAGAGTGGCCAGCCTGGTGACCGTGAGCACCCCGCATCGAGGGAGCGCGCTCGCCGATTTCTTCCTCGAGCGGCACCCCCGCGCGAGCCGCAGGGTCGGCAGGATCATCGACCTCCTGTCGCGCGGCCTCAGGAAGCAAAGCGATTCGGAGGCCTACGAGGCGATGCGGGAGCTCAGTCCCGCGGCCTGCTCGGCCTTCAACGAGGCCAATCCCGACGATCCCCGAGTCTATTATAGGAGCTACGCGTCTACGATCGACGGCCGCTACCGCGTCAGGCCCTATGCCGCCCTCCAGAGACTCCTCTACGCGCGCGAGGGCGACAACGACGGCTTCGTCTCCGTCGCCTCGGCGCGCTGGGGCGATTTCCGGGGCCTGGTCGGGGCCGACGAGGGCCTGTCGATCTCCCACGACGAGATCCACGACTTAAGGAGATTTCCCGTGGCTCGGATCTTCGACGCGCCTTCCTTCTTCGCCGACCTGGTCGCCGAGCTCGCGCGGATGGGCCTTTAGCGGGCAGAAGCGATCGACCGCGCCGCGGCGTCGGCGGTCGAGAAGGCGGCCTGCAGATTGAAGCCGCCCGTGTCGCCGTCGTAGTCCAGCACCTCTCCCGCGAAGCAGAGGCCTCGGACGAGGCGCGATCCCATCGTGCCGGGATCGACCTCGTCCAGGCTTATGCCGCCCGCCGTCGCCATCGCCTCGTCGAAGCCTCCGAGCCCGGCGATCTCGGCGGGAAACTCCGTCGCCATGCGGGCTATCGCGTCCCGCGCATCCCGCTTGAGGTCGGAGCAGCGCGTTTCGGGCGAAAGGCCGGCAAGGGCGCAGACGAGCTCGGCCAGGCGCCTGGGCAGTCCCGTCTCGGGAAGGCCCGGTTCCGACAAGACGGTCCTCACGAGGGATCGGGGCGATCCGGCAACGCATGAGGCGAATCCGGCTCGAAAGGCTTCGAAGCCGAGGCCCGCGAAGTCGAGCTCGAGGATGTCGCCGCTCTCCAGGCCGCGAGAGGAGTCGAGTATTCCGGGTCCGGAAAGCCCCCTGTGAGTGACGAGGACGTCTCCGCGGAATCGCCCGATCCTCTTGCCCCCGCGGCGCAGCGAGAAGCCTAGGTTTTCGAAGCTCAGGCCAGCCAGGGCGCAAAGAACAGGATCGCGAAGCGCGACGGGCGTCAAGGCCGGCCTGGGCGCGACGATGGAATGGCCCAGGCCGCGGGCCAGGGCGTAACCCTCGCCCGAACTGCCGGTGCCGGGATAGGAGCATCCTCCGGCGGCGATCGCGAGACGAGGGCCGCGATAACTCGTCGAGCCGCCGGGGGCCTCGGCCGCCTCGACCGCGAAGACTCCGTCGTCCAGACGGACGGAGTCCGCCCTCGCGCCGGTCGCTATCGATACGCCCTGTCGACCGCATTCGTCGAGGAGGACCCGCACTATGTCCGCGGACTTCCCGGACGCGGGGAAGAGCTTGCCTCCCGCCTCGGCCACGAGCTCGACCCCGCGCTCGCCCAGCCACGACGCTAGGCTTTCGTTGGTAAAGGCGTAGAGCGCCTTCTTGAGGAATCGGCCTTTGCCCCCGTATCGGCCGAGGAAGTCCTCGATGGGCCCTTCGTGGGTGACGTTGCAGCGACCCGAGCCCGAGACCAGGAGCTTCCGACCGGGTCGGGGCATCTTCTCGAGGATCAATATTCCCTCATCGCGCAGCGCGGGATGGAGGGCCGCGGCCCGCGCCGCCAGGAACAAACCGGCGGGCCCGCCTCCGATCACGATCAGCCCCGCTTCGCGCGCCTCGCCCGCAGCCGGCGCGCGCCCGAGCGTGGCGCTTTTCGGAAGCGGAGAAGAGGCGCGTCGAGACGGACCGGTCAACCTCGCTCGGGCTTCGTCCAGGCCCCGCCCTTCCTGCTCGACTCCATCATGGCGCTGACGAAGCGCAGCCCGGCCAGACCGTCGCCCGCGTCGGGGAAGTACAGGGCCAGGGGATCGGGCTCGAGTCCGGCGATGCGGGCGGCTATCGCTTCGGCGGCATCGGAATATATGGTGGCGAAGGCGCCGGGGAAGCCCTCGGGATGGCCTTTGACGAGCCTGGCCGAGCGAATCGCCAGCGGGAAGCTGTCCGGGCCATTGGGGCTAAGGACCTGGGCAGGAGCGTCCAGGGGCTTGAAATGAAGGACTTGCGGTACTTCCTGCATCCACTCGAGGCTGCCCAGGGTCCCGCTGACGCGGATGCCGAGGCTGTTTTCCACTCCCGCGGCGGCCTGCGTGACCCAGAAGCTGCCGCGCGCCCCGCCCTGGAGGTGGAGGAGGGCACCCGCGAAATCGTGGACGCGCCTTCCGGGGACGACAGTCCCGACCTCGGCCGCCAGTTCCTCGATTTCCAGTCCCGTGACGAAGCGGAGGAGATTGTGGGCGTGCGTTCCTATGTCCCCGAGGACGAGGGAAGGACCGCCGCGAACCGGGTCGAAGCGCCAGGGCTGGCCGGGTCCGGGCGGCGGATCGTCTTCTTTCGCTTTCCCCCCCTGGACGTACTCGACCTGGACGAGGCGGATGACCCCGAGCCTGCCCGCCTCGATCATGGCCTTGGCCTGGCGCACCATCGGATAGCCCGTGTAGTTGTGGGTGAGGCAAAAGATCCTTCCGGTTTCGAGGACCAGGCGCAGCAGGGCTTCGGCCTCTTCGAGGGTGTTGGTCATGGGCTTGTCGCAAATGACGTCGAAGCCCGCGCGCAGGGCCAGGCTGGCGTAGCTGAAGTGGCTGTCGTTGGGCGTCATGATCGCCACGGCATCGATCCGATCCGCCCGGCCGCGCTCCGCCTCGAGCATCTCGGGGGCCGAAGCGTAGCTGCGCTCGGGAGAAAGGCCGATTTCCCTTCCCTGGGACCTGGACTTTTCCGGGTCGGAGGACAGGGCGCCGGCGACGATTTCCCAGCGATCGTCGAGCCTCGCCGCCTGTCGGTGGGTGCCGCCTATGAAGGAGCCGGGGCCGCCTCCGACCACTCCGAGCCTCAAGCGCCTCCCCAGCATATCGATTACAGGATTCCCGCCCATGCCATGCCTCCCGCTGCGTCCCGGTCCCGCCCAACAGTAGCACCTTGTCCGGCCGACTCGCAAGGAGAGGGCGAAGATGCTAGAATCGGCCGATGAAAATCATCGAACGATTCTCGATAGGTACGGGGGACCGCTTCGGTCGCGAGGGCCTCGCGCAGATAGCCGCCTTCAAGAAGGCCCGAGATAGGGGAGCGGAGGCCGCCATCGTATGGAATAAAAGCAACCGGGAGCACAAGCTCATCGGGACGGGGCCGGCCGACCAGCGCGCCGCCGCCGATCGCGCGATACGCGAGAGCGGCTGGACGGGCCCCTATTACGTCGACGCCGACCACGTCGGCCTAGCCACGGTGGAGGCTTTCGCGCCGCACTGCGATTTCTTCACCCTCGACGTCGCCGACTTCATCGGCAAGGACGCCGACTCCGAAGCTGTCGAGGCCTTCCTGAAGCTGCACGCCGACCTTCCCTCCTCGCCCGGGCTCCCCGCGAGCCTCGACCTGCCGGCGATGCGGGCCGCCGCGGCGCGCTATCTCCTCGCCGTGAACGAGGCGGCCAAGACCTACCGACGCGTTCGGGAGCTCCGGGGCCTGGACATGTCCGACGACGACGACTTCGTGACCGAGGTCTCGATGGACGAGACCGAGACGCCGCAGAGCCCGGCCGAGCTCGCCGTCATCCTCGCCGCCCTCGCCGACGAGGACCTGCCCGTGCAGACGATCGCGCCCAAGTTCTCGGGCCGCTTCAACAAGGGCGTCGACTACGTCGGGAACGTTGCGGCCTTCCTCAGGGAGTTCGAGGCCGACGTCCGCGTCGCGAAGTGGGCCTCCTCCGCCCTCGGCCTGCCCTCGAGCCTCAAGCTCTCGGTCCATTCGGGCAGCGACAAGTTCAGCCTCTATCGCGGCATCGGCGAGATAGTTCGTCGCGAGGACGCGGGCCTCCACCTCAAGACGGCCGGCACCACCTGGCTCGAGGAGATCGTCGGTCTCGCGGAGGCGGGCGGCGACGGGCTCGCGATGGCCAAGGAAGTCTATCGGGCCGCCTACGAGAGCTTCGACGAGGTCGTGGCGCCCTACGCCGCCGTCGTGGACATCGACAGGGACAAGCTGCCCGCGCCTTCGGCAGTGGACGCCTGGGACGGCCCCGCGCTCGCGGCCGCCCTTCGGCACGTCGAGTCCGAGCCCCGCTTCGACCCCGGCATGCGTCAGCTCGTCCACGTGGGCTTCAGGGTCGCCGCCAGGATGGGGAGCCGCTATCTCGATGCCCTCGATAGGCACGAGGCGTCGGTGTCGCGCAACGTCACTGCCAATCTCTGGGAGCGGCACCTGGCGCCGCTCTTCTCGATCTGACGGAGGGTCCGATGACGTATCTCGAGGAAATGTTCTCGCTCAAGCTCAGGCGGGCGGTCGTCACGGGAGGGGCGGGAGGCATACCCGCCGAGCTGGCCATAGGGCTGGCCAAGGCGGGCGCGGACGTCTGCCTATGGGGCCGCGGGACCAACCATCCGATGCGGGAGGCCGCGGCCGCCGTCAGGGCGGCCGTCGCCGACAGTGGTCGCGTCGCCGACGGCGATCGCGACGCAGGCGCGGGCCGCGTCGAGGCCCTTACCGTCGACACGGCGGACTCGGCCGCCTGCGAGGCCGCGATACGCGAGACGGAAGGGCTCATCGGCCCTCCCGACGTCCTCGTCAACGGCGTCGGAGGCAATCAGGGCAAGGCCCCCTTCGTGGAGGTCGACGAGAAGCTCTTCATGGAAATCGTCGATCTCAACCTGATGGCGGGACTCGTAACCCCGACCCGGGCCTTCGCGCGCTACTGGATCGCCGCCGGGATCAAGGGCTCGATCGTCAACATGTCCTCGATGTCGAGCTACAAGCCCCTCTCCGGCGTCTGGGCCTACGACGCGGCCAAGGCCGCCGTCCTCAACCTGACCGAAGCCCTCGCCAAGGAGCTCGCGCCCCATGGGATCCGCGTCAACGGCATCGCCCCCGGGTTCTTCGTCGGCAACCAGAACAGGGCCCTTCTCTTCGACGAGAAGACGGGCGAGCTCACGGCGCGCGGCAAGTCCATCGTCGCGCGTACGCCCTATGGCCGATTCGGCGACAAGTCCGAGCTGCGAGGCGCCGTCATCTTCCTGGCGAGCGCGGCCGCGAGCGGCTTCGTGACGGGGGTCACCATCCCCATCGACGGCGGATACCTCGCGGACAACGTCTAAGGGCGCGCCGGCGCCGCGAGTCGGGAGGCGCGCGACGTCGAGGGGACGCCCACCCTTGCTTTAATTAGCCCAGGCCGCCCGCCCCCGCTATGCCGAGCAGGAAAAGAGATACCCGATACCGGGCTCGGAGAGGAGGAAATCCGGTCGCAAGGAATCGCGTTCGATCTTTCGCCTGAGCGACGCGATGTGGTCGTGCAGGCTTCCACGCTCTACGGCCGCGAGGGGGCCCCAGAGCTCCGCCAGCATTTTCGCCAACGTGACGCCCTCTCCTCTGTTCCGGACCAGGTAGGCTAGGATTTCGAATTCCGCGGAAGTGAGGTCGACCTCGCGGTCCTCCATGGATACGGAGCGGCCGCCGAGATCCACCGTGAGATCCCCGCAGGCTATCACCTGATCCTTGAACGCGGGTAGGGTTCGGCGCAGCGCCACGTTCATTCGCGCGAGAAGCTCCTCCACGTCGAAGGGTATGGCCATGTAATCGTCCGCTCCCGCGTTCAAGAGAGCCGCGGCGTCGCTCTCGAAGCCCGCGACGGAAAGGACGAGGACCGGTATGGACGACTTCGACTTTAAATCGGCGAGTATCCTGGAGCCTTCGGGATCGCGCGGCTTCAGCTCGAGAAGGACTATATCCGGACCGAACATCCTCAGGGAACGCAGTCCTTCGTCGCTCGTCGCCGCGGCATGGACATCGTAGCCGTTCCTCTCAAGACTGATCTTGAGGAAATTCCTGCTCTGAAGCTCGTCGCCGAGCACGAGGACCCGTCGCATCGTTTCGCCTCCATGTACCCTCTAGGCGACAAAGATAATCCTACGGCTCTCATGGCGACTAGCTGAAATACATTAAGCTTCGCGCGACCGGCATTAAGAAGCGCTTAATCCAATCATTAAGACGGTCTCGGATACGATTCGAGAATGGCGATTACTTGTCGTTTTTTCGGTGGACCGGCTTCCTCGGGGAAGCATATCCTCTCCCCATCTGCGAGGAGGTTCCCATCAGCTCGATCGACGTAGCTCTCCTGACCCTTCTCTCGGCGATCTGGGGTAGCGCCTTCATGTTCTATCGATACCTTACGCCCGTTCTCGGGCCCTTCGTCACCGTTGGGATGCGGCTGCTGATCGCGGGCGCGGCGCTGTGCGTCTTTTCCCTACTTTCCCGCTCTCGCCTGCGCTTGCGAGAGCGGTGGCGGCAGTACCTGATCATCGGCCTGCTCAATTCGGCCATACCCTTCGTCCTCTTTTCCTTCGCCTCCCTGTCCATCGCCTCGTCGGTCGAGGTGATCCTGAACGCCCTGTCGCCGATGTTCGGCGCCGTCTTCTCCGCCTTCTTCCTGAAGGAGCGGCTGACCAGAAGGAAGGTCCTGGGAATCGTCCTCGGCCTCGCGGGAGTGGGGCTGGTCAGCGGCTTGAGCGGCGAGGCGGCTACCGGGACTACGCTCCTCGCGATCGCGGCCTGCATAGCGGCGACCGCATTCTATGGCCTCGCTGGCGTCTATATCAAGAAATGGTCGAATGCTATCGAGCCGAAGGCGGTTGCCGCCGGAAGCCAGCTCATCCTCGGCCTGCTCTTGCTGCCTGCCTTATGGCTCGCGCCTCCGCCGGGTAGGATAACGATGGGCATCGTCGCTTCCGTCCTCGCGTTCGCCCTCTTCTGCAGCGCTATCGCCTATCTCATCTACTATCGGCTCGTGGCCTCGGCCGGACCGACGAAGGCCCTCATGGTAACCTTCTTGATGCCCGTCTTCGGCTTCGTTTGGGGAGCCCTGCTTTTGGGGGAGCGCATTACGGCCGGCATGATCGGAGGCACGCTGGTCATAGTGGCCGGGATGTATCTCATCGCGGGCAAGGCGGAGCACTAGAATCCATAGCCGCCGGCGCGCCGCTATCGTCGTAATAGCATAGATCGCTGGCCTCGAAGAATACGTTCGCTATTTTATTACCGTTCCCGATATCCGCACGATACTCGGGGCATAGAGTCCGCTGGTGAGCGCATTGAGCAGCAGATTGGCGAACGAAGCCTTATGCTCTATCGCGATATTGATCGCTCCTATTCCTCCGCGTTGCCGTACCTGCTCATCGATCGCCGCCCAAATCGGGCTGTCGGTCGCATCGGCCGTAATGTTGAAGAGCTTTGGGCCGGCTGAAGCGCCCAGGAATTCATTGATCCAGACTTCGGTGTGGAAATCGCCGACGATCGTATAGTTGCCGCCGGCGGGAATAACCGCGAGCCCCGAGGCCTTGAAGGTGGTGCATCCCGCGATTAATAGCCCGCACGCTAGAACTAAGAAAATCGTTCGAAGAAGCCGCATGATCTCTCCCCTTTCCCGGTCTGTCTCCATATCGGCTCCAGCCGAGCCGATCCTAGGCTTTCAGTGTACTACCGTCCCGTCGGCCCGTACATGTCCGATAGCGCAGCAATCATGTCGAAAAGCGCAAAGAATCGACTCCGACCGGGCCGGATGATAGCATGCCGGCCCGTTTATTTCGATGGGAAGCAGAGCAGCATGACCCTGGAAACCCGTATCATCAAGATTCCCGTTCTGTGCCCGAATCCTCAGCTTCGAGAGTATTTCGAAGGCTAGGCCCGGGAATACCTGGCTGACCTCGATGAGCTCCGCAAGGTCGCCCGCCAAGTCGTCGAGCGCATCCTGGCGCACCTGGACGAGGCATCGCCATCCATTCGCGCCATCGCGAGCGAGATGTCGATGAGCGTGCGTACACTCCAGGTCTATTTAAAGGAAGAGGGCCAGAACTTCAGCGATCTCCTCAACGATACCCGCCAGCGACTAGCCAAGAAATACCTCCGGGAAAACCAATCGATCGAAGATATTGCCTATATGCTCGGTTTTTCCGACACGAGCGCCTTCCGCAAAGCCTTCAAGAAATGGTCGGATTTAACCCCCAAAGAGTATCGGGACCAAGCGAGCATGGGGAAGTCCCGCGCTATGTCCTCGGTTGGGCCTTCCTCTTGATTTTGCCGGGTCAGTAAGGATTCGAAGTCGATCTCCCCGAAGCATTGGTCCTCTCAGAAGCCGTTCCGCTCGCGAAGAAGCTTTTTACTTGAGCTCGGGAACCAGACAAGTGCCGGTTTTTATCAATCAGGCGCTTGCCTGGCCGCCTAAAGCGGCTCCAGTTGCGGAAGAGGAATTCTTCACTGGTAAAGTCGGCCGGGACCACTGATAAAATCCTCCGCGACCACTGGTAAAATCGGCCGCGACCACTGATAAATTCCTCCGCGACCAGTGGTAAATTCCTCCGTTTTCAACTGAAGGAATTAATTCCGACAATGCTGGTAATATTTTGGGGGCTAAGGCTAAGGCTAAGGCTAAGGAAGGCCTAGGCTTCCCAGCGAAGGAGGCCATCGATTTCGGAGAAATGCGTGTCGAAGGTTATGAGGCGGGCGCCGTGCTCCATGCAGCTCGCGGCGATCCATACATCGTTTATCGGGATGGGGCGACCTTTCTTCCTGAGCATGCGTTTGATCTCGGCGAACCAATCCGCCGTCGTATCGGTAATCGGCACGCAGATTGTGCGGGGCTTTTCCCGAAATTTCGAGAGAATGGCCCGATTCTCTCGATTTCGCTCCCCATTCATGAATCCGTCATAGAGCTCGCCGACGACTATCGGGGAAAGCAGAACGGCATCGCCATGGGCCAGCTCGACGGCTACGCGTACATCGCCCGCCATCAGGGCGGTATAGGCGTTGGTATCGAGCAGAACACGGTTCACGAAGGCCAATCCTCGGTATCGATAGAGGCATTTCCCGTCTGAGACGCCTCGAAGGCTTGATGCTCGGCCGTGGTCCAGACTCCGCAAAACTCGCGATAATCGTCGCTGTAGAGTCCCCCCTCCGTCATGCCGAGGGAACGGGCCAGGATTTCCTTGATTAATTGGTTTTTGCTTTTCTTGTTTTTCCGGGCTTCTTCCGTCAGGCGGTCATCGAGAACGACGTCTATGGAATGGATAGTCAATGAGCTCATGGTTCGCCTCCATGGTTCAATATAGCGCGTAGGTGGTTCGGCGACAAGCATCGAGAAGGATTAGCGCTGAATCCTCGCCGAGTCATAGGCGGCTCTGCTCGGCTTCATCTTTGAATCCTCGCCGAGCCGCCTTGGGCGAAAGCCTCGACTTGATCGAGCGTGGCCATTGTGGTGTCTCCCGGAAAGGTAGTGAGGAGGGCGCCGTGGGCCCAGCCGAGGGCGAGGGACTCGGCCGGCGAGCGCCCGCTCATGAGGCCGTAGAAGAGGCCGGCCGCGAAACCGTCGCCGCCGCCGACGCGGTCGTAGACGTCGAGCCGGCAGGTCGGGGCGACGTAGCTTCGGCCGTCGAGCCAAAGCACGGCGCTCCAGTCGTGGCGGTCGGTCGAATGCACTTCGCGGAGTGTGGTCGCCACGGCCTTAATGTTGGGGAATCTATTCTTCACTTCGGCCATCATGCCGAGGAAGGCGGTCGGGTCGAGTTTGGACGGGATCGCGCCGGGCCCGACGGTGGAGGTCCCGCCCGATGTCGCCGCGGGCTCGACGCTCGGCCCCGCTAGGCCGAGGCCGAGCTGGAGGTCCTCCTCGTTGCCGACGAGGACGTCGGTCAGCTGCGCGATGCGGCAGAGGACGGCTTGGGCCTTGGCGGGGGCGTCTTTGGCTGCGGTTGTCGCGCCTGCAGCTCCGGCCTCGCCGGCTTTGCCCCCCGCGCCGCCGGCTTCGTCGACGCCGCCAGCCATGCTGCCGACGCCAGCTCCGCTGGCGACGCCAGCTCCGCTGGCGACGGCCCAGAGCTTGGCTCGGTAGTTGAGATCGAAGGAGGTCACAGCCCCGGCCTTCTTCGCCGCCCTCATCGCCTCGATGACGAGCTCGGGAGTGGTGGGGGAGAGGGCCGAGAAGATGCCGCCCGAATGGAACCACCGGACGCCCGGGCCCTGGCGCGAGTCCTGGCGCGAGCCAGGGCCAAAGATCTCGTCCCAGTCGAAGCTGCCCGGCCCGAGGAGGGCGGCCGCCTCGTTCGCCCGGTTATAGAATACGACGGGCGCGCGAACGCCCTTTCCGCGGTCGCTCCAGACCTGGGCAATATTGGGTCCCCGCACTCCGTCGTGCTCGAAGCGCGCGTAGTAGGCCTCGACGCCGGCTTCGCGGACCGCGTTCTGAACCTTCAGCGCGACGGGCAGCCTGTCGACCATGGCGCTGGCGATGGCCGTCCTCATCCCGAAACAGCGGGCGAGGTTGGCGGCGACGTTGTACTCGCCGCCTGAGACGTGGAGCTGGTAGCGATCGGCCATCGAGAAGGGGACGATCCCGGGATCGAGCCGCGTGACGAGGGCGCCGAGGGCGAGGAAATCGTGTTTTGCGCCCACCGCGGGCGGAATCGTCAATGCGGACATGCTTTCTCCTCAGTCGACGAAGCTTTGGCAGGTTGTTGAAATACTCGAAGCATTTCAACAACCTGCCTTGCGATTGCTCGAAAAGCTGGCGCTTTCCCGCGCAATCGCAGGAATCAAGGTAGTGTTGAAAAAGGCTCCGTAGCCTTTTTCAACACCCTGTTAGGCAGAGTAGGTCGAGGCGCTCGTCGAGCCTCCCCGACCCGTCCAGTTGGTGTGGAAGAACTTGCCGCGAGGCTCGTCGACGCGCTCGTAGGTATGGGCGCCGAAATAATCGCGCTGGGCCTGCAGGAGGTTGGCCGGCAGGCGCTCGCTCCGGAAGCCGTCGAAGTAGCTCAAACCGGCGGATAGGGCGGGCACGGGGATGCCGTTCAGGACCGCGGCGGCGACGACGCCGCGCCAGCCTTTCTCGGCCGTGGCGATCTTGTCGCGGAAGAAGGGCGCGAGGAGGAGGTTGGAGAGCGAGGGGTCGGCGTCGAAGGCTTCCTTGATCCTGCCGAGGAATGCCGAGCGGATGATGCAGCCTCCCCTCCACATGAGGGCGATGCCGCCGTAGTTGAGCTTCCAGCCGTACTCGGCGGCGGCCGCGCGCAGGAGGAGGAATCCTTGGGCGTAGGAAACTACCTTGGACGCATAAAGCGCATACCGCAGCCCGGCGAGGAGCTCGCTTCTTCCTTCTCCGACCGGGACTCCTCCCGGGGCGGCGAAGACCTTGCTGGCGGCGACGCGCTCGTCCTTGGCGGCGGAGAGGCAGCGCGCGAAGACCGCCTCGGCGATGAGGGTCAGGGCGACGCTCTGGTTGAGGGCGACGATGCCAGTCCACTTGCCGGTGCCCTTCTGGCCCGCCGTGTCGAGGATCTTGTCGACGAGGGGCGAGCCGTCCGCGTCCTTGTAGGCGAGGATATCACTGGTTATCTCGACGAGATAGGATTCGAGGTCGCCCCGGTTCCACTCGGCGAAGGTTTCGCTCATCTCGTCGCTCGTCATGCCCAGGACGTCCCGCATTATCTGGTACACCTCGCAGATGATCTGCATGTCCCCGTACTCGATACCGTTGTGCACCATCTTCACGAAATGCCCGGCCCCGTTGTCGCCGACCCAGTCGCAGCAGGGCGAGCCGTCGACCTTGGCGGCGATCGCCTGGAGGATCGGCTTGACGATCGGCCAGGCCTTGGGGGAGCCGCCCGGCATGATGGAAGGGCCGAGCAGGGCTCCCTCCTCGCCGCCGGAGACGCCGGTGCCTATATAGAGGAGTCCCCTCGACTCGACGTAGTTGGCTCGCCTGATAGTGTCCTCGTAGTTGGAGTTGCCGCCGTCGATGATGACGTCGCCCTGGGTGAGCAGGGGCAGGAGCTGCTCGATGGTGTCGTCGACCGCCTGGCCCGCCTTCACCATGATCATCACCTTGCGCGGGGTCTTTAAGGACTGCGCCAGCTTGTCGATGGAGTGGCAGGGGACTATCTTCCTGCCCGCGCCCCGCCCGAAGGCGAATTCGTCGACCTTGGAAACGGTGCGGTTGTACACGGCGACGGTGAATCCCTTGCTCTCCATGTTGAGGACGAGGTTCTCGCCCATTACGGCGAGGCCGATTAGGCCTACGTCTGCCTGACTCATGCTTGGCTCCTTTGCCATTCGGGCGGATCCTTGAGCCGATAGAGCATCTCGCCGGCGTGGTCCAGGTAGAGGCGATCCGGAACCCCCTGCCACTCGGCCTTCGAGATGCTTCGATAATCCACGAATTCCAGGTTGATCCTCTCGCAGCGCTCGCGGGGGATCCCCGTGGCCAGCTTCACGCTGATGCGGGGCTTCTCTACCCCGCCCTCGTAGGAGCCGATTCCCTTGACGTGCGTCGAGTGGGCGATGACGCCCCAGGGATAGTCCTTGTACTCCTCCCAGCGCGCGAGGAAGTAGTCCCGCGTGTGATAGCCGATCGCGTCGAGGACCTTGCCGTGCGTGTAGGATACCTCGGTGATGTGGGGGGCGTAGATGACGAGCTCGCCGCCGTCGGCGATCGCGCTCTCGGTCTTATAGGCGCACTTCCCGCCCGTCCAGAGGTCGTCGTACATTCTCGGGGCGCAGGCCAGGACCGATCGGTAGGGCGCGTCGCAATAGACTATGTGCAGCTTCTTCGAGAGCTCGCAGGCCGCCTCCCAGGCGCGATAGGTCGAGTCGGAGTAGGCGACGCCCATCAGCTCCCGCCCGAGCACCGAGAGGCAGAAGGCCCCGGTCTCGAAGGGCAGCATCGAAGCCGCCTCCTCGATGAGGGCTCGTACCGGCGTATCCTTGTTGCCGATGATCTTGGGGTTCGTGATCACCGCGGCGAACCAATGGAAGAAATTGATGAACTCGGCAGCCCCGACGCCGGGGAAGATGTACTTGTGGCCGCCCGAGAAGCCCACGACCTCGTGCGGGAAGACCGGTCCGACGATGAGGATCCGGTCGTAGTCGAAGAGGAGCTTGTTGACGGCGACGGGCACCTCCATCGAGAAGCGGCCGCCGGTGAGCTCGGAGATGCGCTCCTTGCCGATGACGCCTATCGTCCTGAGCGAGGAGGGCTCGTCCCAGCTGTGGTTGATCACTCGGGAGTCGGCGTAGGCGCCCTTCATCTCCTCCGCGGAGAGGCCGAGCATGCCGCATATGGCCTCGTGGCTCATCGGGCGATGGGTTCCGAGGGCGATGAGGAAGTCGAGCTTGCGGGCCTTGCCGGAGAGGAGCTTGTGGATCGACGTAAAGACGAGATTGGAGGGGAAGGATCTGGTCGAGTCGGGGATGATGAAGAGGACGGACTTGCCCGCCACGTTTTCGTGGGCTAGGCCCTCCTCGAAGACCGCGAAGGCTTCTTCCCGCGAAAGGGGAGAGGCGCCGCCTCTGATTATTTCCACTTCCTTCCTCCTGCCCGGCCCTCAGGCCGAGCGCCTCGACACCAGAATGGTGCGGAAGGTCCTGCTGGCCATCGGAATCCCCAGCTCGAGCCGATTGAAGAGCTGCTCGTAGATGTGGACGCCGACCTCGGATCCGCCCTGCGAGATGGTGGTGAGCGGAGGGCGGAGATAGGCCGAGTAATCGTCGTCGTCGAAGCCGACGAGGGCGATCTCCTCGGGTATCCTCGCGCCTTCGCTCTCCAGGAACGAGAGGATCCCCGTCGCGACTTTGTCGTTGTGGCAGAGCGCGGCATCCACCCCGCGCGTCTTGTGGAGGGCCAGGAGCTTGCCTGCCGCCCCGAGCCCGCCGCGGAAGCCCTTCTCCGAAGGGATGACGAGACTCTCGTCGAAGGGGAGACCCGCGTCGGCGAGACCGGCGCGATAGCCTTCGAGCCTGCTCGCGACGCGGAATTCCTCGACGACGAGGGCAATGGCTCGACGGCCTCGCGAAAGGAGATACCGGACCGCCTCGCGGTAGCCCGCAGCGCGATCGATCCCGACCGTGGGGTAGGGACCCTGGACCGGCGGATCCACGAGGATGAAGGGAAAGCCGCGCCGGGCGAAATCGTCGAGGACTGCTGAGCGAGGAGCCTGGAGGTTCGTGAACACCACCAGGGCGTCGGTACGCGCGGCGAAGCGCCGCAGGATCTCCTCTTCGACCGCGAGGTCGTCGGCGTAGCTTATCAGGATGGCGTAGCCCGCGGTATTGAAGAGCCGGGCCAAGGTCTCGATCCTTTGCCGGTTAACGTCGCTCGCGACGGTGTTGACGATGACGCCTATCGTGCGCTTGCGCTTGGTCTTGAGGGATTGGGCCTGGGGATCGGGCGAGTAGTTCAGGTTCCGGGTAATCGCGAGCACGCGGGCGCGGGTCTCCTCCTTCACGTTGCTGGCGTCGTTGAGGACGCGCGAGACCGTACGGATGGAGCACTCGGCTTCGCGCGCGATATCCTTGATGGTGAGTTGTCCTGGTTGTGCCATCGATGGCATAGAGATAGTTTGGGTCTTTCCAAGATGTCTGTCAAGTCTCCGGTTTCGTTCGCTCATCGTCTATGGTGCCCGCGGGCGATATCCGTGCTACAATCGCTCCGTGGAAAAAAAAGTCGATCAAGGCCGGGCCGAGGCCCCGCTTCCTCGCGCGGCCGACGTCCTCGTCTCCGCCCCGCTCTTTTCGACTTTCGACAGGAAGGAGCTGGACTTCCTGGCGAAAAAGTCCGAGTTCCTCTCGATCGATAAAGGGCAGGCCATCTTCAACGCCGAGGACTCGAGCGACAGGCTCTATATCGTCGCCTCGGGCTCGGTAGTCATCCTCTCGCCGGAGGACGGCTCGGTGCTGGCCGAGTTCGTCGCGGGCGATTCCTTCGGGGAATTGGAGCTCCTTACCGGCGCCAGGCGCAACGCCGGAGCCCGCGCCGAGCTTCCGACGATCCTCCTCGCCTTCCCTTCCGGCGGCGCGAGCCTGAGGGTGGCCCTTTCCGAGAGGCCCGAGCTGGCGGCGCGCATCCTTCGCTCCTTCCTCCTCGTCGTGGCGGGGCGAACGCGCAAGTCCAACGCCCTGGTCAAGGAGAATTCGCCCTGGGTGCGCGAGCTCAGGCGCCAGGTCTACGGGGACAAGCTCACTGGTCTCCTCAACAAGGCCTATCTCGAGGAAAACCTGCCCAAATCGCTGACGGGGCCGATGGCGCTCGTCATGCTGAAGCCCGACAACTTCAAGGAGATCAACGACCGCTTCGGGCACGAGGCCGGCGACTCGGTCCTCGTCCTGATGGCCGGCGCCCTCGAGCGCGCGGTGCGAAAGGAAGGGACGGCGGTCCGTTACATGGGAAACGAGCTCGCGGTCCTGTATCCGGGCAAGGACAGGGCGGCCGCTCTCGAGGCCGCGCGCGGGATCCAAAGCCTCCTCTCCGGTCTCGACCTATCGGCCCATACCGGGGACCCCGACCTTCGGCTCAGCGTGAGCCTGGGTATCGCCCTCTATCCCGAGCACGGTCCCGACGCCGAGGCCATGATCAAGGTTTCCGCGGGTCTCCCCCTGACCGCCCGATCGCGCGGGGGTTCCCTCATCCTGTTCCCGGAGGACGCCCGATGAAGGCCAAGGATTGCCGCGATGCCGACGGCGGGGTCCTGCGGGGCATCGATATCTTCTCGGGCCTTTCCGAGGTCGACCTCGCGGCGCTCGGCGCCAAGATGCGCGCCTGCGCCTTCCTTCCCGGCCAGACGGTGTTCCGCGAGAACGAGGACGGCGCCGAGCTCTTCGTCGTCGCCTCGGGCATGGTCTCGATCAGCGTCGCGACCCAGGACGGCGAGAACATCGAGCTCTCGCGCGTGGGAAGGGGAGCCTTCTTCGGCGAGATGGCCATACTGGAGCGGGCGCCGCGGTCGGCCACCTGCACGGCCCTGGAGAAGACCGAATGCCTCGTCCTCGATGCCGCCGATTTCGAGGCCCTGCTGACGGAGGCGCCGAGCGCCGCGGTCGGCGTGCTCGAGCGCATGCTGGCCATAGCCGCCGGGCGCCTCGTCAAGACGGGCTCCTTCCTGTCGCAGATGGTCCAGTGGGGCGACGACGCGAGGAAGCGAGCGATCACCGATTCCGCCACCGGCCTCTTCAATCGCCGCTACCTGGAAGACTCCTTCGAGACGATCCTCGCGAGCATGAAGCGCGAGGGGAGGAGTCTCTCCTTCGCGATGTTCGACCTCGATCGATTCGGCAAGATGAACGCGGCCTACGGGTCCGAGTTCTGCGATCGCGTGATCCTCGAGGCGGCCCAAGCCTTCCGCGGGACCTTCGGGGAGGAGGATATCCTCGTCCGCTACGGCGGCGACGAGTTCTGCTTCCTCATCCCCGCCCCGCCCGCGGAAGCCGAGGCCAAGTGCTCGGGCGTCTGCGCCGCGCTGCGCTCCCTTTCCTTCCCCGAGCATCCCGAGCTCAGGATAAGCTGCTCCATCGGCCTCGCCCATTTCCCCTCCTCGGCCTCGAGCGTGGAGGAGCTCAAGGAAAAGGCCGATAAGGCCCTGTATCAGGCCAAGGAGGCCGGGCGGGACAGGTGCGTCGCCTGGCCCGGCGGGGGAGAAGCGCCTTCCGCGGCGGCAGTCGCGTCCGCGGCCGAGCCCAAGCGCGACATCCCGACGATAGCCCGGAAGAACCGCGTCATCGCCAACGTCGTGCGGATCCTGGAGGAGAACGATCCCTTCCTCGTCTTCGGGCACAAGGATCCCGACGAGGACTGCATCTCTTCCATGGTCGCCTTCGCCCTCATCGCGAGCAAGCTCAACAAGAGGGCGGCCATAGTCATCGGCTCGACGACGGGCAGCTTCGAGTACCTGTTGAATATCTGTCGCTACAACTCCATCGAGATACTCCGAAACGACGACGAGCTCAAGGAGCGCATCGCGACCGCTCCGGTCCTCGTCCTCCTCGACACGCCCAAGCCCGGGATGATCGACCGCGCGGAGCTCTACGAAGCAGCGATGAAGGACCAGTCCGTCCTCAGGATCGAGCTGGACCACCATCTCGAAGCCGACAGCCGCTATTTCGGCGATCCCGACTTCCGCCTTGTCTACGAGGCCTCCAGTACCTGCGAGATCATCGGCCGCATGGCGATCAAGATGGAGGAAAACGCCGAGCTGAAGGCGAGGCATCAGACCGACGAATTCCTGAGCCGCAACCTGGTGCTGGCCATCCTATCGGGAATGATCGGGGACTCGCAGATGGGGCGATTCCTCAAGTCCCGCCGGGAGCGCTACTTCTACACCCGCTTCAGCGCCTCCTTCGAGCGCATGCTCGCGACCAAGACGCGTTCGGGAAGCGGCAACTTCTCGAGCAAGGAGCAGGTGTTCGAGGCCATGGCCGCGCTATCCAAGGACGAGGAAGCCTGCTACCGCTTCATGTCGAGGGCGGTTCGGGAGATCGACGGCCTTCGGTTCGCGGTCCTGGACCCCGAGGCTTCCCGCTTCCTCTTCGCCACCTACGGGAACGATACGGCCGTCGCCGTCGCGAAGACCCTCGTCGACAAGCTGGCCGAGGAGAGCGGACGCCTCGGCCTCGTCGGCTATTACGACGATCCCGCGATCTCGCCCTTCGCCCAGTTCAGGCTGCGCCGGGCCCAGGGCTTTACGTCCCTCGACCTCCGCGAGGCCCTCATCAAGCTGAATCTGACCAACGGGGGAGGGCACCCCGGCGCCGTGGGCTTCAGGATCCCGCGGGAGGCGGTGCCCGATATCGACGAGGCGGTTCGGGAGTTCGCCCGCGCCCTATCGAATCCGCAAGCCTCGGCTCCATGAGGGGGCGCCCCCGGGAGGGCGCCGATGCCCTAATTACAGCGCGAACGCGGGCCTCGGCCGCAGCTCCCTGAACGCGATGAGCCGCTCGGCGGCCTCGTCCCAGAGATTGAGGCGAACGGACCTGACGCTGCGCGCTATCGTCAGCGGGTCCTTCAGGCGGAGCTCCGGAACTGCCGACAGGCAGGCTTCCAGATTGTAGTTAGGGATTCGGGGAAGCAGGTGATGGACGTGGTGGAGGCCGATATTGCCCGAGATCCACTGCAGCCAGGGAGGAAGCTTGTAGTAGGAGCTGCCGGTAAGCGCGGCCTCGGCCGAATCCCAATCGCCGCTTCGCGCCCAATAGGATGGGTCGAACTGGTGCTGGACGTAGAAGAGCCATATCCCTACGAAGCCGGCGACGAGCTGCGTCGGGATGAGGATGGTGAAGTAGGCTTTCAGGCCGATCGTCAGCCCGAAGAAGGCGATGGAGATCGCTAGGGCCAGGTCGTTGAGCAGCACGCTCCTGATCCGCAAGGCCTTCCGGTGATTGCTCGGCGGGAGGCGGTTCATCACGAGGAAGAGGAAGAGCGGGCCGAGCACGAAGAGGACTATCGGATTACGGTAGGCCCGATACTGGAGGCGCTTGAGGAAGGGGCATCGCCTATATTCGTCGACCGTCATCGTCCAGACGTCGCCGACGCCTCGGCGATCGAGGTTGCCCGAGGTCGAATGATGAAGTCCATGGGCGTAGCGCCATTCGCCGAAAGGCGTGAAGGTCAGGAGGCCGAGGAACCTGCCGATCCAGTCCCGCGCCGCTCGCGACTCCACGAAGGAGCCGTGGGCGCAATCGTGGAACAGGATGAAGGTCCGCACCATCAGGGCCCCCGCGGGGATGCCGAGCAGGAAAGTGACCCATACCGGGGCCCCCCAGCGTATCGTCCCGTACATCAAGGAGAGGATCGCCCCGTAGGGCAGCAAGGTGTCCAGAAGCTGTATGACGGCCTTCCTCGTATTCGGCCGCGCGTAGGGCCTCAAGAGCTTCGTAAACGCCGGCCCGTCGATAGCGCTATTCATGCTCGACCTCCTAGGTAGCGGTAGTTCGAGCCTGGCGAGCGGGAGAAGTTGCGGCGTGGGCGGGAATATAGTTTAATTTAATAGTCATGTTATGGCTTGTTCTTGGCATGAGCGCGCTCCCGTAAGTCGGGGCGGCGGCTTCAGCTCGACCGGCGCATGAGGAGACCTACGTTCCTGTGCGAGAAGATCTCGTCCAGGACGAGAATGGCCGCGCCGGTCGTACCGGCCTTCTCTTGGAGAGCCGATCGCTTGACCACGAGGTCGGCCGTGGCCAGCGGCGTCGAGCGCCTGTATACCGTTTCTCGTATGGAGGCGATGAAGCGCTCCCCCAGTTTCGTGAGGCCTCCGTTGATGATGATCAGGTCGGGATTGAAGAAGTTCACGAGCTTGGCGAGCACGTCGCCGATATGGCTGCCGGCGGCGATCAGCAGCCGCAGGCATTCCGCGTCTCCGGACGCGGCCCCGCGGGCCAGGGTTTCGGGTCCGATGGCCGCCTCTTGCGCCAGGATTTCGGCAAGGTAGGCGCTCTTTCCGGAACGGGCCGCCGACTCCGCCGTCCGGACGAGGGCGCGGCTGCCGACTACGGCCTCGAGGCAGCCGCGGTTGCCGCAGCGGCAGAGAGTCTCGTCCCCGTCTATCCCGATGTGGCCGATATCTCCGGCGGCCCCCTTCGCCCCCCTGTAGATCCGGCCATCGATCACGATGCCGCATCCTATTCCCGTTCCCACCTTCACGAGGAGGAAGCTTCCCCTCCTGTTTACCGGGTCGGAGGCCACTCCCTTGTCGCGCTCGGCGAGGGCCATAAGGTTGACGTCGTTGTCCACGAAGACGGGGCAGGTGAACTCCTGCGCAAGATAGGACGCGACGGGAAAGTGGTCCCAGCCGGGCATGACCGGCGGATTCACCGGCACTCCGTGGGCGTAGTCGACCGGGCTCGGCAGGCCGAGCCCGATTCCGAAGGGTACCGAGGGCCCAAGCCCGGCGCGGCGACCGAGTTCCCTCGCGTAGCCGATGACGCGATCGAGGATGGCTTCGGGGGTCTCCCGGACCAAGTCGATATCCCCGCTCTCGCAGTCCATGATTTCGGCCTCGAGGTCGCTGAGGGCGACGCTGACGTGGCTCTGGCCGAGAGCCACGCCGATGACGTGACCGGCGGATTCGGCGATCTTGAGCTTTCGGCGCTTGCCCTGCCCGGACAGCTCCTGGCGAACGAGGCCGGCCCCCATGAGCCGGTCCAGATAATCGGATACCGTCGACTTGGCCAGTCCGGTCCATTGGACTATGTCGGTTCCGTAGAGCGGGCCGTGGTCCCTGATAGCCTTGAAGATCCTTCCCGCAGCCATCGATATATTGGGCGCTTCCTCGTTGTCGTAGTTGAGCATGTCACCCTCGCCTTCCATAAATGAAGAGCAATCAATTCTGATTATAGTTGCTGTCGGGGAGATTGTCCGGCAGAAATGCCAAAAAGTTCGGTAAGCGAACTTTTTTATTGACAGACCGGAAGAGCCGCATATAATTATTCTCGGTGGCGATGACATGAAAACCGAAGCGATTTATTACCTTGGCGAGAGGGACATCGAGATTCGGGCAGTCGACCTACCTGACCCGGAAGCCCATGAAGTGCTCGTCGAGATGGAAATATGCGGTGTCTGCGGCTGGGATCTGGTCGCGTACGCGGGCAGGTTCGGTAAGTTCCATCCTTATCCCTTCAGCGCCGGCCACGAAGGCGTAGGCAGGGTGGTAAAGGTCGGCTCTCTAGTCAAGGGCCTGAGCGTCGGGCAACGGGTAGCCTGTCACGAGATTCCCATCGGCGAGCGAGGGGGCGGCCTCATGGCGCGCCATGCGCTTCGCGCATGGAACAAAGTCTCCGCGATACCCGATATCCCGGGCATGGAGCTCGTACACTGGGTAGTGGAACCTGCGGCCTGCATAGTCAATGGCCTCATGTACTCCGGGATCAGGCCGGGCGATTCCGTCGCCCTCGTCGGCTCGGGATACATGGGTCTGCTCATGCTGCAGGGCCTGCGGCGGACTTTGGCCGGAACGGTGAGCGTCTTCGAGCCCGATCCGGGTCGGCTCGACCTCGCGAGGAAGTTCGGCCGAGGGATGACGGGCTGGGACTACAACGCGGTCGGTCCGGGTTCCCCCGACGCGAAGCATCGAGCAGGCTACGATATCGTCATCGAGACGGCCGGTATCCAGGCCTCGCTCGACCTGGCATTCGCCCTTGCGAAGCCCTACGCGATCATCGAGAACTTCGCCTGGCATCACCACAAGGCCGAGTTCGATTTGGATGATTGGCATACGCGGGGCTGGCGCATCCTCAACATCCAGCCCCAGATGAATGAGGCTTTCGACGCGGTCATACCAAGGACCATCGCTCTCATGGCCGCGGGGGCCATCACGAACGAGGGCCTTGTCACCCATGTCGCCAGCTTCGGGAACGCGGAGGATGTCTACGCCGCCGGCTTGGACAGAAAAGGCGGCTATATCAAGGGAGTCGTCGATTTCACCGGGAAGTGATCGGGACGAGGGGTCGCGGGGCTTTTCCGCCGTGCTCGAGCATCGGCGGAGATCGGCTCAGGATCGATTCGGGCATCTCGTTTCCCGTGTGTCGTTCGGGCCCGTCGGGACCGAAGGCAGGAGCGCATGGAGAGGAATCGGGCTGAAGGCAAGCTCAGGTACTGCATGGTCGGGGGCGGTCCCGGCGCTTTCATCGGGGTCGTTCATCGTAAGGCGATAGCCCTCGATTCCTCGGCCGAGCTCGTGGCGGGCGTGTTTTCGTCCGACTCGGGACGGAGCGCCGGGACGGGCAGGGAGCTCGGCCTCGACCCCTCGCGCGTCTATCCGGGTTTCGAGGAGATGGCCCGCTCCGAGGCCGAGCGCGCCGACGGGGCCGACTTCGTCGTGGTGGTCACGCCCAACGACAGCCATTATGCCGTCTCGGCGGCTTTCCTCCGCGCGGGAATGCACGTAGTCTGCGACAAGCCCCTGTGCCTGAGCGTTTCCGAAGGCGAAAGTCTCGCCGCCCTGGCGGCCGGGAGGAACCTTCTTTTCTGCGTCACCTATGCCTATACGGGCTACGCCGCGGTGAAGCAGGCGCGGGCCATGCTCGCGTCCGGCGCGATAGGCGAAATAAAGTTCATCAATGCGGAGTATCCCCAGGAGTTTTTCGCCCGTCCAGTCGAGCGCGAGGGGAACAAGCAGGCCGCGTGGCGCTTCGACCCGACGCGCTCCGGGCCGGTCGGCAGCCTCGGCGACATAGGCACCCATATCGAGAACATGGTCTCCTACATGACCGGACTCCGTCTCCGGAGGGTATGCGCCAGGCTCGACAGCTTCGTCCCCGGCCGCGAGCTCGACGACAACGATGTCGTCATGACCGAATACGAGGGCGGCGCTACGGGGCTCTACTGGTCGTGCCAGGCGGCTTTCGGCAACGAGAACGGCCTGCGAGTCCGGGTTTACGGCAGCGAGGGAAGTCTCTCATGGAGCCAGGAGGATCCCGAGCACCTGACGCTCGCCAGGGCGGGGGAGCCCATCGAGCGCTGGGCCCGAGGCCGCGAGACTTTCGTCCCGGCGGCGCAGGGATATTCCCGGGTACCGGCGGGGCATCCCGAGGGATACTTCGAGGCTTTCGCCAATGTGTATCGCGCCTTCGCCGCGACCCTCCGCGCGCGGATCGAAGCGCGCGCGCCCGACGAGGCTTCGCTCGATTACCCGGGAGTGGAATCCGGCATAGCCGGACTCCGATTCGTGGCCGCCTGCCTGGCGAGCTCCAAGGCGGGATCGACTTGGGCGAGCCTCTGACCTGCGCGCGCATGAGTGGGGTTGAACGAGGAGGCATTGGATGAGCAGACCGATCACCATCATCTCCGGCCAGTGGACGGACCTTCCCTTCGAGAGCTTCTGCGCGAAGATCGCCGCGATGGGATACGACGGGATCGAGATCGCCTGCAACGGAGACCATCTTGACGTCCGGGCGGCGGCCGCTGATCCGGGCTACGTGGAGGCCAAGAAGGCCACTCTGGCCCGACACGGGCTCAGGGCCTGGGCCATCTCGGCCCACCTCGCGGGCCAGTGCGTCGGCGATCCCTGGGATCCGAGGCTCGACGGTTTCGCGCCGTCGAAGGTGAGGGGCAAGCCCGAAGCCATAGCGGCCTGGGCGACCGAGGAGATGAAGTGCGCCGCGCGGGCCGCCCGGGCCATGGGCTGCTCCGTCGTGACCTGCTTCATGGGCTCGCCGATATGGCGCTACTGGTATTCCTTCCCCCAGACTACCGAGGCGATGATCGATGCCGCCTACGCCCGGATCGTCGAGCTGTGGAGCCCGATCCTCGATGTCTTCGACGAGTGCGGCGTGCGCTTCGCCCTGGAAGTGCATCCCACCGAGATAGCCTTCGACTACTACAGCGCGAAGCGGCTCCTGGAAGCCTTCGGCGGCCGTCGAACCCTCGGATTCAACTTCGACCCCTCCCATCTGCTCTGGCAGGGCGTGAAGCCGGAGCTTTTCATCCGCGATTTCGCCGACCGCATCTACCACGTGCACATGAAGGACGTCGCGGTGCGGCTCGACGGCCGCGCGGGCATCCTGGGCTCTCTTCTCCCCTTCGGCGACCTGAGGCGCGGCTGGAACTTCTGCTCGCTCGGGCACGGCGACGTCGACTTCGACGCGATCGTCCGCGAGCTCAACGCGGCGGGTTACGCGGGACCGCTCTCCGTGGAATGGGAGGATTCCGGCATGGAACGCGAGTACGGCGCGAAGGAGTCTCTCGATTTCGTGAGGCGCTTCGATTTCCGGTCTTCGGAATCGGCTTTCGACGGAACGATGAAGCATGAGTGAAACCCTCTTGGAGACAAGGAGCATCTCGAAGGATTTTTCCTCGGTCTATGTGCTGCGCGACGTCAACGTCCAGGTGATCAAGGGAGAGATCCTCGGCATAATCGGCGAGAACGGCGCCGGCAAATCGACGTTGATGAAGATCCTGAGCGGCATCCACGCGCCGACCTCGGGCGACATACTTTTCGAGGGGAAACCCGTCTATATTCACGAGCCGCTCGACGCGAAGCGGCTGGGCATCGGCCTCATCCCCCAAGAGTTCAACCTGATTCGCGAGCTGACGGTATACGACAACGTCTTTCTCGGCTCCGAGCTTCGCCGGAAAAACGGGCTCCTCGACAAAAAAGCCATGATGACGAAAACGCGCGAGCTATTGTCGGAGCTCAGCGTCAATATCAGACCCGAGGAACGAATCGAGAACCTGAGTACCGCGCAGAAGCAGATGGTCGAAATCTGCAAAGCGGTTTCGGTCGATGCGAAACTCCTCATCATGGACGAGCCGACGACGGTGCTCACGCAGCATGAAATAGACATTCTCTTCAGGCTCATGCGGCGCTTGAGGGAGCAGGGCACGACGATCATCTACATTTCCCATAAATTGAAGGAGGTAAAGGCGATTTGCGATCGAGTCATCATCCTGCGGGACGGCGCGGTGATATCGACGGAAAAGATCGAGGACCTCTCGACCATGGAAATGGCGCAGCGAATGGTCGGCCGCGCGTTGAATCAGGTGTTTCCGGAGAAGGGAACGCCTACGCCGGATGTGGTCCTGGAGGTTCAGGATTTGACCGTTCCCGGCGTCATCGAGAATATCAGCTTCAAGCTTCATCGCGGGGAGATAATCGGGCTTGCCGGCCTGGTCGGCGCCGGTCGCACCGAGGTCGCCGAGACTATCCTCGGCGTGCGCAAGGCCGAGAAGGGACGGGTCTTGATAAATGGGCAGGCGGTCGCCATCTCCCGACCCGCCGATGCCGTCGCAAACGGCATCAGCTATCTCTCCGAGGATCGTCAAGGGAGCGGCATTCTCGTCAATTTTACGGTCATCAAGAATATAACCTTGGTATCGCTCGCGTCCTACTGCCGATCTATCCTCAGGCTGATCCTGCGGCAGAAGGAACGCGCCTCGGCGGAGGCCCATGCGCGGCGCTTCAATATAAAGGCGCCGAGTCTGGATACGCGGCTCGAGTTCCTGAGCGGCGGGAACCAGCAAAAAGTCTCGCTTGCCAAGAGCATCGACGCGAAGCCGACCGTCCTTATCGCGGATGAGCCGACTCGCGGGGTCGATGTCTCGGCCAAGCAGGAAATATACCGGCTCATCAACAGCCTGGCGGCGGAGGGCTTGGCTTGCATCTTCATTTCGTCGGAACAGGAGGAGATCATCGGGATGTGCCATCGCGTGATCGTCATGAGACAGGGACGGGCGACGGGGAGCCTCGAGGGGGAACGCATCACCGAAGAGGAAATCATGTACCTCGCTACCGGAATCAGGGAAGGAGCGGCGTGATGAGGACTTCCGCCGTCGCGCATGCCGTGAGGCGCCTCGAATACCAGAAGTACGCGTCATTCATAGCGCTGGTGGTCCTGTTCGTCATCTCGGCCTTCCTCAGTCCCTTCTTCATACGGCCGGCCAACTTGGTGAATATCCTGAGCCAAGTCTCCTACACGGGGATGATTTCGCTCGGGATGGCGTTCGTCATCATCACCGGCGGGATCGATCTCTCGGTCGGCTCGCTGGTCGCGTTCGATTCGCTGCTCGGCGTCATGTTCATGAATTATATCATGGGATCGGTCCATAACGAGCTCGTAGCGGTGATTCTGGGCATCTTGGCCGCGCTGGCGGTGGGAGCGGCGACCGGCTTGCTCAACGGGATAACGATAACGCGGGGAAGACTCGCGCCTTTCATCGTGACGCTCGGCACCATGGCGGTGTTCCGCTCGCTTGCGCTTTTTATCGGGAATGCGGGGGAAATCCAGTCGCAGAGCAACATCTACGGGGGATTCGGCCTCATCAATATATTGTTCCTTCCCGTTCCCGTATGGATCATGCTGCTTCTCGCCCTGGCGCTGGATATCGTGCTCAATCGAACTCGATATGGGCGCTATCTCTGCGCCGTGGGCTCGAACGCCCGAGTGGCCGTCTTTTCCGCCATCAACGTCGACCGCGTGAAGGTGATCGCCTATACCATCACCGGCATGCTCGTCGCCGTTTCCTCGGTGCTGCTCTCGTCGCGCTTCAACGCCGTGAGCACTTCCAATACCGGAATGGGAAACGAGCTCGACGCGATCGCCGCGGTTATCGTCGGAGGAACCCCCATGACGGGAGGCCGCGGTACGATATGGGGCACGATCGTAGGGGCGATCATACTCGGCATCATCAACAACATGCTGAACATGCTCGGCGTTTCGGCCTATCTCCAGGGAACGGTGAAGGGGCTCGTGATCATAGGGGCGGTATATATTCAGCGGCAGAAAGCCTGATGATGAGGCTTTCCATCAAAGTAAGCTCGGAGGGCCGGAATCCGGTCGGTCCGGGGAAAGGAGCAGGACGCGCTTACTGGGGGGAATGAGTCTATTGTTCAATGCGTCGGCGCTGACCGATTCGCATGAATCGGTAGGACTTCTCAGGAGGAAGAGGGATGAAAAAGACGTTGAGCGTCTTTCTTACCGCGCTGGTCTTTGCCGCGATATTCGTAGTCCAGACTACGGGGCAGACCGCGCAGCAGCCGGTTCGCATCGGATACACGATGCCGACGGCGGATCATGGATACATCGCGCGAGCGATATTCTGGGCAAAGAAGGCCATGGCGGATTGGCATGCCAAGGATCCCGGCATTACGTTCTATTTCGTCACGGCAGACACGGTGACGAAGCAGGCCAATGACATCCAGGACATGATGACCAAGGGCATCGACGGGCTCGTCGTGTTCCCGATCGACGCATCCATCACCTCGCAGGTCGAGAAGGCGCACAGCGCCGGCGTCTACACCGTCGTCATGGACCGCGGAACTACCAGGCCGGTCTACGACTGCTACCTGCACAACAACGATCTCGCGTACGCGACGCTCGCTTCGGAAACGCTGGCCAAACAGCTGGGAAATAAAGGGAACGTCGTCATCATCGAGGGTATCCCGACTCCGATCAATACCATTCGCGTCGATGCCGACAAGGCCGTATTCAAGAAGTACGGAATGAAGGTACTCGATTCGCAGCCGGGAAACTGGAACCAGCAGAAAGCCCATGACGTCATGCAGAACTATCTGCAGAAATACCAGCACATCGACGGCGTCATCACCAACGACGACGACATGATGATCGGCGCTCGGCTCGCCGTGAAGGAAGCCGGCCGCACGGACGTCAAGGCCTGGATGGGCGGCGGCGCCGACAAGCGCATCTTGAAGATAATCCTCGACGGAAGCGACCCGACCATAAGCGCCGACGTGACCTATCCGCCCGATCAATGCGCGGACACGGTGACGATCGCCATTCTCGGCGCCCGGCATCAGTCATTCCAGGACTTCTATCAGAAAAAGCCCCCGCTCGAAGTCGTCCTCGCGGCGGAATTGGTCACGAAGGATAACGCGGCGAACTATATCAATCCGGATGAGCCATGAGCGCTTTCCTCCCTCCTAGGTCCGGCTAGGCAGGAAGCGACCGATCCGGCCGGCCGCGGGGGGAAGGACGAAGCCCGCCCTCGAAAGGGGGCGGGCTTCCGTCAGCGGAGCGGAGGTCGCGGACGCAGGTAGGCGCCGCGACGCATGGCGAGCCGTTCCGGCCTTGGCGGCATGCCGGTTCATCATGGAGGATGCGATGGGCTTGAAGATCGGAATCGTCGGGGCCGGAGGGATGGCTCGCTATCATATCGCCGGCTTTCGTTCCGCGGGCGCCGAAATCGTCGCGCTCGCGGACCCCGGCGTCGAGGCGCGCTCGCGCGGCGCGGCCCTGCACGGCGTGCCCGAGACCTACGCGAGCATGCCGGAAATGCTCGCGGCGCATAAGGACCTGGACGCGATATCGGTGATCACGCCCAATAGGTTCCACGCGCCGCTCGCCGTCGCCGCGCTCGAGGCGGGCAAGCACGTATTCTGCGAGAAGCCGCCGGCCTTGGACGCGAGGGAGACCGAGACGATGGCGCAGGCCGCCGGGAAGTCGGGCAAGATACTCATGTTCGACTTCAACAACCGCGCGCGGCCCGAATCCCTAGCGCTCATGGAGTATGTTCGCGCGGGCGAGGTCGGCCGCATCAATTCGGCGCAGGCGATATGGGCGCGGCGGTCCGGAATACCGGGCTTCGGCGGATGGTTCACGACCAAGGCCCTGGCCGGCGGCGGGCCGGTGATCGACCTCCTCCACATGCTGGACCTCGCGCTCTATTTCATGGGATATCCCGAACCGGCATACGCTCTCGCGTCTACGTTCGGCGATTTCATCTCGGACAAGGCCTTCAAGGGACCCTGGGGCATCCCCGACGTCGCCGGCGGCGCCACCGACGTGGAATCCGCCTGCCATGGCTTCGTGAGCTTCGCGGGAGGGCAGGTCCTCTACCTGCGCAGCTCCTGGGCCGAGATGACCGAGCGGGAGCTCGTCGCGATGAGCTTCCAGGGGAGCAAGGCGGGAGGGCTCGTGGAGAGGACCTTCGTCCGCGACGGTCTCGACGATACGAGCATCGACCGCTGCGAGCTGTACACCGTCGATCACGGGCGGCAGGTGAACCGCAGGATAGCGCTCCCCCAGGACGAGAGCATGGGAAGGCTTCGCTCGGCCGAGAACTTCGTTCGCGCGATCGAAGGCAAGGAGGCGCCCTTCAACACTCCCGACCAGGCTCTGAAGCTCATGCGGATCGTCGACGCCGTGTACGCATCATCGGCGAAGGGAGAGCCGATCGCCCTGCGCTCCTGATCGGGGAGCCCCGCGGGCGCGGATTCTCAGCCGCCGCTCCCCCGCGAAGCCCGGTCGCTCGATTCGAGCTCGCGCAGGAGGGCCACGAGCCATGAGCGATTGTCCGCGCTCGCGTAGCTCATGCGTCCGCCCGCCCTGCTGAATGTCTTGCAAAACCTGAGATAGTACGCGGGATTATCCTGGGGCGGCTCTCCGTCCTTCGTCCAGTCCCAGGCCGAGGCCGCGAGGTCGACCACGTGGATGCTGAAGTCCTCTATGGAGGCGCCCCTCGATCGCGCGGCATTGCGGGCCATCGAGAGGCCCTTCTCGAAGATCATGGGCGACATGACGGCCGAACCGACCGAGAGATAGACCCCTCCCTCCAACCGGGAGATCGAGTCGACGAAGGAGAGGAAGTCCAGTTCGGCCGCGCGGCCTATCGGCGCGCCCCTGTTCATCGGGTGGGCGTAGATGATGTCGTGGCCGAACATCGGGTGGGCGGTGAAGGGCTTCCCCGCTCGGTAGGCCGCAGCCGAGAGGCTGCAGGCAGCGAAGGGGTGCTCCACCGCGAGGAAGCCGCGCTTCGCGGGGTGGCGGCCCAGGAGCGCTCGAAGGTCAGCCGCCGCCGCCGCCCGAACGAGTTCCTCCTCTCGCGCATCCTCGGCGCCGCCGGCCAGGATGGCGCCGGCGAGCTCTTCGTCGTCGGGAAGCCCGAGGCCGCCTTCGACGATCATCGCCCCCACCGACTCGCCGTAGCCGAGCCCGCGGTAGGCTCCGACGGCGATGGCCAGGTTGATGAAGCTCCCGGTCTCCTCCCATATCCCGAATTGGCCTTCGTCGAGGTATCGCTTGACGTCTTCGCCGGAGGCTCCCTGGAACGCGAACTCCCAGTCGTGAATGACCCCGGCCCCGTTCGTCGCGAAGTGTCCGACCCAGCCGCCGTCCATGAGGCGCGTCATGACGCGCGCGAGTCCGTTCTTGATCGAGTGGGCGCCGAAGGCGAGAATGACCGAGGCGTCCCGCTCGCGCGCCGTCAGTATCTCCGCCGCGGCGCGCCTGACGTCCAGGAGGGCCTGCTCGGACAAGCGAGGTTCGAAGGCCGAAGGATCCACGGTGTCCCGTTCGATCTCGAGCTTGTTTGCCCGCTGGGATAGCGGACGAACCCGTATCGAGTTCCTGTCGAATATGCGAGTCATTCGTTCTGCTCCTTCCAGGCGCGCAGCGCGGGGACGAGTTCCTCCGGATCCGCGGTGCCCGTTGCGCCGAGCTGGCGCACGGTCACGCTTGCGACGAGGTTGCCGACGAGCGCAGCCTCGAGAAGCGTCGCGCCTGCCGCGAGGGACAGCACGGCGCCCGCCGAGAACGAGTCGCCGGCGCCTGTCGGGTCGACGGGCGCATCCGTCCTGACGGTCGGGACTCGAAGGGCCGGTACCGAGCTCGCGTCTCCGACCCATACCCCGCGGTCGGAGATCGTCACGAATACCGGCGCTCCCGCCCGTTTCGCCAGCGCCGGCAGCTCGGCCCTGATCGCCTCGTCCGAAACGAGCGTCCCCGGCTCGGGATCGGGAATGCCGGCCAGCTCGAACTGGTTCATCTTGAGCACGAGGCCGCGGAAGCCCATGATCCGGCGCCTCGAGTCCGCCCAGGCCACGAGGCCCGCTCTCGGCAGCATTCCCGCCAATGCGGATGCCACGCGGTTCGTGAGCGCTCCGCAGCCCTCCTCCTCGACCTGGTCCACGACGATGAGCGCGTCGAGCTCGGGGAGGAGGGCCTCGACCGACGCGATGATCCTGTCCTCGAGCCAGGCCGCCGTCGGCTCGCGGTTCTTCGTGTCGTAGCGGCTGTGCTCGCCGCCCAGCCCCGGCCGGCCCCTGTCGCGCGGTTTCAGGTAAGTGGGAGTGCGGCGGGCCGGGTCGTCGTGCAGCTCGCCCGTGTCGCAACCGAGCGCGGCGAGGTCGCGGCGCAGCTCGAAGCCCTCGCCGTCGTCGCCGGTGAAACCGATCGGGCGGAGCGCGCCCGCGCCGAGGGCCGCGAGGTTGTTGATCACCGTCCCCGCGGCGCCGGGCGAGTGCCTCACCGAGACCACTTGGTGGGCGGTCCTGCCGGTCTCGAGAGATATCTCCGCGAGCGAAGGGTCGACCTCGAGATACTTGTCGAGGAAGTAGTCCCCGAGCACGGCGACGCGCAGCGAATGGAACCGGCCGGTCAATTCCCGGAGCCTGGATTCGTCGATCATGGAACCGTCGATGCCCATCGCGCTCAGCTCCCGGTCCAGAGAAAATCGACGAGGGCGCCGGATTCGCGATAATCGGGAATCACGATATCCGCTCCGGCGCCGATGAGGCGCTCGCGCTTCCAGGGGTCCGGCTTGCCCGAGCGTCCCGCCTCGTCGGATGCCACCGCGACGGCAAGACCTCCCGCCGCCTTGCTGTCAGCGATCTCGACATAGCCGTCGCCGAACGCGACGAGGCCTCTTCCATCGATATGGTTCTCGGACAATATGCGCCGAATGACCTTTTCCTTGGAGAAGCTCGCGGGGTCGGCCAAGGCTCCGTATATCTTCCCTTCGGCGAAGGCGTCGAGGCCGAGAAGCTTCGCCTCCTCGAGGACGTAAGCCTCGTCCGTGCCCGACGCTATGTAGATGGATGTCCCACGCTCGGAGAGCGCGCCTAGAAGGTCGAGAGAACCGGGAACGAGCATCGCTTCCGGTTCGAGGCTCCCGTCCGACAGTCCTTTCCGTCGCCACGCGATCCGGGCCATGAGTCGCTCATGGTATTCCGCCTTGTAGTCCGCGGGATCGAGCGCTTCACCTCCCCGCGCGCGGATTTCCTCGGTCAGGCGAATCATCTGGTATATCGTCTGCTTTCCCGTGAGCCTGGTCACGAAATCCCGCGCAAGCGACTCGATGGAGCCCGCTGTCTCGCCCTTTCGCGCGAAAGGCCCGATGAACTCGACCATCATGGGCACCATGATGTCCATCCAGCCTTCCCTGATCAGGCTCAGCGTGCCGTCGAAGTCGAAAAGCGCGTGCTCCGGGGACAGGTCGAAGCTCCGAGGCCTCACGATCTCGATGGAAGTCCCGGGGAGGAAGCTCGCGCTCGAGGGGACGGGCCATGCGGCCGAGTATTCGCGCTCAGCCACGACCGGCGTCCTCTCGCTCGACGGGCAGGCAGGCCCCGAGGACGGCGATCGCTCTAGTGGAATCGGCGAACTCGACGGCAGGGTGGTCGTCGTTCAGGCGAATAACGCGGAAACGCCGCGCCTTTCCGAAGGAGAGTCCATTTTCGAAGTCCGCCGCGCGGCGGGAGTTCTCCCTGCTCATGCGCATATCCTTTCGTCGCGATCATGGTCCATTCAATACGGCTTCAGGGCCAGGGCCGCTGCCCCGATCAGGGCGGCGTCGTACCCGAGGGAGCTTTGCTGCACGCGAAAGGCCCGCTCCCCGCCCGACAGCATGAGGCCGGGAGCCGTTCCGACTATCGAGGGCAGGAGCAGGTCGAGGGCCGCGGCGACGCCTCCTCCCATGACGATGGCATCGGGGTCGAGAATGTTCACGACGGCGGCCAGGCCTCTCGCGAGCATGGTCCCCATTTCGTCCACGACCTGGAGGCACAGCCCATCGCCTGAGCGCGCGAAGCGGGCTATCGTCCGGGCGTCGATCGAGTCGGCCGGGATGGTCGCGAGCTTCCCCGCGGGACGTTCCCCGAGCAGACGCAGCGCGCATCTTCGCCAGGCGGGCCCCGCGGCCTCGGCCTCCAGGCATCCATGGTTGCCGCAGCCGCAGGGCGCCCCTCCCGGGTTCACTACCAGGTGGCCTATCTCTCCAGCCATGCCGGAGGCTCCCTCGAGCACGCGCCCGCTCGACACTACCGCGCCCCCGATCCCCGTGCTCACGGTCATCCAAAAGAAGCTCCCGAGCCCGACTCCGGCCCCGAAAAGCGCCTCGGCCCAGGCGCAGGCGTTGACGTCGTTGGCCGCCGTCACGGGGAGGGAGAATGCATCTTCGAGCATCGACGAAAAGGGCACGTTGCGCCAGCCCGAGGAGGCGGAATGGCGGAGCATGCCGGACGAGCGGTCCACAACGCCGGGGAGGGCGAGCCCGAGCGCCTCCGCGGGCCCCGCCTTTTCGAGGACTCTCGTCCCGAGGGCGACCATCGTGGCGAGCGCGGCTTTCGGGTCGCCTAGGGGCGTGGCCGCGCTCTCCTTGCAGAGAAGCCTGCCTTCCGCGTCGACTACGCCGGCGGCGGTCTTCGTGCCGCCGAGATCCAGTGCGAGAACTTGCTCCATGGAACCGATCCCTCGGGGCGAAAGTATACAACGTCGAGGTTCAAAGCGAAAGTTGCGTGAACTGCCTCGCGGCGACGCCGAGAGATGTCCGCTCGCCGGGCGATAGGGGTCCTTTCAGGCCCAGCCTTCCAAGCCCTCCTTCACCGATCGGAGGAAGCCCGAGGCCGCCTCGCCGTCGAGCGCTCGGTGGTCGAAGACCAGCGAGAGGTAGACCATCGGCCGTATCGCGATGGAATCCACTCCCGAGTCGCTCGTTATCACGACGGGACGCTTTTGCAGCGTCCCCGTTCCGAGTATGCCGATCTGGGGCTGATTGATGATAGGCGCGGCGACCAGGGAACCGGTGGTGCCGTAATTGGTCAAGGTGAAGGTCCCCCCCCGCACATCCTCGCCGTTCAGCTCGCCCGCGCGGGCCGCCGCGGCCAGCCTGTCGATTTCCCTCGCGGTTTCGATCAGTCCGAGCTCGTCGGCCTTCCTCACCACGGGGACGATCAGGCCGCCGTCCCCGAGGGATACGGCGACCCCGATGTTGACCTCGGGATGGATGAGCATGCCGTCATCGGTCCAGGAGGAATTCATCATCGGGAAGCGCCTCAGGGACCGGGCCAGGACCGAGACGAAGTAGGCGCTCAGGGTGAGCTTGACGCCCTCGCCCGCGAAGCCGTCCCGGTTCGCCGCGCGATGCGCGACGACGGCGCTCAGGTCGGCTTCGGCGACCGTCAGGACGTGGGCCGAAGTCCGCTGCGAATCGATCATCCGTTCGGCGATCCTCCTGCGGAGGCTGCTATGGGGACGGCGCTCGGCCCTCGTCGCGCCATGGGCCGCGCCCCCGGCCCCAGCCGGGGTCCCAGCCGCGGCTCCAGCCGAAGGCCCGGCCTCGCGCGCGGCGACGAAGGCGAGGATGTCCTCCTTGGTGACGCGGCCGCCAGCGCCGGTGCCGACGACGGCGGAGGGGTCGACCCCGCGCTCGGCGGCGATCCTGCGGACGACGGGGGAGAGGAAGCCGGCCGTGGCCTCGATCGCGCTCGGCGGCGCGGCTCCGATCTCAGCGGCATCCTCTATGACAGCGATAGTCGCCCCCGCGCGTACCCTGTCGCCCTCGGCGGCCAGGAGCTGGGCGACCGTCCCCGACGCGGGGCTGGGGACCTCGGTGACTACCTTGTCCGACTCGAGCTCGACGAGGGACTCTCCCTCGGCGACGCTCTCGCCCGGCTTCTTCTTCCAGGCCACGAGGCTCAGCTCTTCGACTCCCTCGCCTATCAGGGGCGCGATCACCTTTACGCTCACCACATTCTCCTTTCGTTGACGAGGGCATACGCGGCGTCGAAGATCGACTCGGCGTTGGGCTTGGACCAGTAGTCGCCGTCCGAGCCGTAGGCCGGCCGATGCTCGGCTCCCGTGAGGGTCCGAGGAGGCGCGTCGAGCCAGGCGAAGCCCCCCTGCCGCTCCAGGACCTCGCGCATCATGTAGGCGCTCGCCCCTCCCGGGACGTCCTCGTCGACGAAGAGGATGCGGGAGGTCTTCTTCAGCGATTCGCAGATCCTGCCTTCGATATCGAAGGGCAGGAGGGTCTGGACGTCCAGGACCTCCGTCTCGACGCCCGCCGCCGCGAGCCGCTCGGCCGCCTCGAGGACGATGCGCGTGGTGGAGCCGTAGGTGACCACCGTCGCGTCATCGCCCTGCCTGAGCACTTCGGGCAGGCCGAGGCGCAGGCGGAACTCCCCTATGTTGTCGGGCAGGATCTCCTTGCGGCGATAGCCGCTCAAGGGCTCGATCAGTATCGCCGGATCCTCGGACTCGAGGAGGGTGTTGTAGAAACCCGCCGCCCTGGTGAGGTCGCGGGGCACGAGGACGTGCATTCCCCTCACGAGGCCGATGATGCCCGACATCGGAGAGCCCGAGTGCCAGATGCCCTCGAGGCGGTGCCCTCGGGTGCGCACGATCACCGGGGCCATCTGGCCCCCGACGCTGCGCCAACGCAGGTTGGCGAGATCGTCGGCCATTATCTGGAGGGCGTAGAGGAGGTAGTCGAGGTACTGGATCTCGGCGATCGGCCTCAGGCCGCGCAGGGCCATTCCGATGGCCTGGCCGAGGATGGTGACCTCGCGGATCCCGATGTCGGATACCCGCAGCTTCCCGTATTTCTCCTGGAGGCCGCGGAAGCCTTGATTGACGTCGCCCATCTTCCCGAGGTCCTCGCCGAAGGCCACGAGCCGGGGCTCGCGGGCGAGGGCGGCGTCGAAGGCCGCGTTGATGATCTCGAAGCCCATCATGGCCGGGGAAGAGGCCGAGTACAACGGGGGGATGGTCTCGACCGCGACGGCCGCGCCCGGCGGCTGCGCGAAGAGCCGGGATCCGTATCGCTCCTCGCCCTCGGATCGGAGCGATTCGAGGTAGGATCCGAGGCGGTCGCGCTCCGGGGAGTCCTCCCCGCGCGTCATTGCGAGCGCCCCGTGGGCGGCGGCAGCGCAGTCGCGCCTCAAGGGGAGGCTCAGGTCCCTGAGCTCGAGCGCCGATCGCCGCAGCTCCTCGCCCTTGGGACTCGTCGCGGACAGGGCTTCGACGAGGGCGGCCGCTCGCGAGCGCTCCTCGAGCAGGGGAGCGCGGTACGCGTCGTAGGCCGCCTTGCGGGCCGCCTCGACTTCCTCCTCGGCCTCGGCCTCCAGGGCTGCGAGCTCGGCTTCCCCGGCGATCCCGCGCTCGAGTATCCAGGAGCGGAACTTGGGGAGGCAATCGTTCTCAGCCTCCCACGCGAGCCGCTCGGCGCTCTTGTACTTCTCGTGCGACCCCGAGGTCGAATGGCCGAGGGGTTGGGTGACGTCGGTTACGTGCACGATGGAGGGCACGTGGCGCTCGCGCGCCTTCGCGCCCGCCTCGGCGTAGGCCTCGAGGAGGGCGGGGTAGTCCCAGGCCCGCGCCGAGTAGAGGTCGAAGCCGCGATCGCAGAGCTCGGCGGGGCATTCGATCCTCTCGAAGCCCTTGAGTATGGCGCCGATGTCTTCCTTCACCATCTGCATCGCGTTGGGCACCGAGATCCCGTAGCCGTCGTCGTAGACGCTGATCACCGCCGGGGCATGGAGGACGCCTATCGCGTTGACCGACTCCCAGAACATCCCCTCGGCCGTGGAGCCGTTGCCGATGCTGGCCCAGGCGACCTCGGAGCCCCCGCGGGAGAATTTCGAGGGCCGCTCGAGTCCGTCGAGGCGGCGATACAGCACGGAGGCATAGGCGAGGCCGACCGTCCGGGGCATCTGGGCCGCGGTGGGCGACGCGTCCGCGGCCGAGTTGTACATGGCCGTCTGGTCGAGCCATGCGCCGTCGCCGCCCAGGAGCCGCGAGGCGAAGTGCCCGTTCATGGAGCGGCCGCCGGTCGAGCTCTCGTAGCGGAGGTCGGCATGGCCGTAGAGCTGGGCGAAGAAGCCGCCGAGGTCGATGATGCCGAGGGCGAGCATCCAGGTCTGGTCCCGGTAATAGCCCGATCTCCAGTCGCCTTTCTCGAAGGCTCGCGCCAGGGCCAATTGGGCGACCTCCTTGCCGTCGCCGAATATTCCGAATTTGGCCTTTCCGGTAAGCACCTCTCTGCGCCCCGCGATCGACGCGCGGCGGGAGGTATAGGCAAGTCGATAGTCGCTTACGATCTCAGTCGGCGGCAGAGCCGTCTTCCCCAGGTCGGATTTGTCCATCCTTAGAATATATGGAAAAGGTTATGAAAGGCACAAGGGATGCGCGACGGATGGGGGAGCCGCGGCCTATTTTTCCTGGAATCGGAATATTCCGTCCCAATCGGGAAGGTCGCCGGTCTTCTGTCGCTGGAAAAGGACGAGGCAGCGATCGAGCAGCACGTTGATGAAGGGATCCTTGTAGAAGCCGATGAGGGTGCCGTGGTCGCCCGCCTTCTCGCCCATTTGGAGCAGCAGGGATATGGCGTCGCTGAAATGGCCCTCGGCATAGAAGCGCTGGGCGGAGTCGAGCCGATCGGCATCCCCCTCCTTGGCGGCGATCGTATCCGGGCGATGGTGATGGTAGACCTCGTAGAGGCGCACCGGGCCCTCCCTGCCCTTGACGAGGACGGTATCGATGTATCGCATCTTCGTGTCGGCGCTCAATCCGTTCTTGAAGTCCTCGGAGACGAGGACGTCGGTTATGTAGAATTTGGTGAGCGTCTCGATGCGGCTCGCGACGTTGACGGTGTCCCCGATTATGGTGAGGTCCATCTTCTCGCGCGATCCGAGATTCCCCGCTATTACGGTGCCGAAGTGTATGCCTATTCCCGTGCGCAGGGCGGGCAGCCCGCCGAGGCGATTGCAGTCGTTCAGGTCGAAGAGGGCCTCCTTCATCTCGATCGCGGCCCTCAGGGACGAGTCGGCGTCGGGGAAGGTGGCCATGATGCAGTCGCCTATCAGCTTGTCGATCTCGCCGCCGTTCCGGCCGATGACCTGTCCCATCGCCTCGTAGAAATCGTTGAGCATCGAGATGAGGGCCGTCGGCTCCAACTTCTGCGACAGCCGCGCGAAATCGCGTATGTCGCAGAACATGACCGCGAGCTCCTTGCTCTCGGGCATTATCTCGGAAGGGTTCCTCCCCGATTCGACTATCTGGACCAGGCTCTTCCGCGTATAGAGCCTGAGCACGCCCATCCGCGTCCCGGACTGCTCGAGCTCCCGCGTCAGCCGCCGGTTGGCCCCGAAATTGAGACGGAGCTGGTCGGAGTATTTCTTGTTGACCACCACGGCGATTCCGGAGCCGATGGCGAGGAGCGAGAACCTGACCAGGATATCGACGAAGCCTTCCGGACTCGACCAGGTCTTGTGCAGGAAGGAGTATCCGGCCTGAGTCGCGATCAAGGTGGCGACGGTGATTATTATGAAAGTGGGCCTGATGTAGATGAGGGACCCTATCAGGAAGATAAAGGCCACCGACCATGCCGCCGATTCGTCGGAGCCGCCGAGGAAAGCGGCGATGGTCGGTATGGAGACGATGAAGAAAGCCTGGAGGGCGTAGGTGACTATCCTCGGCCTCAGCTTGACCCGGACCAGGGCCAGGAGCAGCGCGGCGACGGCGATCATGACCGATGCGTTCCTGATCGGCCAAAGATCCTTCTCGCGGACGATCAGATACTCGATGACGAGGTGGGCCGCCGCTCCGAAGGCGAGGGCCCCGGCGGCGATCGTGGCGATGGCGCGATTGGACGATTCGCTCGCCGAGTCGTAGACCGCCGCGTCCCTGTCGAGGCGCTCGCCTTCCTTCTTCGGTCGCGATTTACTATCCAAGGGAACTCCCGCGCGCATATCGCCTTCGACGCCTCGATCGATCAGCGATGCTAGCCTGCCCGGCCCCGAGCTATCAAGGGCCGATGAGGCTTCGGGGCTACCTTACGCGTATCGGCATGACGACGTTCGTGATCCCCTCCCATTGGAGGCGGCGGAGGACGGCGAAGGCGGTCTCGTTGTGGAGTATCCGGTGCACGATGCTCTCGCGCGAGAATACGAGGTTGCCCGAGAATATGGTCGACTTGGGGAACTCGCCGTGGACCTTGCGGCAGAGCTCGACGGCGGCGTCGACGACGTTCGTGCCGATGCCGCTGCGGCTCTCGGCCGCGTAGCCGTACTTCCGGGCCAGGGCCACGTAGCGATCGAGCGAGGCATCGACGTCGGCGATGAGCTCGGGCACGCTCTCGCCGTCCTTGAACATCGCCTGGTCGACGATGCCGACCGATACGAAGATGAAATTGACGTACAGTCCGGGAAAGGCGGAGCAGATCTGGAGGAAGGAGTGGACGCCGATGCCGTTGTAGCCCGAGACGAGCTGGATGGCGGTCATCGCCGCGGGATCGACCTTCGAGGGCCCGACCCGGTCCGCCTCGAGCTCCACCGCCGCGACGAGCGCGTCGAGCTTCTTGAGGGCGGCTCCGACCCTGCCGTAATGGCGCCTGACGGCTATGCAGACGGCGATCAGGAAGCCGGTGATGACGAGGGTGAGCCAACCGCCGTCCATGAATTTTATGGAGACGGTCAGGATGAGTATGAGGGCGCAGAGGACGAATCCGAAGGCTTGGATCACGATGCTGTGGATGGGGATCCTCTCGGCCTTCCGATTCTGGAGGAAATACTTGACCATGCCGAACTCGGAGAGGGCGAAGGTCAGGAAGACGTTGATCGAGTACATGACCACGAGGGCGTCTATCGAGTCGTTCGTATAGAAGAGCAGCGCGAGGGCCGCCACGCCGATCATCACGATGCCGTTGCGCATCGTGAGCCGGCCGGAGAAGTCGGCGAAGCGGCGCGGCATCCAGGAATCGACGGCCATGTTGGCCATCACGCGCGGCGCGTCGATGAAGCCCGCCTGGGACGCCACCAAGAGGAGGGCGCCCTCCGACATGATGGCGACGAGGGCGAAGCCCTTGCCCGCGACGCCGAAGCCGCCGAACAGGGCGTCCGCGAGAGTGGCGTTCAGGGTCCTTCCCTCTTCGGGGACGATCCGGGTGAGGAGATAGCAGACGAGGAGGCCGGCCGCGGTTATCGCGAGAGAGATCGCGAGATAGGCCATGGTCTTCTTGCCGTTGTGGACCCTCGGCTCGCGCATGATCTGCATGCCGTTCGATACGGCCTCGATTCCGGTGTAGGTGCCGCCGCCGAGAGAGTAGGCGCGGAGGAAGATGACCGCCAACGCGAGGAAGCCGATGCTCTTGAGGTCCGCGCGTAGGCCGCTTCCGACGCTTCCCGCGACCTCTGCCGCGACGCCGGCCTTGCTCGCGAAGCCGTAGGCGAGGATGATGACGTGGGTGACGACGAAGACCATGAAGATGGGCATGAGGACGGCGATGGACTCTTTGGCTCCGCGGATATTGAGGACGATCATGAAGACGATCAGGACGGCCGCCACCCAGATCTTGAACGGCTGCCACGCGGCCGGGAGATAGCTGAACACGGCGTCGGCGCAGGAGACGATCGAGACCGTGATGGTCAGGATATAGTCGATTATGAGCGCGCTTCCCGAGACCAGGCCGGCCGGCCGGCCGAGGGTCTTCGTCGCGACTATATAGCCGCCGCCGCCGTTCGGGAAATGCTCGATTATCTTCGTGTAGGTATAGGCGATCACGAAAACCGTGAGGGCCGTGGCGAGACCGAGGAACACGGCCAGGTAGGCGTGCGTCCCGAGATTGCGAAAGGCTTCCTCCGGACCGTAGGCCGAAGAGGACAGGGGGTCGGCCCCAAGGCCTACCCATGCGAAGAAGGGGATCAGGGCGATCTTGTGGAAAATGCTAGGATCGCGCACGTCGCGGGGGGCTCCGAAGATCTTGAGCCTGATCCGCTCCGCGATGCTCGATTCGTCGCTTTCCTTGCCGTCGCTCACCTTTCCTCCGCTCGGACGGAGGGATACTATGCGGGAGCCTCGATGCTGCCTAGGAGGCAAGGGCTCCCCGGTCCTAATTTTAACGGCTTCTTAATGCCTCAGGCGGGCGAGTCTCGGGGGCTTTGACGAGTTTGTAGACTTCCTGCGCCCCTTTCAGGCCCTTGAGGCTCGTAGTGAAGCTCTCCCAGACCCAGCCCGAGGCCTTGAGCGATCGAGCCGCGCCGCTCTCCCGGAAGAAGCGCTCCGAGACCATGACGTCGCGACCGTCCGAGAGGCCCTGTATGCGGGCGGCCGTGTTTACCGAGGTTCCGAAGTAGTCGATGCGCTCGTTCAAGGTTACGGCTATGCAGGGCCCGGCATGGACGCCCACCTTGATCACGATCTGGTCCTTAGTCTTGTTCTCGAGATTGAAGGCGTCGAAGCGGTCGATCATCTCGCGAGCGGCGTCGATGGCCTGGTCGGGGCGGCGGAAGACGGCCATCACGGCGTCGCCGATCGTCTTTACGATGCCGCCGTCGTTCCGCCGCACGACGTCCTCCATGATCTTGAAGTGCTCTTTCACCAGATAGAAGGCCTTGGAGTCCCCGAGGCGCTCGTACATCTCGGTCGAGCCCTTGATGTCGGTGAAGATCACGGCGAGGTTGCGGATCGAGAAGGTCTCCTGCGGCGACAGCATCTCCTTGGAGAAGAAGTCCCTGAATTCCTGAAGCGTCGTAGCCAGGGCCGCGTCGATCCATTCGGGGTCGGCCATCCGCGCGAAGAGGAAGTCCGCGGGCTTGGACCTGCGGTTCTCGATCCTCAGCCTCAGCGTTCCGGGCTTCAGTGAGACGACCTGAATGGGGGGGCAGTCCTCGCCGAAAGTGAAGCCGTACTTCTGCGCGGTCTCCTCGCCCGAAGCCACCGCGAAGTTGACGACGACGCGATCGGCCTTGTCGACCAAGAGATAGTTGCCCTGCGCTATCCGGTATTCGATGAAGTGCTCCTCCGCGGGATCTATCTCCATGCCGACTCCCGGCTCCAGATCCATCGAGGCCATGCTCAGGTCGAAGGGATCGGTCCCTTCCAGCGCGACGACGGCGGGGTTGACCTGGAAGCTGAGCTCCACGCTGCGGTCGAAGTCGGCTTCGTAGCCCATCTTGCACAGCGGGCAGAAGGAATCGCGGGCCAGGTCGGCGAGGCTGGAGGATTCCTGCGATCCTCCCTTGCAATGGGGGCAGTGCACAGTCCAGCGGAGGTCGAAGACTCCCGTTTTCGTAAGGAGGAGGAAGGCCTTGACCGTCCTCATGCGGTTGAGGCCCCGCTCCCGCGCGAATTTCTCGGGACGGACGGCATAGAGCTCGGTCTCGCGCCCCTCGATCAGGAACTCGCCTATTCGTCGGACTATGTCGGGGTAGCCGAGGGCCATCGCCTCCGCTACGCGCTCATGCAGCGTCTCCTCGCGCACCGTTTTCATCGCCTCATCCTCCTCGAGCCCTCTGTTGAAGTATAACCTTCGAGGCATGGCGCGAGAAAGAGAATAAATGCCCGGGCCGAGCGCGTTTCCGACCTAATAGCGCCCGGAGGCGTATTCCAACCAGCCTCCCGCCTCGACCAAGGCCTTCTCGAAGTCCCCGAGCCTCATCGGATAGCTCTTGCCGACCCCCTCGGCCTGAAAGCCGAGCTCCTGCCCGGGCCAGTTCACCCTCAGCGTGGTTTCCTTCCCTTTGAACGTCTCGAATACCTCGTCGAGCGAGGCGGCGTCCAGAGCGATAGCGAGCATCCCGCCGTTGAACATATTCCCGCGGAAGATGCGGGCGAAGGAGCTGGCCACTACGACGTTGATGCCATTGGCCTCGAGAGCCCAGGGAGCGTGCTCCCTGCTCGAGCCGCAGCCGAAATTCTCGCGGCTCACGATGGACGTCTTGTCCGCCAGGTCCCGCCTCGGGTCGAAGCCCTCCAGCCTGAGGTCCTCCATGCAATTGGCCTTCAAGGCCGCCTTGGTCACTTCGCTGAGGTACTTGGCCGGGATGATCTCGTCGGTGTTGATGTCGCTTCGGTCCAGGAAGAGGACCTTTCCGTCGAACGCTTTCATGTTTCCGCTCCTATCGCGCTTTCGTCGCCGTGAAGAATATCCGGCGGAAGGTGAAGAATACGCTGCCGTCAGCTCGCGGCGGATAGTCCGCTCTCGCGGCCTCGAGGACCGCGTCCTTGAAGGCCAGCCGCTCGGCTTCGTCCGCCAGGCGATCGAGCCAGGGGCGCATTCCCGTGCCGGAGTACCAGTCGATCAAGGCGCTCCGTCCGGCGAGGAGGTGCCAGTAGCTCGACTCCCAGACGTCCACGGAGCCGCTCAAGGGTGCCAGCGCCTCGTAATAGAAATCCGGCTCATGGTAGCTGATGGGATCGTCCATATCGGCGAATCGCGATCGCCAGGGGCCGCTTCGCGCCGTACGGCGCAAGGCGCGATGCAGGCCCGATTCTCCGTTGCCCGGAACCTGCACCGCGAGGACCCCGCCGGGGGCGAGATGGCCCCAGATCCGCGGGATCAGGGAGGCTTGATCGGGGATCCACTGCAGGGCGGCATTGGAGAACACCAGGCCGAAGCTTCGCTCGGGCTTCCAGGCCACGGCGTCCGCGAGGACCCACTCCGCGTCGAGACCGCTCGCCTTGGCCGCAGCTATCATCTCGGGAGAGCTGTCCAGGCCGACGAGCTCGGCTCCGGGGAAGACCGTCGCGAGTACGGCAGTCGAATTGCCGGGGCCGCAGCCCAGGTCGAGGGCGGCCGGCTTGGGCGCGGCCGCGCCGCCCGAGGCGCCCTCTTCGAGGAGGCTGCGGGCCCTGAGAGCCAGATCGAGGGCGGGGCGCGTCCGCTGCTCGAAGAACTTCAGGTAGAGCTCGGGGTTCCAGTCGGGCATGTCACGGCTCCCCCGCCTCGGCGATGGCCCCCGCGAGCGCGGCGGCCGCGGCGCTCGCCGGGCTCATCAGGTGGACCATGCCGCCCTTGCCCATGCGGCCGTAGAAGTTGCGGTTGGTCGTCGAGGCGCAGACTTCGCCTTCGGCGAGGACGCCGTTGGACATCCCGAGGCAGGCGCCGCAGGTCGGATTGGTGACGCAGAAACCGGCGTCCATGAAGGTTTCGATGAGGCCTTCCTCCAAGGCCTGCCGATAGACTGCTGGCGTGGCCGGGCTGACGACGCCGCGCACCGAGTCGGCGACGCGCTTGCCCTTGACCACGGCGGCCGCCTGGCGAAGGTCCTCGATGCGTCCGTTGGTGCAGCTGCCTATGTAGACCTGATCCACGCGGGATCCGGCCAACTCGCGTATCGTCTTCACCTGGTCGGGCTTGAAGCCGAAAGTCGCGACGCTTTCCAGGCCCGAGACATCTAGGCCGAGGACCTCGTCGTATTCCGCGTCGGGATCGGAGACCCACTGGCGATACGTCGCGAGGGCTTCGGCCTTGTCTTCGAATTCCTTCTTGACGTGGGGCCAGAGGTAATCCACGGTAGTCCTGTCGGGATAGCAGATTCCCGAGGTGCCGCCCGCTTCGACTGCCATGTTGCAGAGGGTCATTCGAGCCTCCATGGACATCGCGTCGACGACAGGTCCCGTAAACTCGATTACCTTGTCCGTGGCCCCGTTCACGCCGAGCCTGGCGATGACGTGGAGGATGACGTCCTTGGCGTAGACGCCCTCCTTCAAGCGGCCCTTCAGCTCCACCTTGATGGTCCCGGGCTCGCGGAAGGCGCAGACGCCCTTCAGGATCCCGACCTCCAGGTCCGTCGTCCCGACGCCGGCGGCGAAAGCGCCGAAGGCCCCGTGCGTGCAGGTGTGACTGTCGCCCATGATGATCGTGTAGCCCGGCCTGGCGAAACCCTTTTCCGGGAAGAGGGCATGGCAGACTCCGTTGCGGCCTATGTCGAAGAAGTCAGCGATTCCGTGGCGATGCGCCCAATCGCGGAGCATCTTGCCTTGCAGGGCGGTCTTGGAATCCTTGGCCGGCGTCACGTGGTCGATCACCGCCTTGATCCTGGCGGGGTCGAAGACGCGGTCCAATCCCTTCTCCATGAGGTCGGCGAGGGCGGTCGGCGTGGTGATCTCGTGGCAGAAGACGGCGTCCAGCTTCAGGACATAGGCCTCTCCGAAAGGACGGTCCACGACGTGGGCGTCGAAGATTTTCTGGGCGATGGTCTTTCCCATCATAGTTCTCCTTTTCCATCGAGGTTAAAGCCCTTGGGCGGCGTCACTACCCAAAAGGCCTTCAAGGGGACTTCCCCGGCGTTTCGCAGCAAATGCGGAATGTCGGAAGGAAAGCTGCCGCTGTCTCCGACTTCCAGCTCGTAGGTATGGCCCCCGCAGCTCAGCTCGGCTCGGCCTTCCAGGATGATGCACATCTCCCTGCCGATGTGGCCGTATGCCGAACTCCTTTGCCGGGAACCCGGCGGCACGGTGAGAAGGTAGGCCTCGATCCCCGGTTCTCCTTCATCGGATCGGGACAGCAATTCGTACACTCGTCCCTCGGACTCGAATCGAGGCCGATCCGCCGCCTTCATCACGTGGACGGGGTGCTCGGTCTTGTAGTCCTCGAAGAGATGCTCCAAGTCCAAATTCAGGAATCCGGCGATATCGAGGAGGGTATCGACGGCCGGCATCACCTTGCTGCGCTCGATCTGGGAGATCTGGCTTTCCGTCACGCCTACAGCCGCTGCGACCTGCTTGAGGGTCAAGCCACGCTTTTCTCGCACCGATCGCAGTTTTTCCCCGAACTGGTACTTCATTGATAATGTAGTTACTGTATTTATAATTAAGTGTCAAGCGGACAAAATCGCGACGCTATGCGAATTCCTTCAATATTTCGTCGATCGCGGCGAAATCGATCGGCTTGGAAAGGTAGGCGCGCGGTTTGTACGCCGACTCGTCGATTCCCGACCGCGTGTATCCGGAGATGATGACTATCGCGGTCGACCTGTCGCGATCGATGAGCCTGGCCGCCTCCATCCCGTCCATCTTGCCGGCCAGTCGCACGTCCATGAATACGAGGTCGGGCTTCTCGGATTTCGCCTGCCGCACCGCATCCTCTCCGGAGGCCGAGAGGCCGACGACCTTGTGGCCGATACCCTCGATGTAGGATTCCAAGGCCAAGGCCGTCAGCGCCTCGTCCTCGACGATGAGGACTCTCTTCATCTCAGCCATCCGACTTCACTCTCTCGTCGTAGAGCTTCCGCTTGAATCGGATCAGGTACGAGACGCCGCCCTCCGAGGCAATGTCGATGCTGCCCTGCAACTGATGCCTCACCATCGTGAAAAGAGTCTTCATCCCCATCCTCGCGTCGGCATCGGCGTCGAATCCCTTCGGGAAGCCGACTCCGTCGTCATCGATCCTCAGCTCGACGAAGTCGTCTTCCATCCGCGTCATCGCCAGGCGGATCCTTCCCTTCCGATCCCCCGGGAAGGCGTGCTTGAGTGAGTTCGCCATGATCTCGCTGACGATGAGCCCGCATGGGAGGGCCGTGTCGATCAGCATGGAGATGTCCTCGAGCCGGAGATCGACGCTCACCTTGGCCGGCGATACTCCGTAGCTTTCCGTCATGAGGGCAGCCAGGTCCCTGACGTAGGCCGCCATGTCGATGTTGGACAGGTCGCGGGATTCGTAGAGCCTTTGATGCACGAGGGACATGGCGACGATCTTGTCGATGACGTCCTTGAAGACTGCCTTGGCCGATTCCTCGTACAGCTCGGTGGAATGCAGCGAAAGCAGGGACGAGACGACCTGCATGTTGTTCTTCGACCTATGGTACAGCTCGCGGATCAGGGTCTCCTTCTCCTGGAGCGAGGCGCTTACCTTTTCCTCGGCGGCGCGGAGGGACTTGAAAGTATTGCCGACGCCGCGGATCAGGAAAGTGTTGGCGACGACGAAGATGGTGTCCATGAAGAAGATGTTGGCGCTTTGTATGAGCCATGAATGGAAGCGGAAGCCATGAAGCACGTCCCATCCGATCAAACCCATCGCATGCAGGACTCCGAAAGCCAATCCCGTCAGGAGATTGAGGAGGGCGGCGAGCATGGCGATCCTCGGGCCTACGAAGAGGCTGCAGATCAGGGTGCTCACCGAGAACCATATTCCGCTTTCGCCTTCGGGCCCGGCGAGCGCCAGGGACGCCCCTCCGATCAGGGAGAAGAAGAAGGCGATTATCAGCGTCTTCGTTCGTATAGATAGGCGAGGGGAGAAGACGACCGCGACATTGACGATGTACGCGACGACGAGGATCGTTCCGCCCAGGTATTGACCCTTGGCGAATACGACCGTAGCGCCCGGGACGATGGCCAGGGTCCCGGCGACGGTGCCGGATAGGGAAATGACATAGAATATGAAGCGTTGCCAGTACTCGATGGTGTTCTTGTCGGCCGAGCCGGTATAGCGATCGATAATTCGGATGGGAATCGAGGCTAGTTTCCGCAGCATGCCGGCCTCCTCGAATTAACGTCACGCCATTAGGACCCGATACTAGACCAAGTATACCATAAGTCGAATCCGAAAATCGAATTCGATCGCTTTCTTCAGAGCCGAAACGCCGGGGTAAAGGCGCGTAGCGGCGCCGCGAGCGCGATCCCCTCGAGGCGAGCGAACTCGGCGAGGGCCTTCGCCCCGACCCCTGCGGCATCCCGCGAAGGATATATAAGGAAAAAGGCGCCTCCGCCGCCCGAGCCGCTCTGCTTGCCTCCCCCGGCCCCGAGTTCGATGCCCCGGCGGAGCAGGCGATCTATCCTCGGATCGCCGAGTCCGAGTTCTCCAAGGGCCGAATGCGCGGCGGCGAGGAGGGCGCCCAGGCGGTCCATGGCCTCCGGCCGATCCCCGTCGCCCTCCTCCATGCAGGTTATGGCTTTCTCCGCGATCCCGCCGAGCTCCTCGACGAGTCTCCCCGCCCTGTCATCCCCCGACGCGAGCCGCTCGCCGAGCGCGGTCACCTGGGCGGAGGTCGAAGCTCGCCGCGTAACGGCCCCGATGACGAAATGCAGGGGGAATCCGCGCAGGGTCCCGGTCGCGGGCAAGGCGGGCGGCGATGGGCGGAAAGATCGCAGATCGCCTAGGAGGGACAGGCCAGTGTCGATGCCGGAGGGCGTGCCGTGGAAGAAGCCTTCGGCTCGATGCGCGAGCAACCAGATATCCGTAGCCGTCGCATCCTCGGGGGCGAAGGCCTTGGCAAGGCCGACGCAGATAGCCGCGGAGGAGCCGAAGCCGAGTCCTCGGGGGATCGTCGATGAAACGCGGATCGTCCCGCCACCCTTCGCGATCTTCGGTAGTATACTCGCGGCGTACTCGAGGAATTCGCCGAACCGAATTCCATCCTCTCCCCGTAAGTCGGGGAAGCTCCATCCCCGATGTCCCTCCACGCTGATCTCGATTCTGGCAGAGGCCGGCAGGCCGAGGCCGAGCGAGGGAAAGCCGTAGACGGCGGAGTGCTCTCCGAAAAGGAGGAGCTTCGCGTTGCCGGTACCTATTCGATCCATATCGGTCCGCTTTCAGCGATCTCGATCTTCCCGGAACCTTCGAAGGCTTCGGACTCTTCGGGGACCGAAGCCGAATCGCCGGACCACAGCGCCCACAGTTCGTCGCCCGCGCCGAGAGCCTTCGCGATTCGGCCCTCGAATCGGCCCGATCGCGCGGGAACGCCGATAGCGTCTCCGAGCTCCGCGGCGAGGCGGGCGCCCTCCAACAGCCTGTCGGAGGCTTCGCTCCAATCCTTCGCTTCGGCGAAGCTCCGCGCTATCCCGTTCGAGGCCTCGATGAAGCTTCTCGCCGCCGCGGGCTCTCGCAGCTTCCATGCAACGTAGCGGCCTATGGAAAGCGAAGTATCGACCGAAGCCGGGCCGCGAGCCAGGACGAAGGGACGCAGCCACGGAAGCGAGAGCCGCCGGAAGAATGGCCGCCGCCCGCCGACGAAGAGTCCGGTACCGCCATGGAGCGAGGCCGCCAGGTCGTAGCCGCTGCCCCGGCCGCCCTGGTGGGAGCGATGGGCGTCGAGCGAGGATCGGAAGGTCCCTTCCGCCAGCCTCTCGCCCTCGAGTCCGGCGCCGCGGAGGAGGGCATAGGCTGTCGCTACCGCGACCGCGGCGCTCGACCCTATCCCGATCTTCGCCCCGTCGGGGCCGAAGAAGGCCGAGGAATCGACTTCGAGGCGGAGGGGCGGCAGCCTCCTCTCGGGATTCTCGGTCGCGAGCTCGCGTTCCGCCGCGGCGACGATCAGGTCCAGGAGACTCTTCCGTCCGCGATCGGAGGCGGTCCAAATCTCCGAGCCGCCGCCCGCTACGCCGACGATCGTCAACTCCGTCGCTGGAGCGATCGAGACGATGACGCGCCTCTCGACGGCGATCGCGATTCCCAGGCCCCCCTCTTCCAAGATAGCGTACTCGCCGAGAAGGAGGAGATTGGCCGGTACGGTCAGTCGAGCCCTGCCAGCGACGACGGCGCCCGTCACTCGATTTTCCCCGTTACGCCGTCGGGCCCTTCGCCGATATCGACGGCCGGGGCCGCGACGGAGACCAGGGGCGCCGGGCCGACTCGGCTTTCGACTATCGACATCGACGCCCCCAGGGCCCGGATGCGCTCTGTCGCGCCGGGGACATCCGGGGCCAGGCAAAGCATCTTCACCTGCGGCCCCGCATCCATCGTCTCCCAGACCCCTATCCCTTGACGACGCATTTCTTCGCATTCGCGTATGATCGCGATGCTTCCGGGCAACCAATAGAAGATCGGCGGATCGCAGGCGAGCATCGCGCCGAACATCCTGAGGTAGCTCTTCCTGACGGACTCGCCGAGGCTTTCCAGATCGCGTCGCTCGAGCGCCTCCAGGGCCGCGGCGACCTCGGCTGAGGCTCCGCGGACCCAGCTTCCGTAAAAGGGCGAGGTCGAACGGCTCCGCTCCATCGCCTCGCGCGAGGAGAGGGCCTTCGCTTCGAGCGAGACGCAGGCGACGAGGACGCGGAGCTCGGGCCAATGGTCTTCGCCGTAGATGGGACGCGCCGCGCGGGAGCGCGCGGGAAGGAAGCTGAAGCCGCCGAACACTGCCCGCGCGGCTGAAACCGACCCGATGCGGGCGATGGCCGATATTTCGGCGAGCGAAAGACCGTCCCCGCGGTTACGGCCCCTTCGAAGGACCTGTCTCCGCCCCTTTCCCAGAAAGGCTTCCCCGGCCCTCGCGCCGGCGAGGGCGAGGGCGGCAAAGGCGGAAGAAGAGCTCGCCAGCCCCGAGGAGGTCGGGAAATCGTTCCGGCTCCGGGCCCGGAATCGAAGCTCGGCCCCGAGGGCGCGACGCAGGGCGTCGAAAAAGGCGGCATACCTCCCAGGATGCTGTCGTAGGCCCCCTACGCTCACTTCGTCCTCCCCTTCGAAGCTCGCCTCGACTCGGGTGCTCGTCGTCAGGGCCCCCAGAGAAAGGGCGAGGCTCGGCGTAGCGGGCAGGTTGAGGCGGCCGTCGGACTTGCCCCAATACTTGAGCAGAGCCAGGGAAGGCGAGGCCCTGCACTCGAAGGCCGCGCCGCGTTCGAGGGACGCCGGGTCACGCTCGAACGCCGCCGCGCCGGGCCCGAAGGCCGCTCCCGCGGCATCCTGCCCTTCGCTCACGCCTCGTCCTTGCGCTTTCTGGAATGGAGCGCCATGTGCCCGGCCTGGATGCCTTCGGTCACGAGGGCGAAAACGGCCGCGAAGTTCTGGGCCAAACCCAGGGCGGCCGCTATCCTGGATAGGCCCGGCCCGTCGGGATCGCCGAGCATCCTGAGGGCAAAGGCCGTGGCGGGATGGAATCCTACCGAGCCTCCGACGACGCCGAGGGCGAGGGGCAGCTCGAGACTCCCTTCGAGCCTTTCACCGACGCGTTTGAAGCTCGAGATCCCGCGATATGGCCCCTCCCGCGCCGCCCAAAAATGGACCCCGGCCTCTAGGGCGCGGCTGTCGTTTCCCGTGGCCAGGGCGAGGGCGACGATGCCGTTCATCGCGCCTTTGTTGTGCGTGACGGCGCGGGAGGGATCGGCCTGGGCGAGCCGCGAGGCCAGCTCCAGCCTCCGCGCGGCTTCCTCCCCCGAGTAGGGGCCGCGGGAGAGGCGGCGAACGGGGATCTCGAATCGCGCCCCGGCCCGGCGATCGCCGGCGTCGTTCGTGAGAACGCACATCAGGCGCCTACCCCCGCTTATCGTCTCGAGCGAGGGCGCGACGCGCTCCGCCGCTCCGTCGAGGACGTTGGCGCCCATGGCGTCCCTCACGTCGATGCGAAGCCGGACGCGCACCAGGCCGGTCTCCGCGATCCTGGCCACGTCGAGGCCCCGATAGCCCCCGCCGCGGCCGCGCATCGACGCGAGGAAGGCGTCGAGGTCGGCCCGTATCTCGCTCTCCCGGCTTTCGATCTCCCTCTCCCGACCTGGCGGGACATCCTCGAGGTATACCTGAGCCGTCATGAGCGGCTCGGTCGCCCAGGTGGAGAAGCCGCCTTCCTTTCGGACGAGGTTCGCCGCGAAGGAGGCGGCGGCGATCACGGAAGCTTCCTCGACGGCCATGGGGATATCGTAGGAACGACCATCGATGAGGAAGCCCGAGGCGATCCCGAGCGGAAGCGGCGCGAAGCCTACCGCCGACTCGACCATGGACTCGGCGAGCTCGGCGTCGCCTCCGAGGATCGCCTTGAGGTCGTCTCCTTCGGTCCCATAGGCGGCCGTCAGGGCGGCGCGCCTGCCGGCTATGCCGAGCTTCCGGAAATTGGGGGGCAGGAGCTTTTCGCCTCGATCGATCATGGTCTCGCGTCTTCCGCGCGCAGGAGCTCGTCCGCGGCCGCGGAAAGGGCCGGCTCGATCCGGAGAGGCCTTGCCCGCAAGGCGGATAGGTCGGCGCAGCCCGTCAGCGTCATCGCGGTCCTGAGCGAGGACTCCACCCGGGCTATGAGCCTGAGCGCGGCCTCCGTGCCCGCCTCGTGGACGGCTCGGGCGAAGGGGAGGGCCATGCCGGCGAGAGAGGCCCCGAGGGCGATCGCCTTGGCCACGTCCAAGCCCGTGCGAAGGCCCCCCGATGCGATGATTCGGGCGTCGGGCGAGGCTCGTTTCGCTTCTCCACCTGGCGCCGAGGCTTCCCGTCGTCTCGAGAGGGCGAGGAGGAGGAGGGCTGTCGGAAAGCCCCAATCCGCGAATTCGCGGGCGACGGCGAACTCCTCCTCGGGAAGGCGGTAGGATTCGACGAGGACCCAATTCGTGCCGCCGGCGGCCGCGAGGTCGACGTAGGCGACGCCTGAGCCGAGCAGCGACTCCACGTCTGCGGGGGCGATCCCGAAGCCGGTCTCCTTGACGATGACGGGCAGGGGGGAGGCCTCGCAGAATCTCGCCACGGCTTCCCCGAGTCCGCGGAAATCCCGATCCCCGCCGGGCTGGAAGAGCTCCTGGCCCGCGTTCAGGTGCACCGCGAGGGCCTGCACTTCGAGTCGCCTCAACATCTCGATCACCCGATCCGGCCCGATCTCGCGCAGCTGGACCGCGCCGAGGTTGGCGATCACGGGGACATCGGGCGCGACCGGCTTGACGTGGAACTGATCGAAGAGCTCTGGCTCGCGGAAGAGTATGCGGATCGATCCGGTCCCGACGGGAATGCGCGCCGACTGCGCGGCCGCGGCGAGGGCGAGGTTCAGGCGGCCGCCGGACCTCGAGCCGCCGGTCATGCACGAGATGAGCAGGGGCAGGGCTATGCGATGGCCGAGGAAGGAGAGGGAGGTGTCGACGGTACGGGAATCCAGCTCGGGCAGGGCGCGGTGGACGAAACCGAGCTCGTCGAAGCGGCCGACGCGGCTCTCGACGGAGTAGTTCGCCGGATCCACGCAGATCTCGAAGTGCCTGGCCTTGCGGTCCGAGATCTCGCTATCGAAATCCATACTCGCGATATCCGTCTTTGCGGATTCCGGCGAGGTAGAAGGAATCCCGCGGCATGTCGGGATAGGCGTCGGCGGACGCGCTCCACGGTCCCTCGGCCGATCGATCGATCCATCCCTGGTATTCAGCCATGCTAGCCCTTCTCGCGCCGCTCCAGAGCTCTTCGGTCTTCCATCGGGAAAGCGCGGCGGGCGCGCCGTCGGCGACCCTCGCGGAGAGCACCGCCATCGTATTGCCCGAGCCGTACGAAGCCAGCAGGATGCGCTTGCCGACGATGCGCTTCCCGATGAGCTTGAATTGGGAGTCGAGCAGGAAGGCGAGCGACATGAAGATGGAGGCCGTGTAGGTGTTCCCGATGCGCGCGATGGGGTCGATGCCGGCCTGCAGGCTCTTGGCCGCGAGGATCGCCTCTGCCTCCTCCTCGCTTACGCGGAGACGCGATACCAGCAACTTGCTCATCGCCCTGAAGGCCATGTTCCTGAACGGCACGTGGAGGACGAAGTAGTCCGTCGCCTCGAGAACGGCTTCCGGGCTCTCGCCCCGGCGGTCGCAATGATCGGAGAAGGCGAGATCGAGGCATTCGTTATAGCATTGGACCGAATACCCCCCACGCACGCGGGCGATCGGGGAGCCGAGGGGCCGGAAGAAATCGTCGACGTCCTCGGACGCGAATCCCATGTCAGAGAGGTCGAGCTCGACGAGGGAGGGTTCGCTCTCTACGAGGAGCGAGACGGCTCCGGCCCCTTGGGTGATCTCGGCCGTCGTCGCGCTCTCGTAGCGGGCGATGTCCGAGCAGGTCACGAGAGCGGATTCTCCCTTCCGATTGCTCAGGCCCAGGAGGGCGGCCACGCCGATCGCCGCGAGAGCGCCTCCGGCGCAGGCGTGCTGGACCTGGAAAGTGGAAATCGTCTTGGGAACGGCGATGCCAATGCGCTGGAGCATCCCCTCTACGTAGGCGGCGAGAGCCTTGGAATGATCGACTCCCGTCTCGGTCCCGGCCACGAGGTAGCGGAGGCGCGAAGGATCGAAATCCGGGTTCTGGCGCAGCAGCGTCAAAGCCGAGCGCGCGGCGAGGGTCGTCGTATCTTCCCAGGCTTCGGGGAAGCGCATCCGATTCTGACCCGTCGTCTCGATGGCGCGCCTCATCCGCTTCTCGAGCTCGCCGTCCAGCCGGCCGCGCTCGCCGACTATCGCGTCTATGTCGATTTCCGGCCGGGGAAGGAAGATCGCGATGTCGCTGATGCCGATTCGCTGCTGAGCCATTGGTGGAAATCCTCCATATTTAGACTACTATATAGAATATAGTATATCCCCATCGAGGAGGATAGCCAACGCTAGGGACCAAAGAGGCCGTCTTGATCCCTAGCAGGACGGGCCTCGCCCCTGCCCTTCGCGACGATTCTTCGTCCTTGCCTTTCCCGTCCCCCCTGCCTACTTTTCAGCATAAATATGGAGGGGCACATGCCGAACGATATCAAAGCCTTTCTAGGCTCGGAGGCCGAATCGCTCCTGACCCACGTGTGCAAGGGAATCCCGAAGGAAAGCCTGAACCTTCCCGGCAAGGATTTTGTCGATCGCGTCTGGGCCCTCTCCGACCGCGGTCCGCAGGTGCTGCGAAGCCTTCAGCAGCTTTTCGACCACGGACGCCTCCGCGGCACGGGCTACCTTTCGATCCTACCCGTGGATCAGGGGATCGAGCATTCGGCGGGGGCCTCCTTCGCCCCCAATCCGGCATACTTCGATCCTCGCAACATAGTCGAGCTCGCCGTCGAGGGAGGCTGCAACGCGGTGGCTTCCACTCTCGGCGTCCTGGGTTCCGTCGCAAGGGAATACGCCCACCGCATACCTTTCATCCTGAAATTCAACCACAACGAATTCCTCAGCTTTCCCAACAAGTTCGACCAGATCCCCTTCGCGGACGTAAAGCAGGCCTGGGACATGGGTTGCGTGGCGGTCGGAGCCACCGTCTACTTCGGCTCGCCGGAGTCCTCGAGACAGATCCAGGAGGTCAGCAAGGCCTTCAAGGCGGCCCACGAGCTGGGGATGGCCACGATCCTCTGGTGCTACCTGCGGAACCCCGCCTTCAAGACGGCCGCCAGGGACTTCCACCTGTCGGCCGACCTCACCGGCCAGGCGAACCACCTCGGCTCGACGATCGAGGCCGACATCATCAAGCAGAAGCTGCCTGAGAACAACGGCGGCTACCTCGCGGTCTCGAGCAAGGAGAACCCCTACGGCAAGACGGACCCGAGGATCTACTCCGAGCTGGCTCCCGACGATCCCATAGACCTGACGAGGTATCAAGTGGCGAATTGCTACATGGGACGCTGCGGCCTCATCAATTCCGGGGGCGCGTCCGGGGCCAACGACCTCGCCGAGGCGGTTCGAACGGCGGTGATAAACAAGAGGGCGGGCGGCATGGGTCTCATCTCGGGACGCAAGGCCTTCCAGAAGCCGATGGCCGAGGGCATACGGCTGCTGGGCACGATACAGGACGTATACCTCAGTCCGGAGGTCACGATAGCCTAGCCTGTGGTACGCTCGAAGCCATGAAGCAGTTCAACAGGGCCTTCTTTCGCGATCTATGGGCTTTGGCCAAACCCTATTGGGCCAGTTCCGAGGAGCGCTGGTCGGCGCGCGGGCTCCTGGCCCTCGTCATAGCCCTCAATCTCCTGATGGTGTACATCTCCTACCGCATCACCGAGTGGTACAATACCTTCTGGAACGACCTGCAGACCTACAACGCCAGCTCGGCCTGGCACGAGCTCCTGATCTTCGCGATCCTCGTCGTGCCCTATATCATCGCCGCGGTCTATCAAACCTATTTGACCCAGATGCTGCAGATACGCTGGCGCCGCTGGCTCACCGACAGCTACCTGGGCGAATGGCTGGCGCGCGGCACCTATTACCACCTGCAGGTACTCGGCGAGGGCACGGACAACCCCGATCAGCGCATCGCCGACGACCTCGCCAGCTTCACCTCGCAAACTTTGAATCTGCTCATCGGCCTGCTGAGCTCGATCACTACGCTGGCCGCCTTCATCGCCATGCTATGGGGCCTTTCCGCCCATGTCCCCATCCCCTGGCATGGTTCCAACATCGTCATCCCCGGCTATCTCGTTTGGACGGCGGTCGTCTACTCGGCGGTGGGCACGGTCCTCATCGCAGTGGTCGGGCGGCCCCTCATAAAGCTCAACTTCAATCAGGAGCGCTATCAGGCCGATTTCCGCTTCAGCCTGGTTCGCCTCCGCGAGAACAGCGAATCGGTGGCCCTGTACGGCGGCGAGAGCCGCGAGCGCGAGCATTTCCTGGAGCGCTTCGCGAAGGTCTTCGGCAACTTCTGGCAGATCATGCGACGCACTCGGCGCCTCAACTGGTGGGCTTCCGGCTACGGTCAGGCGGCCGTGATATTCCCGACCCTCGTGAGCCTTCCGGCCTACTTCGCCAAGGCCATACAGATCGGGTCGATAATGCAGATATCGAGCGCATTCGGCCAGGTCCAGGGCGCGCTCTCCTTCATCGTCAACAGCTACACCGACCTCGCGAGCTGGCACGCCGTCGTCGACCGTCTCCGCTTCTTCAGGCAAGCCATGAACGAGATCAAGGAGATCCGCGATACGCATTACAGGATGGTCCGCCGCGACGGTCCCAGGCTGCGAATCGAGGATTTCAACGTGCGCCTTCCCGACGGCCGCGATCTCCTCCGCGACCTCAACGTCGAGCTCGACCGCGGCGGGCGCCTCCTCGTCATGGGCCCCTCCGGCATCGGCAAGAGCACTTTGATCAGGGCGCTCGCCGGCATCTGGCCCTATACGGACGGCGACGTGGAGCTCCCGGAGAAGGAACTGGCCCTTTTCCTTCCCCAGAAGCCCTACCTCCCCCTCGGTACGCTCCGGGACGTGCTGCTCTATCCTACCGGCGCCGAGATCATGGGCAACGACCGAATCGCCGAGGCCCTGGGGCTCGCGGGCCTGAGCGAGCTTTCCGGCCGCCTCGGCGAGGACCGCTTCTGGGCGCAGGTGCTTTCGCTCGGCGAGCAGCAGCGTCTCGCCTTCGCCCGCATCTTCCTGCAGCGCCCTTCATGGGTCTTCATGGACGAGGCGACCTCGGCCCTCGACGAGCCCGCCGAAGGCCAGCTCTACCTCGCCCTCATGCGCGAGCTGCCGCTTACGGCCATCGTGAGCGTGGGCCACCGCTCGAGTCTCCTATCCTTCCACGAGTCGCGGCTGGTCCTGCAGGGCGAGGGACGCTGGCAGGTGGAGGCCATAGCTTCCGCCGAGGGCGCCCGGACTCGGGCGCCATGATTATGCTAGCGAAGAAGCGCCTCGAGCGGCTGGCGATCGCCGGCTTCGCGATAGCCGCCCTGGCCAAGGCCCCGGCACAGGGCGACTGGCCGGCTGCCGGGACTTACGATGCCCCTCCTCGCGAACGGATCTCGCTCGACGCCGATTGGCGATTCGTCAAGAGCGATCCGCCGACTGCCGCGGATGAGCTGTCCTATCCGAAGATCAAGGCCTGGATGCTCTCGACCGGGATCGAATTCCTCGGATCGGCGGAAGGGATCAGGCACCCCCGCCCACCCGGGAATATCGGGGACGATGTCGCGTACGCCAGACCGGAGTTCGACGATAGCGGATGGCGTCGGCTCGATCTGCCCCACGATTGGGGCATCGAAGGCCCCTTCGATCTCCGCTCGCCGAGCGCGACGGGGAAGCTGCCCTATTCCGGCGTCGGTTGGTACAGGAAGCATCTGGACATTCCCGCCTCGGATCGGGGAAGGCGCTTCTTCCTCGATGTCGACGGGGCGATGTCCTATTGCAATGTCTGGATCAACGGACGCTACGCCGGCGGTTGGGCCTACGGCTATTCGTCCTTCAGGGTAGACTTGAGTCCCTTCGTGGTTCCCGGAGGGGAGAACGTCCTCGCGATCCGCCTGGACAATCCCGATCTGTCCTCGCGATGGTATCCCGGCGGCGGGATCTATCGGAATGTCTGGCTCGTCAAGACCGAAGCGCTGCACCTCGCCCGCTACGGGACGCGCATTACGACCCCGATAGCGGCCGCTTCGCGGGCCGAGGTCGATCTGAGCGCGACCATCGACGACGATTCGGCTTCGAATGCGGACGTCAGGCTCGAGGCTCGCATCTTCGCGCTCGACGCGGCGGGGCGGAAGCGTCCGGAGCCCGTGGCGAGCTTCGATCCCGTATCGGTCCTCGTTCGCGGAGGCGAGAGCGGGACCGCCGAGGCCAAGGCGAGCATCCTGAATCCCCGGCTCTGGGACCCGAGCGCGCCGAACCGCTACGTAGCCGAAATTCGGATCGAGAGCGCCGGTCGGACCGTAGACGAGTACGATGCTTCCTTCGGCGTCCGGTCGCTCGGCTTCGACCCCGATAGGGGTTTCCTCCTCAATGGCCGACGGCTTCGATTCAACGGCGTCTGCGATCACCAGGATCTCGGTGCCCTCGGAACGGCTCTCAATCGTCGCGCCCTCCGGCGGCAGCTCGAAGAGCTCAAGGAGATGGGCTGCAACGCGATCCGGACGAGCCATAACCCGCCGGCGCCCGAGCTGCTCGACCTGGCCGACGAGATGGGCTTCCTGGTCCTGGACGAGGCCTTCGATTGCTGGGAGGCCCAGAAGACGCCGAACGACTACCATGGGCTCTTCGCCGATTGGGCGGAGATGGACTTGCGCGATCTGGTGCGGCGCGACCGCAACCACCCGAGCGTCGTGTTGTGGAGCATCGGCAACGAGGTTCGCGAGCAGGGACGGCCCGAGGGCCCCGCGATCGGCGCTCGGCTCGCCCGGATCGTCCGCGACGAGGATCCCACTCGTCCCGTGACCTCTGCCTGCGACAATGTCCAGGCGGGCTATAACGGCTTTCAGGACGTCGTAGACGTCTTCGGCTTCAACTACCTCCGCTCGGACGACATGTATACGCGTTTCCATAAGGCGAATCCGGCCAAAATGGTCTTGAGCACGGAGAGCGCCTCGACCATCAGCTCGCGGGGAGAGTACGCCTTCCCCCCGCCGGGCGCCTTCGACAGGAAGGATGGCGGCGCAGTACCGGGGTCGACGCCGCAGATGAGTTCCTACGACCTTTACGCCCCGCCCTGGGCGACGACTCCCGATGCGGAATTCGCGGCTCAGGACCGGTCTCCCTTCGTGGCGGGAGAATTCGTGTGGACGGGATGGGACTATCTCGGCGAGCCGACCCATAATACGAGCCTGGCCGGCGGCGGCATCGGCCTCGGCGGGGGGCCCTCCGATCCCGCGCGCAGCTCCTATTTCGGGATACTGGACTTGGCCGGCTTCAAGAAGGATCGCTTCTATCTTTATCAGGCGCGGTGGCGCCCGGATTTTCCCATGGCCCACATCCTGCCGCACTGGAACTGGCCGGAGCGCATGGGTCAGGTCGTGCCCGTTCAGGTCTACACTTCCGGCGATTCGGCAGAGCTCTTCCTCAACGGGAGATCGCTCGGCAGGAAGACTAAAGGAAAATTCGAATATCGACTTCGCTGGGACGAGGTTCGATACGAGCCCGGAGCGCTCAGGGTCGTCGCCTATAAGGACGGCAAGATATGGGCGGAGGATCTCGTGAAGACCTCCGGGATCGCATCCAAGATCGCGCTCGAGCCGGATCGCGATCGGATAAGCGCGGATGGACGCGATCTATCCTTCGTTACGGTACGCGTCGTCGACGCGGCCGGCATCACCGTGCCTCGTTCCAGTCCATCGCTGGATTTCGAGGTATCCGGCCCCGGGGAGCTGGTCGCCGTCGACAATGGCGACCCCACGAGCCTCGTATCTTTTCGCTCGCGGGAAATGAAGGCCTTCAACGGCCTCTGCCTGGCCATCGTCCGCGCCAAGAGCGCTCAGGCCGGGCAATTCTCCCTGAGAGTCCGATCCGAGGGGCTAGGCGACGCCGAGATTTCCATTACGGGTTTGGCCGACGGACAAGGATCGGAGCCGCCGACGATTCGGGGACCTGTCGATCGGCAATGAATTCCCCGATCTTCGATTTGATCCGAGCTGCTAAAGCCCGGACCTGGCTCATGATCTCTTCGCTCGTTCCGGTGAATTCGGAAGGATCCTCGAAAGGCCAGGACAGGCGATTCACCGGTCCCGGGAAGGTCGGGCAGTCCCGCTCGGCCTCGCGGTCGCAAACCGCGATCACCCAGTCGTAGGTCCTTCCTTTGGAGTAGAGCCTCGAGACCGCCTGCGTCTTTTTAGAGGCGATATCGATGCCTTCTTCCTGGAGCAGGGCCACGACATAGGCATTCAGGACGCCCGGAACCAGGCCGGCGCTTTCCACCGAGAATCGATCGCCCCCATAGGCCCGCAGGTATTCTTCCGCGAGCTGACTTCGGGCGCTGTTGTGCACGCAGACGAAAAGGACTCGGCTGCGGGCATCCTGGAGCTCCTCGGATTTCGGATAGGTCAGCACGACTCGGTCCTCGTCTCGAATGGACAGGCGCCAGCGCAAACGCTCTTCATCGTACTGGAACGTATCCATGCCCGGTCGAAGAGAGCCGTCCCGGTTGATCAAGCTCGCGAGAACCGGGGCCCCGAAACTGCCATGGCGCACTGTCCAATCAGCCAAGGCAGTCAAGGGCGGCAGGTCGACGAGGGAGTAGAAGACGAACTTTCCCTGCCGTTCCTCTTTGATCAATCCAGTCTTTCGAAGCTCGGCCAGGCCGCGGCTGATGGCGTATTGGGGCTTTTGCAGGATATCGGTGAATTCGGCGACGCACAGACTCGTACG
>CAYNFM010000006.1:0-1371 GCA_964396415.1 uncultured Treponemataceae bacterium | reverse complement strand
AAAATCTTCCATATCCCCACCGCGATGGGAGCCGTCGTCCCGACCTTCAACATTCCCGAGCTCGGGAAGGATACGCTGCGCTTTACCGCCGACACTATCTCCGCCATCTATCTCGGCGATATCATCAAATGGAACGACGACAAGCTCGTCGCCGACAATCCGAAGCTCAAGAACGTGGATAAATACATCGTCGTCGTCCATAGGTCCGACGGATCGGGGACTACGAACATCTGGACCAGCTATCTTACGGCGGTAAGCGATAAATGGGCCAAAGCCGTCGGCGCGGCCAACTCGGTGCAGTGGCCGGTCGGGCTCGGCGGCAAGGGCAACGAGGGAGTCGCCGGCAACGTCAAGCAGACGCCCTATTCGATCGGCTATGTCGAGGAAGCCTATGCCGTGCAGAACAAGCTTCCCGTCGGCCTCGTGAAGAACAAGTCCGGGAAATATCCCGTCCCGACTACGAGCGCCGTCACCATGGCGGCCCAGGGCGTCGTCCTCCCGGACGATCTCCGCGTCAAGGTAGTCAACAGCGACAATCCCGAGGCCTATCCCGTCGTGGGCTTCACGTGGATCCTCGCGTATCAGCAGCAGACCGATCCGGCCAAGGCTCTTGCCCTCACTCGGCTCCTCTGGTGGGCCACGCATGACGCCCAAAGCTACAACGCCGGTCTCGAATACGCGCCTCTCGCCCCCGATGTCGTCAAGAAAGCCGAGACCCTCATCAAGGCTATTCAGGTAAACGGCATGCAGGCCCTGCCCGCGACGATCTCGAAATAGCCGGTCGCCGCGAAAGGACTTCATGACAGTCAAGAATTCCATTTCGCGGCGAGCGACGAAGGCCGCGGACCCGAGCGATCGGGTCTTCACGGCCCTCGTCGGCGCCGCCTCCACCCTCGTCGTCGCCCTCCTGGTCGGTTTCATCCTCCTCCTGGTACTCGATTCGACCGATTCCATCCGCCGCTTCGGATTGGGTTTCCTCGCGGGGTCGAAATGGAACCCGGTCAAGACCGAGATCAACCCGATAGTCTTCGGCGCCCTGCCCTATATATTCGGGACGATCGTCACCTCGCTGATAGCCCTGGTTTTGGCGACGCCCCTCGCTCTGGGCTCGGCCATCTTCGTCTCGGAATACGCCCCTTCCTGGCTCGGGAAGCCGGTCGCCTTCGTCATCGAGCTCTTGGTTGCGATCCCGAGCGTGGCCTACGGAGTCTGGGGGCTCTTCGTCCTCGTGCCCATCATGAGAAACGACGTAGAGCCTTTCCTCCAGGCCACGATCGGCAAGATCCCGATACTCGGCGCCCTCGTCGCGGGCCCGCCCTTCGGCCAGGACCTCCTGACGGGAGGCGTCGTCCTCGCCATCATGATCCTGCC
>CAYNFM010000005.1:0-78329 GCA_964396415.1 uncultured Treponemataceae bacterium | reverse complement strand
TTGTAACCGTCGTGCAGCGTCTCGGCATCCTGGGGGACGCTGTACGACGGTCGCAATTAAACGTCGTCGCCTTCGGCGACTCAAATCCATGGTAACCGTCGTGTGTCGCCTTGGAATCCTGGCGGGCGACATACGACGGTCGCAATTGAACGTGCGTCGCTAGCGCGACGCCATGGATAGGTAACCGTCGTTTGCCGACGGCGCCCTGCTTATTTGTATGCGCCGTCGTCATACGACGGTCGCAGTTATATGTCGTCGCCTTCGGCGACTCAAATCTATTGTAACCGTCGTGCAGCGTCTCGGCATCCTGGGGGACGCTGTACGACGGTCGCAATTAAACGTCGTCGCCTTCGGCGACTCAAATCCATGGTAACCGTCGTGTGTCGCCTTGGAATCCTGGCGGGCGACATACGACGGTCGCAATTGAACGTGCGTCGCTTGCCGACGACGCCCCGCTTACCTGGACGCAACTATACCTGCGGGTCGCGAACGCAGTCAAGATCGGCGCTTCGGGTCGACGAGAAGGCCGAGTCGTATCAGCTCGCGGAAGTCGGGGAAATCGCGCACGATTATGGCCTCGACGATCGTGAAATCGATCTCCCGGTAGTCGTGGACGGCGATGTTTCGGAATCCTACCATTTTTCCGAGCGAACCGGCCAATTCCGCAGGGATTCGGCCCGCGGCGGCGAGAAGGGCGAAAGCGTCGCGCGATTCCTTGGGGACTCCGAGCGCCTCGATCCGCACCCATCTCATGCCCAAGTCGATCGCGGCCTGGCAGGCGCGCTCGAGGTTGAGGACGACGACGTCCTGGCAGGTGTAATCCGAAGCCAGGGCCGAGGGGTCGCGCGCGTAGGTCTTCTTTATCCGTTCGATGCAGCGCTCGATTATCTCGCCCTTGTTGAGAATTACGTCATCGGGCATATATGGAGCCGCGTTCCGCGATATCCGCGATGATTTCCCGCCGCTCCTCGTTCAAGGCGGCGTACATGGACATGAGGCGGGTCTCGACTTTAGCCCGTTCGGACTCGTCGCCGGGAACGAGGACGATGCCCGTTTCGAGCACTTGAGCCGCGAGGGTCAGCGGTATCCTCCGCAGGTCGACGCAATCGACGTCGGGATCGCCGGGCAGCGAATCGATCAATCGATCGCGCAGGTCGAGCAGCATCCGGCGATCGAGGGGCTTGGGAGCGATCAGGGCGAAATCGTAGTCGCTGTCCGGGCGGTCGAATCCCGTCGCGCGCGATCCGTAGAGATAGACGGTATACGGCCCTCCGGTCGCGCCGTCGAATATCGGGGCGACAAGCGCGCGGAGCCTTTCGTGCTCGCTCTTCATGCCTGCGAGTATTGCCGCTCCGATGCTTCCGGTCAACGGCCGGCCCCCGCCCGGCGCGAGGGCGACGAAAAACCCGGCCGTGAGGCCGGGTTTCCCTTTTCTTCCGCGCCTTCCCGCGAGAGGCTCGACTTTAGGCGACGTAGCTTTCGAGCACCTCGGTGCGATTGGGCTGGGAGAGCCGCTTGAGCGCGCTCTTCTCTATCTGGCGGATCCGCTCCTTGGTCAGCTTGAAGCGGTCGCCGATTTCTTTCAGGCTCATCGCGCGGTGGCCGTTGAGGCCGAATCGGTACTCGACGACCTCGCGCTCCTTGTCGGAGAGCGTATGAAGGACCTCGTTGATGTCGTCCTTGAGGTTCTGCTCGATGACGTAGTCCTCGGGAGGGGTATACATGGAGTTCTCGACGAAATCGCCCACCACGGAGGAATCGCGCTCGTCGAAGACGGGGGTCTCGAGCGAGACGAACTCGCGGCTCACCGCCACCAGGTCGGCGACGTGATCGGCGTCCATCTCGAGGAGGCGCGCTATCTCGCGCACTTCCTCGTCCTCGGTCATCGCGCCCTCCAGCATCTTGCGGGCCTTCTCGATCTGGACGAGCTCGTTGGCGCGGTTGAGGGGGAGGCGGATCATCCGGCTCTTCTCGCAGATGGCCTTCAGGATGGCCTGGCGAATCCACCAGACGGCGTAGGAAATGAAGTGGTAGCCCTTGTCGACGTCGTAGCGCTCTATCGCGTTGATGAGGCCGATGTTGCCCTCGGAGATGAGATCGGCAAGGGGAAGGCCTTGATTCTGGTATTTTTTCGCGACATTGACGACGAAGCGCAAATTGGACTTGACCAGCATATCCTTGGCGAATTTCTCGCCGCGAGCCGCCGCGCGGGCATATTTATCCTCATCCTCTCGAGAAAGAAGAGGAATGCGATTGATCTCCTTCAGATACATGGAAAGCACGTTCTCATCGCAGGAACTCGAATCGTTCAGACATGCATTCTTGTTTGCCATGGTTGCCTCCAGGTTGTACCCTTAGTAGAGCAATCAATGTGCCAAATATCGATAGTATTTATGCATATTAGTAATTAAAAGAGTTATTGGTTTCATCATATAGAAATACGAACTCATAGAAAAAGACTTAAATAGTGCTTTTCATATTTTTATTTATTAGAGAATCCGCGGAATATTCAAAATTACGCCGAACCTTGCATCAATCCTCTACGGATAGATTACGGGAGTATTTCGATGCGTATCATTTCGCTACAACTAGAGAGAAAGTCGAGGAGACTGTATCGTAACTACTCACAAAAGCGCTCGCTCGGCGCGGAAGTACGACCGCAGCAACGCATGAAGGGGAGGCCCGACCCGCAACTGCATCTCTGGTCGCCTTCGAGCCTTGTCGCTCCGCGAAAATCCACGTCGAGGAACTTCCCCCGACCGGTCCGGCCCAGTCCGAAGAAGGGGAAGGCTATCTTCCGCGCCTTGAATATGGCCAGTTTCCTCGAGGCCTTGAGGCCGACCAGGGCGCCCGAGCAGGACAACGACCTCCATGCGTCGCCGATGATTCGCGTCACCATGTCTTTCTCGGAGTTCGAATCGAAGCGGCGGCTCGGCTTGCCGCCGAGGTAGATGCACGCCTGCACCGAGTAGAAGGCGTAAAAATCGTCGAGCTCGGGACTGGATCGACGACACATGCCGTAATCGTTCACCCGCCTTAAGTAGGCCGACCTGGCGACTCCCCTCGGCCTCAGCTTCTGGGCAGAAGCCAGGCTGCGTACGGCGAGCTCGGACCTGTCGAGGCGGAGCAAGGCGAGGGCCAGCCAATAGAGGTCTCGCGACAGCTTGGCCGGCTGCGTGACGGAGCGAGAATCCACGGCCGCCCTGAGACTGCGCACGGCGAGATCGGGCCTATGGTCGGCAAGCTCGCGACTCCCGCGCCGGAAGTCGGCATCGGGATCATGTCCCGAGTTTCTCCTCATATCGATAAGATATAGGCGAATCGACCGAATCGGCAAGCTCCTAGCCCGACTATCGGGCCCGGCTCACGCGCCGCGCGAGATCAGGAGGACGAAGGACCTCGGAGAGACCGCGTATTCGTCCTGCGGCACGATGATGGCCTCTTCGCCCGGCTCGAGCAAATCCTCGGGCGAAGGCAGCGAGCTGTCGATGACGCGGTACCAACGCCGAGCCAGCGGAGCCGGCCCGATCTTGAAGACTGAGGATTCGTCCTTAGCGTTGAAGATGAGGTAAAAGTCGTTGTCGTCGCGGTCGGCCATGATATCGGCCTTGGATCCGTCGATCCGAGCCGCGATGCGCGCGTCGATCTTGGCCCAGTCCGGGCTCAGGCCTTCCTCGTCGAACCACGTGATGTCGGGCGTAGCGTTGAAGTCGGCGTCCAGGCCGGTGAAGAACTCCGGACGCCGAAAGGCGGGGTGGCGCATCCGGAAGGCTATGATGCCCTTGGCGAACCGAAGCAGGCCCGCGTGGCTCCGCGCGAGCCCCCAATCGTACCAGCTCGTCTCGTTGTCCTGGCAATACGCGTTATTGTTGCCTCCCTGGGTCCGGCGGAACTCGTCGCCGCCCAGGAGCATCGGCGTCCCGATGGACAACAGGAGGGTGGCGAGGAAATTCTTAGCCTGCCTGTTGCGCGTGGCCTCGAGGGCGGCATTGCGGCTCGGGCCCTCCTCGCCGTAGTTGCACGAATAATTGGCGTCGGAGCCGTCGCGCTCCTCTTCTCCGTTTCGCTCGTTGTGCTTGCGGTCGTAGGTGACCAGGTCGTTGAGGGTGAATCCGTCGTGGGCGGTGATGAAGTTGATCGAGTGGAAGGGCTTTCGCCCGTCCCGCAGGTAGAGGTCGCTCGAGCCCGTGATGCGCGTCGCCAGGTTCCGGGCCGAGCCGCGGTCCCCCCGCCAGAAGCGGCGAACGTCGTCGCGGTAGCGGTCGTTCCATTCGGCCCAGCGCCCGCCGGGAAACCAGCCCACCTGATAGGCTCCTCCCGCGTCCCAAGCCTCGGCGATGATCTTCGTGTGCCGGAGTATCGGGTCCTCGGCGATGCCCTCGATGATGGGCGGGTTCTCGAGGAGCTTGCCCGATTGGTCGCGCCCCAGTATGGAGCCTAGGTCGAAGCGGAAGCCGTCGACGTGCATCTCGACCACCCAGTAATGGAGGCAGTCGCGGATGAGGGTCCGAACGACCGGGTGATTGCAATTGAGAGTGTTGCCGCACCCGGAGAAGTTCTTGTAGTGGCGCTTGTCCTCGTCCAGCATGTAGTAGATGCGGTTGTCGAGGCCGCGGAAGCTTATGCTGGGCCCGAGCTCGTTCCCCTCGGCCGAATGGTTGAATACTATATCGAGTATCACCTCGATGCCCGCCCCGTGCAGGGCGCGCACCATCTCCTTGAATTCGGTCACCTGCCGGCCTACCGAGCCCGAGGCGGAGTACAGGCCCTTGGGAGCGAAGAAGGCGATCGTCGAATAGCCCCAGTAGTTCGACAGCCCTTGCCCCGTCGAGGGATCCTTCCTGGGGATCTCGTACAGGTCGAATTCCTGGACCGGAAGGAGCTCGAGGCTCGTCACGCCGAGACTCTTGAGATAGGGGATCGTCTCCGCGACGCCGAGGAAGCTGCCCGGATGGTCCACCTTCGCACTCGGATGCATGGTGAGGCCGCGCACGTGGGTTTCGTAGATGACGCAATGGCGAAGGGGAAAGTTGAGGGGCCGGTCGCCGGCCCAGTCGAAATCGTCCGCGACGACGACGCACTTGGGCATGAAGGCCGCGTCGTCCTTGTCGGAGAAGGAGAGGTCGCGATCGGGAGATTCGGGATCGTAGGCCCTGGCCTCGGCGAGACCCCAGACGAAGTCGCCGCTTATCGCCTTGGCATAGGGATCTATGAGGGCCTTGTGGCGGTTGAAGCGATGGCCCTTGGCGGGCAGGTAGGGACCGTCGGCGCGCCACAGGTACAGGCTTCCCGCTCCTATGCCGGGCACGAGGACATGCCAAATGTCCCCTGTCCGGTTGAGACGGGGATCGAGCCTGTACTCGAAGGAAGGAAGGCCATCCTTCGAGGCCTCGAAGAGGCAGAGAGTCATGGACTCCGCGTCGCGGGAGAAGACGGCGAAGTTGACTCCCCCTGATTCTATCGTGGCGCCGAGGACCATCGGGCTGCCGGGCTCGACCGCTAGCGTGCTTGGGCGCATTCCCAAGAGTATAGCCTCGGCCACCCGCGAACGCCAGGACGAGGACCGGAGCTACATCGCCATCCCGCCGTCCACCTTGATCACCTCGCCCGTCAGGTAGCCCGAGAGGTCGGAGCAGAGGAAGAGGGCGGCAGCGGCGACGTCCTCGGGCCTTCCCGCGCGGCCGAGCGGGATGCCGCTCATCATTTTCTCCTTCAGCTCCGCGGGGATCTTCTCGGTCATCGAGGTCTCGATGAAGCCCGGGGCGAGGGCGTTGACGCGCACTCCGCGAGAGCCCACCTCGCGCGCCAGGCTCTTGGTGAAGCCGATGAGGCCGGCCTTCGAAGCGCAGTAGTTGGTCTGCCCCCCGTTGCCCGTCAGCCCGACGACGCTGGAGACGTTGACGATGGAGCCCGATCGGCGCTTGATCATGAGCCGAGCGACGGCGCGGGAGACGAGGAAGGCGCTCGTCAGGTTGGTGCGCAGGACGGTTTCCCAATCCTCGAGGCTCATCCTGAAGACCAGTCCGTCCCGGGTGACGCCGGCGTTGTTGACCAGGGCATCGATGTCCCCCGCCTCGGAGACGACCGTCTCGACCGCCGCATTGACCGCGGCCTCGTCGCCGACGTCGCAGGCGACCCATCGTATCGCTCCGTCGCCGGCCGCGGCCTCCTCGAGCGCCTTCGCGTCCTCGGCCTCGCTCCGCGAGAAGTAGAACACCTTGCATCCCTCGCGCGCGAAGAGCCGAACGACGGCGCGGCCTATGCCTTTGGAGCCCCCGGTCACGATGCAGGTCTTGCCCGATAGAAGTTTTTCCATCCTGTCCTTCCTTTAAAGAGAAACTGCCGCTATCTGATCGAGGGTGCCGAAGGGGTAGCAGGGCACATCGCCGCCGACCGCCTTCCAGAGCCCGCCGAGCACCGTTCCCGGGCCGGTTTCCGCGCAGAAGGCCGGGTTCTCCGCGAAGATGGATCTCTCTTCGTCTATCCATCGCACGGGGCTGACTATCTGGGAAACGGCGAGGGACTTCGCCTCGGCCCCGCTTGCGATGCGCTTGCCCGTGACGTTGGAGAACAGCGCGATCTTGGGGTCGGCGAAGGAAACATCGGAGACTGCCTCCGCGAAGCCCTCTCGCGCGTAGGCCATGATGGGCGAATGAAAGGCCCCGGATACCTTGAGCCTGATCGCCCGCTTGGCCCCCGCGGCCTTGACCGCGACCTCGGCCGCGGCGACGTCCGCCTCGGTGCCAGAGATCACCGATTGAGTAGGGCTGTTATAGTTGGCGAGCCAGACTTTGGCCAGCCCGGCCTCCTTGATCGCCGCCTCGATGGCTTCGGGCGCGAGGGCGAGGATGGCGCTCATGGTCGAGCCGCCCGAGCGTTTCCCCGCCTCGTCCATGAGCCTTCCGCGCTCCCCCACGAGGCGGAACATGTCTTCGTAAGCGACGACGCCGGCTTCGGCCAGGGCCGGCCACTCGCCCACCGAGAAGCCGGCGCAGCCGTCGGGTATGACGCCATGCTCGCGGGCGCTGGTCGCCGAGGCCGCGCCGACGAGGGCGACCGCTATCTGCGTATTGCGCGTCTGCTTGAGGTCCTCCTCGCTTCCCTCGAAGATGAGCTTTTTCAAGTCTATGCCCGAAGCCTCGGAGGCGAGGGCGAAGAGATCGCGGACCGCCTTGCTCGTTTCGTAGAAATCCCGGGCCATTCCGGGATATTGAGCCCCTTGGCCGGGGAAAAGAAAACAGGTCTTCATTGAGACCTCCTCGGTGCGACCAATATTTACAAATTTCGTCGTTTTGTAAAGATGCCGCGGCTTCCGTGCTATACTTTCGGCATGGCCGCCGAGACGACGATCAGGATACGCGAAGTCCTCGCGCGCATCCCTTACGGCAGGGTCATGAGCTACGGCTCGGCGGCCTACCTCGCGGGCTCGCCCAACGGGGCCCGCCAGGTCGTGCGCCTCCTCCACTCGAGCGCGGAGAAGGAGGCTCTTCCCTGGCACCGCCTCCTTCGCAAGGACGGAAGCATCGCCCTGCCGCCCGGCGGCGGATTCGAGCTCCAGATGGCCCTGCTTCGGGAAGAAGGCGTGGAGGTATCGCCCGACGGCAGGGTCGATATCGCGCGCTTCGCCTGGCCGGGAAATGAGTCCTCGCGAATCAATCCTGACGGGTAAGGGCCCTCATTCCGTAGGAGACGAAGCCCAGGGCGGCGAGGCTCGTGCCGAGCTCGGAGGGGAGGAGGGCGGAATCGAGCAGGATTAGGCTGATTCCTTCGTCCTCGAAGGCCTTCGAGAGCGCCCCCAGGAGGGCGGTAGCCAGACCCATTCGCCTGAACTCCCGCCGTACCCTCAGGAAGACGATCCTTCCAAGGCCTCTGTCGCCGACGACGCTCCTGAAGCCGAGGGCGAAGCCGAGCGCCCCGCCTTCGCCGTCGCCGGCGACGGCGCAGAGCGCGTCCGAGGCGGCGGCGAGGTCGGCGCGGAGCCTCCCCAGCTCGAAGGCGACCACGGGGGCCGGCAGGGTCTCGATGCCTTCTTCCTCGGCCTCGTCGATGAGGGGGAGAAGGAGGCTCCGGGCCTCGTCCAGGCCGAGGATCCTGATATCGAGGTCGCTCGTCAGGAGCTCGTCGACTTCCTCAGGCTCGGGGCCCAGGCGCTCGAGGCCCCTCGCTTCCCGCAGGTCGTCGTACCAATTGGCGATCGCGAGCCGCATCGAGCGCATCTTGAAGTCCCTGAAGGAGCGCTCCGCGTCCTCGCGCTCGGCGAGGACGGCCTTGAAGGCCTTGAAGACGCCCCGGCCCCTCGCGAGGGCGGCCGATAGCTCCCGCCTGACCGAAGGCTGACGGACCGAGGCGAGGAAATCCTCCATAAGCTTGAAGCCCTCGCGCGAAGACCAGGTGGGAGCCTCCGCATAATCCGATCCCCCATGGCCCTCGGCCGGGAGAACTTCGCCGCTTTCGAGATCGACGACCGACGCGTGCTCCTGATCCTCCATCGCGAAAGCGATCTGCTCAACCGTCTTCTCGCTCAATTCGAACACCGCGACCCCCCGAGACCGATATTTTCATATCCAGACGGCGATCAGTCAAGAAAGAACGCGCTCCGCGCTTTATCAGGCGCCGCGACTCCTATATACTCGGGAAAAACCGGGAGGTTCCATGCCCCATTGCCTCGTGCCCGCCGCCGAAGAGCTCCTCGATCGCGAGTTTCCCGTCCTCGACAAGGGCTTCGTGCGACTCGTCGATTACCTCGGCGGGGACCGACGCATCGTCCAGGCGGCCAGGGTCTCCTACGGCGAGGGGACGAAGAGCTACCGCGAGGACTCGGCCCTCATCGACCACCTCATGCGGATGGAGCATACCTCGCCCTTCGAGCAGGTCATCCTGACCTTCCACGTCAAGCTGCCCATCTTCGTCGCCAGGCAGTGGATACGGCACAGGACGGCCCGCGTGAACGAGATCTCGGGACGCTACTCGGTGATGAAGGACGATTTCTACGTCCCGGCCCCCTCCGACATAGCGGCGCAGAGCCCCGACGACAAGCAGGGCAGGGCTCCCGGATCCGTCCCGGAGGGGCTGGCGTCGTCTACGATCACCCGCATGCGCTCCGGCCAACGCGCGGCCTACGAAGAGTACTCGGAGCTCGTGGGCGCGGGCCTGGCGCGCGAGCTCGCGCGCATCGACCTCCCCTTGAGCCTCTACACCGAGTGGTACTGGCAGATAGACCTGCACAACCTATTCCGCTTCCTCCAGCTCAGGCTCGATCCCCATGCCCAGCTCGAAATACGCGCCTACGCGAGAGTCCTCCTGGACATTACCCGCGCCCTCGCGCCCGCGGCCTGCGCCAGCTTCGAGAACCATGTCCTGGGCGGCGCGCGCTTCTCGGCCGAAGAGCTGGCCGAGCTTCGGCTGAGGCTCGCCGGCGCGGCCGCGACCGACGAAGGCGCCCCCGGCGGCCGGCCGCGCCTCTCGGGCAGGAAGCTCGAGCGCCTCGAGGAGAAGCTGCGCACGGGCCGGCAGCTCTAAGCCCTGAGGTATTCCTTCTCGCCGACCCCGTAGAAGACATCGGCCAGGATCTTGTCGCCGTCGCCGTTGCGCACGAAGCCCCGGAAGTAGCCCAGGGGCCCGCTGTAGTCGTTCTGGACGATGCCCAGGTTGAAGCGCAGGTCGTTGGTCAGCTCCGGGGTGAAGACGAGGTCGACCATGCCCTCCGTGTCTTGGATGATCCATTCGCCCGAGCTTCCCTGGGGCCGCGTCACCTTGATCGGCGGGAGGGGCCAGACCTTGTTGTTGATCCACAGGCAGTTCTCGTTGTAGCGCGTCTGGTCGCGAACCGGGTTGTCGGTCAGGTTGAAGCCCACGCGGCGGCCCTTCGCGTCCACGCCGAAGCCCGTCACCCAGTCGTAGCGCAGCCTATAAGGATAAAAGCCTTTATGGTCGTCGATGATGCCCATGGACGAGGGGCCCTCGAAGCGGTGGCTCTCGCCGCCGACGGAGAACTCGCCCTGCATCGGCATGAGGATCTTGGTAGAGTACATCGCCCGGTTGAGGCCGAGGGGGAGGCAGACCACGCTGGGCGAGGCTACCTTCGCCTCGCAGGAGAAGCTGAAGCGCCCGGAGAAGCGCCGCTCCGGATTCCGGGAGCCGCGTACGACCGTCAGCCGCATCGAGCCCGAATCGTAGTCGCAGGCGGAATCGAGGAGGGTGCGCGCTCCCCGGTAGTACACGTCCGATCCCGACAGGGATTCGCTGAAGCGAAAGATGCTTCCAGGAAGGAGACGCCGTATCAGGTAGCGCTTCCTTCGCTCGCGGTCGTATGCGAGGAAGGACACGAAGCTGCAGATCTTCGCGTTATAGAGGGAGGCGAAGAAGAACCATCGCCTGTCGCCGAACTGATAGGCCTGCCATTCCTTGAGCCGCCAATCCTTGATCATGCGCGGGACCGGATAATGGAAGGGATGCGAGACATCGAGCATGTTGGCGCGGCGGAAGGGGGTGCCGTAACGTCCCAAGGCGAAGACACCCTTCGCTACGACGGCTTCGGGAGAGGGATCGAACCCGCGCGGCTTCAAATCCCGCCTGCCTCGCGGGCGCGGCGCTCGTACAGAAGGAAGAGAGCCTGGGTCCCCTTGTCCCCGAAGCCCTCGTCCCGCATGGACTCGAAGAGCCTCTCGGCGAGGGCGAGGAGGGGAAGGTCGAGCTTCATCGCGCGGGCCGAATCGAGGGCTATGCCGAGGTCCTTGAGGAAGTGCTTCGAGTAGAAGCCCGGCTCGAAATCCCCGTCGAGCATCCTGGGCGCCATGTTGGCGAGCTGCCAGCTGCCCGCTGAGCCCGAGCCGATGCTTCGGAGGACGTTTCGCGGATCGAGGCCGGCGGCCTTCGCGTAGCTGAGCGCCTCGACCGTTCCCGCGAGGCTTCCCGCAATGGCTATCTGGTTGGCCATCTTGCTGTGCTGGCCCGCGCCGGGCCCGCCTTGGAGGATAGCCGTGGCGCCCATGAGATCGAGGAGGGGCTTTACCGCCTCGAAATCGGCCTTTTCGCCCCCGACCATGATTGTCAGGCTGCCGTTCCGGGCGCCGACGTCTCCGCCGGAAACCGGCGCGTCGAGGGCCGCGAGGCCCTTGGCCTTCGCGGCGATCGAAATGCGCCGCGCGAGATCGGGTCGGGAGGTCGTGCAGTCTATGAGGAACGTGCCCGGCATCGCGTTCTCGATGAGGCCTTTGGGGCCGAAGTAGAGACCCTCGACGTCGCCCGGATAACCGACCATGGTGAGAATCGCGCTGCAGCTCGGGGCGAGGCGCTCGGGGCTCTCCTCCCAGTCCGCGCCCGCCTCGATCAATGTACGCGCCTTGTCCTTGGTTCGCGTATGGACGCGGAGCCTGTAGCCGGCCTCGAGGAGGTGGCCGGCCATGCTCGATCCCATCACTCCGATGCCGATAAAGCCCAGGACATCTTTTTCAGGATCCATTCCAGCCTCCTCGGCCAATCCCGGTTATTTTACTCTGCTATCCCGGCCAGGACAACCGTGGCTCCTTCATGCGACCATAGACGGACGCTTGCCATCGCCCGCGCTTCAACGCTAGGCTGGAAGCATGCGCGGGATCATCCTGTACGTCCTCGCCTTCGGCTTGCTCGAGACCCTCGCCGCCCAGGATGTCGCGCATCGCGCCGAGCCGAAACGCGGAGCCGGCTTCTCGATAGAGCACGGGCCGGGCTATAAGATCGTCAGCGTCGACTCGCCCTGGCCCGGCGCCGCGGGCGGCTTTACCTACGTACTGTATAAGCGAGGGGATCCCAGGCCGGTAGGGATAAAGGCCGACGGTTTCTTCGAGACTCCCGTTCGCAGGGTAATTACGTTTTCCACCACCTATATACCGGAGATCGTCGCGATCGGTGAAGCCGACAGCATCGTCGGAGTTGACAACGCCGCCTCCGTGAGCTCGCCCGAGCTGCGATCGCGGATAGCGTCGGGCGCGACCGTCGAGACGACGCGCAACTCGTCGCCTAACCTCGAATTGATGATCTCCCTGTCGCCCGACGCGATCTTCGCCTATGGCATGGGCGAGGGCTGGGACATTCGGCCCAAGCTGGCCGAGGCGGGACTGCCGGTCGTCGTCGACGGCGACTGGAACGAGGCGACGCCCCTCGCCCGGGCCGAATGGGTCGAATTCATAGCCGCTTTCTACGACAAGGAGGATCTCGCCTCGGCCTACTTCAATTCGATCGCCAAGGAATACGAGCGCATCCGCGCCCTCTCCTCCGCGTCGAAGGAGCGTCCCTCGGTCCTCGTCAACGGCCCTTTCCAGGGCTCATGGACGGTCTCGGGGGGGAGGAGCTTCATGGCTCGGCTCATCGCCGACGCCGGCGCCGACTACCTCTGGGCCGGGGACGGAAGCTCGGGCGGCCTCAGCCTTTCCATAGAGTCGGTCTACGAGCGCGCCCTCGGAGCCGAGGTATGGCTCAATCCGGCCCTGACCGTCAAAACCAAGGCCGATATAGCCGTCCTCGACCCGCGCTTCGCCGCCCTGCCGGTGGTGGCCAAGGGCGACGTCTGGAACGACACCCTGCGCCTGAGCCCCGGGGGAGGGGACGATTACTTCGAGTCGGGCGTCCTCCGACCCGACTTGGTCCTCACCGACCTCGTCAAGATATTTCACCCCACCCTTTTGCGGGATAGGCCCTTCACCTACTACCGAAGAATCGATAAATGAAAGCGCGCTCCGCGATATCCTCTCCCCTCCTCGCCGCCCTCGCCCTCGCCGCGGCCCTCCTCTTCATAGCCGACCTGGCCTTCGGATCGGTACGCATCCCTTTAGCCGGCGTCATAGACGCCTTGGCGGGCCGCTCCGCCGACCGGGCCTGGACGAGCATCGTCCTCGTATTCCGGTTGCCGAAGGCCCTTACGGCCTTGGCCGCGGGCGCCGCCCTCGCCGTATCGGGCCTGATCCTGCAAACGATATTCCGCAATCCCCTCGCGGGGCCCGATTCCCTCGGAATCGGCGCCGGCGCGAGCGTCGGCGTCGCCCTCGTCGTCCTGGCCTCCGGCTCGACCGGCGAGGCGTCCTTCCTGTCCGGCCTCGGCCTCGCCGGCTATGCCCTCCTTTTCCTCGCCGCAGGCGCGGGAGCCTTCCTCGTCATGGTCGTCATACTGCTCTTCGCGAGGCGGGTTGAGAATGGAGTGACGCTCCTGATCATAGGCATCCTCGTCGGCTATCTCGCGGGAAGCCTCGTATCCCTCCTCGTATTCTTCGCCACTCCGCAGAAGGCCCAAGTCTACCTCGGCTGGACCTACGGTTCCTTCTCCTCCGTGACCTTCAGGCAACTCCCGGTGCTCCTCGCCGCCGTCGCGATAGGCTTCGCCCTCACCGTACGAAGCTCGAAGTCCCTCAATGCCCTCCTCATGGGCGAGCGCTTCGCGGAGACCCTCGGCATAAGGACGAAGAGATCGCGCACCCGCGTCCTCGTCGCCGCCGCCGTCCTAGCCGGAGCCGTTACGGCCTTCTGCGGTCCCATCGCCTTCCTGGGCATAGCGGCGCCGCAGGCCGCGCGGCGGGCCTTCCGCTCGAGCGACCATGCGGTCCTCGTTCCCGGAGCCGCCCTGCTCGGCTCGGTCTTCGCCCTCGCCGCGGACATCGCCTCCCAAGCCCCCGGCAAGGGCGCCGTACTGCCGATCAACCCCATTCTCGCCATCATCGGCGCCCCGATCATCCTGAGCCTCTTCCTTCGCGGCTCGCGGGAGGAAGGAGGCCTGCGATGACCGGCCCCTCCTCCCGCGCCGCGATCCTGCGGGCCAAGGGCCTCTCGATCGGATGGCGGACGAGAGCCGAGGCCGCGCTCGCCACGGGGATCGGCCTCGAACTCAGGGCCCGCGACTTCGCCGCCCTGGTCGGCCCCAACGGCTCGGGCAAATCGACCCTCCTTCGGACGCTAGCGGGGCTGCAGGCGCCCTTGCGCGGCGAGGTCGAGCTTTGCGGAAGGGATATCAGGCGCCTCGACGTCGAGGAGCGCTCGAAGATGGCCGCCTGCGTCTTCACGGATCGCTTCGACTCAGGCTATTTCACCGTCTTCGATATAGTCGCCTTCGGGCGCTATCCCTATACCGACGCTCGGAATCGCCTGGAGGAGCGCGATCTCGCAGCGGTCGAGGAGGCCATCCGCGCGGTCGGCCTCGCGAGTCTCGTCGGCCGCCGCTTCGCCGAGCTCTCCGACGGCGAGCGCCAGAAGGCCCTGATCGCTCGAGCCATCGCCCAAGACTGCCCCCTCCTCGTGCTCGACGAGCCTACGGCCTTCCTGGACGCGCCCACTCGCGTCGAGGTCTTCCACATGCTTCGCGACCTCGCCCGATCGTCGGGCAAGGCTGTCGTCCTCTCCACCCATGACATCGACCACGCCCTGCGCTATGCCGATAGCCTTTGGCTCATGGACGGCGGGCATAGCTTCGTCGCGGGAGCGCCGGAAGAGCTCGCGACATCGGGAGCCATAGGCCGAGCCTTCGACGGCGAGGGCTTTCGCTTCGATCCGATATCGGGCGTCTTCCGCTCAGTCGAGGCCGAGGAACCCTACGCCGTCGGGCTCGAGGGCCCCGAAGGCGCGGCTCGGGCATGGGCCCTGCGCCTCGTCGAGCGGCTCGGACTCGTCGCATCGAAGGGAGACGGCGGGCTCGAGACCATCGGCATCGTCGAGATCGAGGCGGGAGAGGGCGAGCCGCGCTTCGCGCTTCGCCCGACCGGCCCCGGAAAGCCTCGCCTTGCGGCCGCGACCTACACCGACTTGGCGCGTCTTCTCAACGACCTTATCGCCGAGCGGACGGGCAGATAGACGGGGACGAGGAGGATCATCAGCACGGCGATAAGGAGATAGGTATCCGCGGCGTTGGCATAGACGTAGCCGTGGATCGAGGTCCTGTAGAGTCCGAAAAAGTCGATCACCGCGAAGGGGGGGAGAAGCAGGGAAATGCAGTTGCCCACCGTCCCGGCCAGGAAGAGCAGGGACATAGCCGCGAAATAAGGCCTCGTTACGGTCGAGTAAAGAGCGCCGGCCACCGCGAGAGGCCCCAAGGCCCGAAGCATCCCTCTTAGGTAGGGCGAGAGGGAAAGACTGATCGAGCCGCGGAGCGAGACCGCCGCCGTCGCCGCGGCGAAGTAGATCAGGACCGCCGCAGCCGTTTTGATCCATATCCGGACCTCGATCTTGCGCCATGCGAGGATGACCGCGGCGAGGATCAAGAAGGCGATCAGGCTGCAGGCGACGAAGGCGTCATCGGTCGGGATTCCGTAATGCGCGAGCAGCCTGGTCTGATCGAAGCCGAATCCGGACGCGTTCTCCACGTAGCCTATTCGGATCGACCCCGCGCCTGGCGGGGCCGAATCGCGATGCCGGAGGAAAACCCAGGCGAGTGCCTTGAGCGCGGCGTCGATAAAGATCAGCGAACCGAGGGCCGCATGCCTTTTTTTCATGAGCACGCGAAATATACCCGGAGGCTTCGGTCGATTCAACCCGGCGGCCATGAAAAGGCGCGGCCCCCCAGGACGTGCAAGTGGACGTGGTCGACCGTCTGCCCGCCATAGGACTTGCAGTTGAAGACGAAGCGCGCCCCCTTCTCGACGCATCCGAGATCCTGGGCGAGTCCCTGGCCCTTGAAGACCAGGCGACCGACGAGAACGCTATCCTCGGGCGCGAGTTCCATGAGGTTCGCGATATGCCGCTTGGGGATGACGAGGAAATGCACCGGAGCCTGCGGGGATACGTCGTGGAAGGCCAGCAGGTCCTCGTCCTCGTAGATCTTTCGGGAGGGTATTTCACCGCCCACGATCTTGCAGAAGATGCAGTCGTGCATGTCTTATTGTAGAGTAAATTGCCGGTCTTTGTCTGGTGGAAGCCATGTGGTCAACTTGGCCATGGCCATTGCCCAACCTGGTCGCGGCGACCGCCCAACTTGGTCGCAACAACTACCCAACTTGGTCACGGCAATCGGCCAACTTGGCCACGGCGACTGCCCAAGTTGGGCACGGCGATTCTCCAACTCGAGCAGTGCGATCGACCAAGTTGGCCGGAGGGTATTGTTAATCTATTCTCCCGGCATTGAGCCGTCGAAACAGAGGCCGCGTCGCCTGGTACAGGTCGCGGAAAACACTATAATTGCGCTCATGGACTGCCCGATGGGCTGGGTCGGGCTCGAAGCTCGCTCGGACCGTCACCGTGCCTGCGGCGCAGTCCATGTCCGGGAACCGACCAAGTCCCCAGGCTGCCACCAAGGCGGCGCCTGCGGCGCCGGCATTCTGGGGGTCGGCGATGGCTTCGATTCGGTGACCGGTGGCGTCGGCCAAGATCTGGCAGGTCGCATCCGACAAGGCTCCCCCGCCGGCGAACCTCAGAGTCGAGGAGGGTTTCGCCTTTTTCGCCTGGGCCTCGAGCAAGAGGCGTATATTGTAGGCGAGCCCTTCGACTACCGCCCGTATCATCTGACGCTTGCCTGTTTCCAAGCCCAGGTTGAAGAACATGCCCCTCACCCACGGATCCTCGAAGGGAGAGCGGCTGCCATGGAGCCAGGGAGCGAAAAGTACCCCGCCCGAGCCGGCGGGGACCTGGGCGATCGTGCTGGTCAGGAAATCGATCAGGCTCAGATGCTCCTGATCGGGCCCCGAGGGCCTTTCCTGCTTTTCAAGGTAGATGTCGATCTCGTCCAAGGCAAGATGATCGCGCACCCATTCCAGGCATTTCCCCGAGGTTTCCTGCTCCCCGAAATAGGCGTAGCGGCCTGGAACCGGCCCCGGAACCGTGGCCATCATGGTGTCGGGATCCACGAGCCTGCGGTCCGCGACGGTAGAAACCCAACCGCTCGTCCCTACGTAGACATGAGTGCTTCCGACGGCTGCCGCGCCTGCTCCTATTCCGATGAGGGAAGCGTCCCCGCCCCCGGCGAAGATCGGGAGTCCTTTAGGCAAGCCGAGGGCCGTAGCGGCGTCCGCGCTCAATGGCCCTACCTTATCCGCCGGGGCCAGGATCTCGGGCAGGTGGCCTGCGTCGACCCCGAAGCGGCGAATCAACCAAGGACTCCAGCGAACCCTGTCTTTGCGAGTATCCGCAAGGAAGGTGGCGAAGGCCGAATCGGCGCTCATAGTAAAGCGCCCCGTGCATCGAGCCGTCAGGAAGTCTTTTGCGTCGAGCCAGCGGTAGACCCCGCCGAAGGCTTCCGGCTCTTCGTCCGCTACTCGAAGGTATTTCCAAAGCGGATCCTTGGCGCTGGCCGCTACGCCGCCCGCTACGCTCAGCCAAGGCAGGAGGAAAGCCAGCCCGATTCCCGCGACACGGGGGCCGCCGGAAGTCAATGCATCGCGTCGGTTCGAGGCCCGCGAATCGAGGTAGCTCAAAGCCGGCCTAACGGCCCTGCACTGCCTGTCGACCATGACCAGGGATTGCATTTGCGCGCAGAAGGTCAAGCCGCCCACGGCCGAAGGGCTCAGTTGGGCCGAACGCAATACTTCGGGAACCGAGGAGGCTAGGGCCTCCCACCATTCTTCGGGATCCTGTTCGGCCCGGCCGTCGGAACCCGCGTCCAGGCTCAGGCGCCGGGATGTCGAAGCCCGCAGGATCAGGCGGTCGCCTATTTCATAGACGCAGGTCTTCAGCGACGTAGTGCCGAGGTCGACGGCGACCAAAAAAAGGGCTTCGGACATGGGACCTCCCGATTGCAACCATATGAGCCGCGGCTCACCGTCACTTTACCTGTTGAGACTCGAGAGTTCAAGAGAATTCGATGGCGCGGAATGTCCGCCCCGGCTCAATGCCCGGACAGTCCGTAGCGGAGGAAATTCAGGGTTCGCGCCACGAGGGTTTCGTCGTCGGCATCCTTTTCGGGACCGAGATATACGGCCTTGCGCAGCTTGTGATAATCGCAGGAAAACGCGAATTGCAAGGACATGAAAATGTTGTCGAGGAAAAAGGCCGCGTAATCCTCGTCGAGGTCCGGATGGGCAAGCCCGGAAGAACGGGCCTCGGCCAAAAGGGCGGAATAGCATCGCGCGCTCAGGCCCTCGAATCTCCTGCAGAAGTCCCTGCCCAGCTCTGAGAGGCCCTCGCCGCCGATTTCATGGTACAAACGGAGCACTTCGGCGTGGCGGCGGGAATGCTCGGGGATGAGCCGTACGATGGCTTCGATCCTGGCCCAGGGCTCGGTTTCGCTGGACATAACCTGATCCAAGCGGGCTTCCAACTCCCGGACTCCGTCCTCGAGGACGGCGAGAAAACAATTTTCCTTATTGCCGAAGTACTTATAGAGGGCGCCCACGCTGATTCCCGCCCGGACCGCGATCTCGTCCACCTTCGCGGCGGTAAAGCCCGCGCGGGCGAATTCGGCCGCGGCCGAGTCCAATATCGACCGCCGCTTATCGTCGGGAAGCCGGTCGAACAAAGGCGAGGCTAGGGATGGCATGGATCAAGCCTAATCCGCGAAAGCCCGCTTTGACAGCCCCCTGCGAGTATGTTATGGTAGCGGAGTGAGCCGCGGCTCACGATACAGTTGGAGGAGGTTTTCCATGGCCGACAGTTTCGCCATTTCGACCTATCCCGATGTTCCCCGTATCCTTTCCGATTTGGATTCCCTTATCCGACAGCCTATTCGGCGACTGCGCCCCGCCGCCTTGGAGCGCTATCTCGACGAATACTTCGAGAAGACCTGTAGCCGCTCGAAATCCATGATCGACGAGGCCAAGAACTACATACCGGGAGGAGTCCAGCACAACCTTGCCTTCAATTATCCCTTCCCCTTGGTATTTACCAAGGCCGCGGGCCCCTATCTCTACGACTTGGACGGCCACCGCTACTTCGACTTCCTCCAGGCAGGCGGTCCCACTATCCTGGGTTCCAATCCTCCCGAGGTCCTGAACCAGGTCCTGGATCTATTGAAGACCTGCGGCCCCTCGACGGGGCTCTTCAACGAATACGAGCTCAAGCTGGCCCGCTTTATCGCGGATCACATGCCGGCCGTTCCCATGTTCAGGATGCTCGGATCGGGTACCGAGGGCTGCATGGCGGCTATCCGCGTAGCCAGGCTGGCGACGGGGCGCAAGAACGTGGTGAAGATGGGCGGAGCCTACCACGGCTGGAGCGACCAGCTGGCCTATGGCCTGCGGATCCCCGGCTCGCGGCATTTCGAGGCCCATGGAGTTCCCAAGCACGTATTCAAGTATACGCAGGAATTCTTCCCAGGGGATCTGGACGCATTGGAACGGGTGCTGCGGCGCAACCGCCTCGGCGGCGGTACGGCCGCGGTGATGATCGAGCCCCTGGGGCCCGAAAGCGGGACTCGCCCGGTCGCCAAGGACTTCAACTCCGGGGTACGGAGGCTCTGCGACAAGTTCGGCGCCTTGTTGATTTTCGACGAGGTCGTCACAGGCTTCCGCGTCGGGCTCTCGGGCGCGCAGGGATACTTCGGAGTCGAGCCCGACCTGACGGTCTTCGGCAAGGTCGTAGCCGGAGGCTATCCCTCGGCCGGAGGCCTCGGGGGCAAGCGGGAGTACATGAAATACCTGGCCGCCGGCATCGAGGCGGGAAGCAAGAAAGCCCTGATCGGGGGGACGATGGCGGCCAATCCCCTTTCGTCCGCCGCTGGCTTCTTCACCCTGACCGAGATCGAGAGGACCAGGGCCAGCGAGAAGGCGGGAGCCCTAGGCGACAGGCTGACGGCGGGAATCCAGGCTTCGTTGAAACGTCGGAACCTGCCTTTCGTCGCCTTCAACCAGGGCTCGATCTGCCACCTCCAAACCGTCGGGACCATGCACTTTTCGATCGATTTCAACAAATTCTGGCAAATCCCCGGCAAGATGAAAGAGATAAAGGCCCGAAAGACGGTCATGGAGGAGATGGGCGCCGCCTACATGGCCGAGGGGATAGTCACCTTGGCCGGCTCGAGGCTCTATGCCAGCGCCGCCTATACCGAGGCCATGGTGGACGAGGCCGTGGGGGCCTTCGATCGGGTCTTCGCCAACATCGAGGGAGCCCTGACATGACCGAAGTCCAGGCTCGGCGGGCCCTGGTCGACGCCGGTCGGCGCTTGTTGATCGAAGGCCTCGTGGCCAGAAGCTGGGGAAACCTCAGTATACGGCTCGGGCCGAGCGCGATGGCCATCACCCCCAGCGGCATCCCCTACCCCGAGCTAACGGAAGAAATGATCGTAGTCGTAGACCTCGGGACCGGCGACTGGAGGGGATCGTGGAAGCCTTCGGGAGAGAGGAGGATCCATCGAGACATTTACCTCAGGCGGCCCGACGTCGAAGCTATCGTCCACACCCATCAGAACGCCGCCTCGGCTTGCGCGGCGGCGCGAGTACCCGTTCCCGCTCCATGGGGAGAAACGCCCAGCGCGGCCTATGGCCTTCCCGGCACGAAGGCCCTGTCGCGAGCCGCCGTCGAGGCCCTGGGTTCCGATGGACCGGCCATCCTCCTGGCGAACCACGGGGTATTCGCCGTCGGAAGCGACATGGATCAGGCCTTCGACCGGGTCAGCGTCCTCGAAAGCGCCTGCGCCGATTTCATCGCGGAGAAGGCCCCCGGCCGGCTCCCCGCGAGAGTCGACGCCCCATGGGACCCGCTCTGGCTATCGCCTCTCACCCTGGCCGATGGCAGTCCGGCCCTGCTCAGCGTCGCGCCCTTTTCCCGCGCCTGGGCCCATCTCGTCCGGCCCCTGAAGGCCGCCTTGGACGACCTGGCCCAATTCGTCGGTACCCGAGTTCCCGCGGCGACCGCTCTTCCCAATCGCCGCCCCAAGGTCGGCGCGCTTTTCGTCAAGGATAGCGGGCTTATCGTATGCGGAGCCGACGCGGAAGCCCTCGCCCTGGTCGTGGAGAAAGCCGCCAGGGCAACCTTGGGCGGCGAGTCCCTGGGCGGCGCAGTCCCTATTCCCGCCTGGGAAGCCCGGCTCATGCATTGGGTCTATAAGAACTCGTACTCTAAGCGAGCTGCCGCCGCGACGAAGCTCAGGAGCGTCGCCGAGGGCTGACGGCCGGCGATTCCCTGAGTCTCAGCGATAGCAGCGCCATGATCACGGCCGTCGCCGCAAAGGCGCCGAGCCAGAGATGGGCCGCCCGCAGCCCTCCCGACGACATCCCCGCGGTGAGCGCGAGGCCCGATATCTGGCCGGCCAGGAGCAGCACGCCTTGGCTGGCCGATTCCGGTACCGGAGCAGTCACCTCGGCGGCGTACTGGAAGCCTATGGGCCCCGCGCTCATGAGGGCGAAGCCCAGGAGCGCCATGGCGGCGATTCCCAGTGCGTACCAGCCAGCCGGCGCGAGGAAAAGCGCCCATAAGGCCGGAACCGTGAGCGCCATGCATAGGACGAGGAAGGCCTTCCTCCGGCCCCAGAAGTCGGAAAGTATCGGCAGTATCACCGCGCCGACTATACCGCCGAGGATCAGGCCGACGCCTAAGAGCCCGTTCGAGTCCTTGACGCCCATCGAGGCCGCGATGTCGTCGGTCAATGCGGTTACCGTGTTCATGATTCCGAGCCCGAGGAAGAAAAGCAGGAGGGTCAAGCGGAAATCGCGTTGCGCCAATAGGCGCCGAAGCGAGCCCAGGAAATCCGACGGGCCGCCCGCGCTCTCCCGGTTCGGCCCTCGCCTGACCAGGACCAGGGAAAGTAGGCCGGCGGCGAAGCTCAAGGCGGCGAAGACCATCAATGCCTTCGCTATCCCGTCGCCGTACCCGGGAAGGGTCGGATCGACCTGAACGAGGGCGGGAGCCGCGATCAGCGCTACGACGAAACCCAGGTACTGAGCCAGACTGGCGAGCCCGCTCGCCGTAGCCCTCTCCTTGACGGGAAACCAATCCCGGGCGAGCGTCGTGGCCGCGTTGGTCAAGAAGGGCTGGGCGGCGGCCAAAACCAATTGAAAGCCCAGCTGCGCCGCGAAGCTGCCGGCCCAGAGGGCCTTGCCCGCCGAACCTACGATCGTCAGCGCCGCGCCTAGGCCCACGCCGATTCCCAGGCCCCATCTGTCCAGTATCCAGCTCGCCGGTAGGCAAACGACCAGGAATACCAGCATATACGACATGCTCAGGAAATCGATATTGAAGAGCGACGAAGGATCGAACTGGCCCGCATAGAATGCCGCCGCCGGACGAGCGACCGCCGCATGTACCAGCCATTCGGCCTCGCAGGCGAGAGTCACGGCCATCAGGGCGATAAGCACGGCCCATCGTCGGGGCGAAGACGCCGGAAGAGTCATAGTGAGCCTCCGCTCACCACCCTAACAGCCAATTCGCGATCTGTCAAACCGAGTCGTTCAGAACAGGAACTTGATGAGGGCCATGGACAAGGGAATAGTCGCGAGACTCAAGACCGTCGTCAGCGAAGTCCCGATCCCGGCGTATTCCGCGTCAGCGCCGTAAGCTTCCGCCAATATGGGCGTCTGGGTCATCGCCGGCATCGACGCCTGTACGAAAAAGACCTCCTTCATGAGAGGGGCCAGGTTCGTCGGGCGGATGGCGAGGACGAGGAGGAGGGGCGCGACCAGGAAGCGGCCGACGAGGAGGAGGACGAGATCGCGCTCGGGCCGCATCTTCCTCCATTCCACGCGGGAGATCACGATTCCGATGAAGAGCATGGAAAGAGGCGTCGTCATCGCGCCGAGATACTTGCAGGAATCCATGACGGGGAACGGCAGTCGGATTCCCGCCCCTATCATGGCCACCGCCCCGAGGAATGCGACCAGAGGCGGGGAGAAGACTCGCCTGAGCCCCTCCGCGGATAGCGGCGAAGGCCCGTGCCTGCCCGCGAGGACGGCACCGTCCTTCGCGATGCCGTAGACGCCGATCGTCCAGAAGAGGCTCGTGTTCGCGATATAATAAATGAGGACATAGGGCAGGCTCTCCTCGCCGAAGAGCACGAGATTGACGGGCAAGCCTACGAAGATCGTGTTCGACAGCGCGAACATCGAGGCGAAGCTGCCCCGCCTTTCCTTGCGAAGGCGAAAGAGGACGGCGACGCCCGAGGCCACGGCATAGCCGGCGATCATGACGGCGAAGGGGATGGGGAGGCCCGGCAGCATGGACGCGAGCTTGGCCCTATCGTAGCCTCCCATCAGGTTTGCGATCATGTAGGCCGGCAGGGCCACCGAGACGACGAGCCTCGAGATCAGGGAGCCGGCTCTTTCCCCGAACCAGCCTTTCTTCGCGAGGGCCCAGCCGAGGCCTATCATGAGGAGGACCGAGATTACGCTCTCGAGGGCTCTCTGCATCCGCCGATCCTAATCGGCGCGGGGCGGCAGGCCGAGCTGGAGGTCGACCGCGTCGAGCTGCCGGCGGAGGGCGATCGCCGAGGCGACGAGGGCCTTCTCCTCGTCCTCGGACATCGTCGGCGCCGAGTTGGAGACGAGCCCCGATCGATCGAGCCGCGAAGGAAGACTCATGAAGACGTCCCGGATGCCGAAAGCCTGCGACAGAAGCGACGACACGGCGAGGGGCCCCTCGGAATATCCGAGGACGGTCTCGATTATCCTGACGACCGAAAACGAAATCCCGTAGCAGCTATGCTCGCCCGCGAGCCTTATATCCCATCCCGCGCGCTTGGTCCTCTCGAGGATCCTTCGCTTGGCCTCCGCATCGAGATCGTATCCCCTATCGCGTAGATATTCGCCCAAAGGAACTCCGGCGTAAGAGATGCCGCTCCAAAGGGGCACCATCGTATCCCCGTGCTCTCCGACTACCCAGGCTTCGACTTTCTCGGGATCGAGGGCGTAGGCTTCCGCGATGAACTTGCGCAGCCGCATCCCGTCGAGCAGGGTACCCGAGCCGATGACTCGCGAAGCGGGCATGAGCGAAAGCCTATACGCGGCGTATGCCATGGCATCGATGGGATTGGTGACGACGATGAAGAGGGCATGCTCGCTTCTCGCGGCGAGAGGCGGGATGATCTCCCGGTACGCGGCGACATTGTCCCGCAGGACGTCCGACCGCTTGCCGTCCACCTTGGGAAGGACGCCCGCCGTCACGACGACGATGTCCGATCCGGCAGTGTCCTCCAGGCTCCCGGCCCGTATCGAGCTTCCCCCGCGGGTCGGGACGCAATGCGAGATATCGAAGGCCTTGGCCCAGGCTTTCCTCTCGTCGCGGTTCCTCAAGACGATCTCGAGCCTCGGGCTGCGAAGGAGGAGCGAATAGGCTATCGTCGACCCTATGGCGCCGCTCCCGACGATCGTGATCTTGCTGCTGTTCTCGGGCAATCGCGCGCTCCTTATAGATGCAGGGAAAGAGCCTATACCCAGGTCGGAGGAATTCTCAACCGGTGTAGGAGGATTTATCCGGTCGAAATTCGCCCGGAACCGCTCACGACATACGGATCTCGGGCCATCGGCTCGAGCTTCGCCCTGTCGAGGACCCTGATGCGTCCCCTCGCCTCGTCCAGGATGCCGGCCTCCCTGAAGCGACGCACGACGCGGGCGAGCTGGCGGTAGCTCGCGCCGATGAAATCGGCGAGCTCGCCGAGGTCGTCCGTGCCGAGGATCCGGCCTTCGCCGTCCATGGAGGCGAGAAGGAAGCTCGCGAGTCGATTCTCCACGGGATAGCGCAGGTTGATCGACTCGGCGACTATCCGGTCCGAGAGCTTCGCGCCCAGGCGACCGCAGAGATACATGAGGAGGCGGTAATTGCGGTCGGCGGCCTTTTTTATGGCGGCGACCGAGAGGCCGAGGCAAACCGTCCGAGTGAGCGCCTCGGCGCTAAGGGTATAACGCTCGGAGGCGAAGAGCTCAGCCTCGCCGAGTACGTCGAAGGGTCGGTAGAAGGACGCGAGAACGCTCTGGCCGTTGTCCAGCGTGCTGAATACCTTGATCCGGCCTTCGACGAAGAACAGGAGGTCCCTGACCGGATCGCCCGACCTGATGATGAGCTCGCCCGGATCCCCGCGCAACTGCCGCAGGGCGCCGAGGAGCTCCGGCGAGAGGAGGCCGTCCAGGGAATAGCGTCGTATATAGCTTTCCGTCGAGTCCGGGGGATGCACGTTTTCCGCTCCGATAGGACATAGGTCCTATTACGTAGGGGAGTCTATCGAGATACTCGAAGCCAGGGAAGGGAGGTTTCTCCCATGTATAGCGTCTTCGCGCCCCTAGTCGGCGCCCTCATGACCGTCATGAACCAAACGAACAGCCGCTTCTCGGTGCTGGTCGGTAGCCTCGTCGCGACCCTCGTCATCCATATCGCGGGCCTCGCCGCGGTCTCGGCGGTCCTGCTCGCCAAGCGAGAGGAAAAGCGTCGCGAGCGCCCGCCCCTGTACTATTACCTGGGCGGCTTCGTCGGCGTAGGGACGGTCTTCTCCAACAACTACGCTTTCGCCGCCCTCGGCGCCTCGCTCGCAGTGGCCCTCGCCCTCCTCGGCCAGACGCTCTTCTCGATTGCCGTGGATGCGACCGGCCTCCTGGGCCGGAGGAAATACCCGCTTTCCCTTCGCAGTCTTCCCGGTATATGCCTAGCCCTCGCGGGCGTGGCTGTCATGGTCGGCGCCTGGCGCTCGAATGCGCTCGCCATGCTCGTCGCCTTCGCCTCGGGCGCCCTCCCCAGCCTTTCCTTCATCCTCAATTCGGAGCTCGGGCTCAAGAAAGGCGTCTTCCGGAGCACGCGCGTCAATTATCTCGTCGGCCTGGCGACGACCCTAGCGCTCGTAGGCGCCATTCGACCGCCCATGGTTCCGGCCGCGCGCGCGATCGCGGAGGCGGGTCCGCTCCTCGCGCTCGGCGGAGGATTCATGGGCGTCGCGGTAGTGTCGGCGATGAATTCCCTCTTCCCGCGCATGCCTGCCTTCTCCGCCGCAATCCTCCTATTTTGCGGCCAAGCGCTCGCCGGGCTGGTAATCGACTTCGCCGGCGCGGGGGCCTTCGACGCGAGGAAGCTCGTCGGCACCCTCGTCCTCCTCGCCGGCCTCGCGGTCAATGCCCTCCTAGCGAGGCGGCGCGAGGGCGGGAAAGCGTCCAGCCTCTCGAAGTAGGGGGACATGGCGCGCGCCCTCCGGGCGCACATGAACAAAAAAGCCGCCCTTTCGGGCGGCTCCGGCAAAACGCGCCGAGAGCGACGCGCGAATAGAGCGCGACGCCTCCGGACCCGATTCCTACTTCCTCACGCTATAAAAGCACTTCTTCCCGGCGAACTCGGCGATGCCCTCCATCTCGTCCTCGATGCGCATGAGCTGGTTGTACTTGCAGATGCGGTCGGTCCGGGACATCGAGCCCGTCTTGATCTGGCCCGTCTCGCGGGCGACGGTCAGGTCGGCGATGAAGGAGTCCTCGGTCTCGCCGGAGCGGTGGGAAACGACGGCGGTGTAATTGGCTTTCTTGGCCATGTCGATGGTCTCGATGGTCTCGGACACCGTGCCGATCTGGTTCAGCTTGATGAGGATGGAGTTGCAGGCGCCGAGCCCGATCCCCTTCTCGAGGCGCTTGGTGTTGGTGACGAAGAGATCGTCGCCCATGATCTGGATCTTGCTCCCGAGGGCCTTCGTCAGCTTCACGTAGCCGTCCCAGTCGTCCTGGTCAAGGCCGTCCTCGATGGAGAGGATGGGGTACTTGCCCACCCATCTCGTGTAGAGCTCGATCATCTCGTCCGAGCTGAAGAGCTTGTCGGGGTTGGACTTCCAGAACTTGTAGCCTTTCTTGCCGCCTTCCTCGAAGAGCTCGCTGGCCGCTGGGTCGAGGGCTATGCCTATCTCGTCGCCGGGTTTGTAGCCGGCCTTCTCTATCGCCTTCATGATGTAGTCGAGGGCGTCCTCGTTGCCGATGTTGGGCGCGAAGCCTCCTTCGTCGCCTACGGAGGTATTGTGGCCGTCGGCCTTGAGGATGGACTTGAGGTTGTGGAAGACCTCGGCGGTCATGCGCACCGCCTCGCGGACCGACTCGGCGCCGATGGGCATGACCATGAACTCCTGGAAGTCGACCTTGTTGTCCGAGTGCTTGCCGCCGTTGATGATGTTGGCCATGGGGACGGGGAGGAGGGTCGTATGGGGGCCGCCCAGGTACTTGTACAGGGGGATGCCGAGGAACTCGGCGGCCGCGCGGGAAACGGCCATGGACACGCCGAGGATGGCGTTGGCGCCGAGCTTGGCCTTGTTCTCGGTCCCGTCGAGGTCGATCATGGTGCGGTCGATGTCCACCTGCTCGAGGGCGTCCAGGCCGCAGATCTCGGAGGCGATGGCGGTGTTGACGTTCTCGACGGCCTTGAGGACGCCCTTGCCGAGGAAGCGCTTCTTGTCGTCGTCGCGCAGCTCGACCGCCTCGTAATCGCCGGTGCTGGCCCCGGAGGGTACCGCCGCGCGGCCGAGCGTGCCGTCCTCGAGGACGACGTCTACTTCGACGGTGGGATTGCCGCGGGAATCCAGGATCTCGCGCGCCTCGACGTATTCGATAATGCTCATAGTGCTCTCCTCGCTTATCGGGATGGGAACAGCTAAAACACTATCGGCGCGGCATGACGGAGTCAAGACGCGGGGAGACGCGTTTAAAGCGAAGCCCTTCCTTTCGCCGCTCTCCGGCGCGCCTCCTGCACTACCCTGTCGAGCGTGCTCCTCATCTCGCCGGGCGTGAAGCTCTTCAATATGAGCTCAGTGCCGATCGGCGGCCTTCGGAGGCCCGGCCTCGTATAGGCGCGCAGGTAGACGAGCCTCCGACCGCCGACCAGCACCTGTTTCGCGTACCAGGAAGTATAAGCCTCGAAGAAATTCCCGTCGAGGCTCTCGAGGAGGCGAATCCGGTAGCCGACCTCGGTGGCTGACAGATCATCGCGGACCTGCTCGGCGCGGAAGCGGTAGCCTACCTTGATACCGAGGAAAACGATGCCCACTTCCTGGTACATCACTACGAGGGGGCCCTCCCTCTTCTCTATCCGAGCGGCGATGAGCCTGGGGGAATAGCGTACGGCCTCGGTCGGATCGTCCAGGACGGCGACCAGGGCGTCGAAGGGGACGTCGTAGACGCCTTGGACTTCGCCGAAGCCCGCGAGCCGCCGCTCCCCCGTTTCCGGGTCCTTGAATTTCCTGAAGGCCATCGAGACGAGAGCCGGCCTTTCGATCAAAGCGGCGAGCTTCGCCCCGGAGGCCACGCCATACCTGACGTCGAATCCCCGATAATCGCCGTCGTCGGCCTCGATCGGAACCTGGGCGCCCGCGACGCAGGGCAGCAGCACCAGCAGCAGAAGCGGGGGAATCGCCAAGGGATTGGCCATGCAATCGGGCTCAGGACCGTCCCGCGAGGACGTCGAGTATGCGCTCGAGGTCCTCCAGGGAGTAGTACTCGATCGAAATCGTGCCCTTCTTGCCGTCGCCGCTGACGCTCACCTTGGTCCCGAGAGCCTCGATGAGACGCTCCTCGACCTCGCGGATCTCGGGCTCCTTGGGCTTGGGAGCCCGAGGGCTTCGCTTGACCTCGCCGAGCCGCGGGCTGTTGAGATCCTGGGCAGCGGCCTCGGCCTCGCGGACGGATATGCCCTCCGCGACGATTCGCGCGAAAAGAAGATCGCGCCTCCCCGGATCGACCACGCCCAGAAGCGCCTTGGCATGCCCCGCGCTCAAGCCCCCCGAGCGCAGGGAGGCGAGGATGGGCTCGGGCAGCTTAAGGAGCCGTAGGCAGTTGGCGACCGCGCTGCGGCTTTTCCCCACGACGTCGGCCACCTCCTCCTGGGAGCGGCCTCCCATGGCCATGAGGGAGCGATAGGCCTCGGCTTCCTCGACGGGGTTGAGGTCCTCGCGCTGGACGTTCTCGATCAGCGCTATCTCGAGACGCTTCTCGGGCGAGAAGGCGCGGACGATGGCGGGCGCCTCCGACAGGCCTGCCATCGCGGCCGCGCGGAAGCGGCGCTCGCCGGCGACGATTAGATAGGAGCCTTCCCCGGCTTCCTCTACCAAGATCGGCTGTATCAGGCCATGAGTCTTGATCGAACTCGCGAGCTCGGCGAGGGATTCCTCGGGGAAGCTCCTTCTCGGCTGATCGGGATTGGGCTTGAGCCTCGCCAGGGGAAGGGTCCGTACGCCTTCGCCGACGGGAAGGTCCTCGAAATCGGAATCGGGGATCAACGCGCCGAGTCCCTTGCCCAGGCCGAATTGCTTAGCCATTGGCCTTTCCTTCCACCGCGGCTCGGTTGGCGCCGACGGGCTCGCGCGCGAGCAGCTCCTTGGCGAGGGCCTCGTAGCTCTTGGCCCCTATGCAGGCCGGATCGTAGATGCAAATGGGCTCGCCGTGCGAAGGAGCCTCCGAGAGCCGTACGTTGCGCGGCACGATGGTGCGGAACACCTTGTCCTTGAAGAACTCCGTAACCTGCTGGACGACGTCCTGCGCGAGCTTGGTCCTGGAGTCGTACATCGTGAACAGGATCCCGCAGAGCCTGAGGGCGGTATTCATGCCCTTCTGGACCAGGCTCACGGTCTGAAGGATGAGGGAGAGTCCTTCGAGGGCGAAATACTCGCATTGAAGGGGAACGAGCACTTCGTCGGCCGCAACCAGACCGTTGAGGGTCAGTATTCCGAGCGAGGGAGGGCAATCTATCAGGATGAAATCGTATTCGCGTTCCACGGTCGATAGGGCGCGCTTTAAATACTCGTTGCGGTCCGGCAGATCCACGAGCTCGACGGTAGCTCCCGAGAGGTCGATCGAGGAGGGAACGAGGTCCAGCCATTCGACCTTGGTGGATTGGATTATCTCTTTGACGCTCGCCTGCCCGGAAATGACGCTATAGATGTTTTGACCTCCCGGCTTGCGTCCCAGGCCGCTCGTGAGATTGGCCTGCGGGTCGAAGTCGACGAGGAGTGTGCGCTTGCCGGAGAGCGCGAGGTATGCGCCGAGGTTGATAGCGCTCGTCGTCTTGCCCACTCCGCCTTTTTGATTTACGAAGACTATAATACGCGCCATGACGCCTCTCCGCGCTTCTTTTGTCGGGGAAGTGTAGCATATCCAAGTAGATGCGTCCAAGCGACCTGCTGAAGCCATAGCTTGACCCGAAAGGTCCAGGCTGGCTACATTGTGGTATCAAAGGAGTTGCCATGCTCAACGAGAAAGTCCTCCGCGCGATTCAGGACGTCCGGCCCTCCCTTCAAGCCGACGGAGGAGATATCGAGCTCGTATCTGTAAGCGATGACGGAATCGTCAACGTAAAGCTCACTGGAGCATGCGATTCCTGCCCCATGTCCACGATGACTTTGAAGATGGGCGTCGAAAACTACCTTAAAAAGACTGTGCCCGAGGTCAAGGAAGTCGTGCAGGTCTTAAATTAGCCCGACTCAATCGACGCCGTCGTCGCAGGCCTCGTCGGCGGCCGTCAGGCGAGAGGCTTCCTGAGCCTGAGGCTTGTCGCAGGGCTCCAGATCCTGGGTTTTGCTTTGGACCGCTTCCATCTTCGCGTCTTTGCCCGTTTTACCGGTGCCGATAGCCTTGTCTCTGTCGCTTTGCATGGAATCCTCCCCATCCCGATCGATTCTTGAATTGAACATACTAACTGATCGGCGGCGTCGAATAGGCGGACGCTAACGATATTGCTTGGCCAGCCGGGAAATCGTGGCCGCCATATCGGCGAGCCCCACCTGCTGGCCTACGTGACCCAGCTCGAAAGCCACCTTGGGCATGCCGAAGACTACGCAGGAAGCTTCGTCCTGGCCGAGGGTCAGACCTCCCTCCTTATAGATGGAGCCGAGCTCTCGCGCACCGTCCCTGCCCATGCCCGTCATGATGACGGCCATCGCCCTGTTGCCGTAAAGTCGGGCGACCGAACCGAAAAGGACGTCGGCGCTGGGCCGGTGGCCGTTCTCGGGAGCCGCGTCGGACAGCCGGACCAAGGCCCCGAGCGGCCGCTTCTCGACGACGATATGCTTATCGCCGGGAGCGATGAGGATGCGTCCGGGCCGCAGGATATCGCCGTCGGCCGCCTCCTTGACGTCGAGGGGACAAATCCTGTCCAGGCTCTTGGCGAACTCCTCGGTGAATCCCGGCGGCATGTGCTGTACTACCAGGATCGGCTGCGGGATGTCCGAATCGATCTTGGCGAAAACCTCGCGAAGGGCATTGGGCCCCCCCGTCGAAATCCCGATCGCGATGACCTCGATAGGCCCCGGAGCCCGAGCGGGCTTGGGAGCCTCGGACCGCATGCGCTCGGCCGCCCGCTCGGCCGCCCGCCCGTCGAGGATGGGCGGAGGCTCGAACATGCGCTCGGGCGCCTCGAAGGCATAGCGCGGAGGGGTCTTGCCTTTGCGCCTCTGATGCTGGGCGCCGTAGGCCAGAAGGAGCCGCGCGAGCTCTCCCGCGACGGTATGGATATCCGAGGATACGGAACCGGAAGGCTTGGTTATGAAATCCGATGCGCCCAGCGAGAGGGCTTCGATGGTGACCTCCGCCCCTTCCTTGGCGACCGAAGAGAGGATGATCACGGGTATTTCCAAACCGAGGCGCCTGCGCTCCTTCAGGAATTCGATGCCGTTCATCTCGGGCATCTCGATATCGAGGACGATGACGTCGGGATCGCAGCGGGGGATCTTCTGGAGGGCGAAAACGCCGTTCATCGCCTTGTCCGCCACTTTGAGCCCGGGCGTCGCCTCGATAATCTTCGAAATGAGGTTTCGCATGAGGGCGGAATCGTCGACGACGAGGACGGAAATCGGATCAGGCATGGCGCTCTCTCCCGTCAGGCGTTCTTGCGATAGAAAGTGGCCCAATCGGTCTTGACGAATTCGAACTTCGTGTTCATGCCGAAGAGCGATTCGGAATGCCCGATAAAAAGGAAGGATTTGGGCGCCATGGCCTCCCAAAACCGCTCGATCGCGGCCTTTTGCGCGGCCTCGTCGAAGTATATCAGGACATTTCGGCAAAAGACAACGTCGAGGCCGCGAAGGCCGGAGTCGTTCTTGAGGTTATGGTAATCGAAGCGAATGCTCTTCTTGATCTCTTCCTTGACCTGATTCCCTCCGGGCTTCTTGTCGAAATACTTGGATAGGTAGCTATCCGGCACTCCCTGTATGCGCGAATCCGCGTAAAAGGCTTCCTTGCCCACCATCAGGCATTTGAGGGAAATATCGCTCGCGACGATCTCGTATCCCCAGCCGAGCGGCAGTATTTCCTTCAGGAGCATGGCGAGCGTATAGGGCTCTTCGCCCGTCGAGCAACCCGCGCTCCAGAAGCGCAGCTTCCTCTCTCCACCCTTGCCCTTCAGCTTGATCAGCTCGGGAACCACGTACTTCTCGATCGCGTCGAAATGGGCTTGATTCCTGAAAAACCGCGTAAGGTTGGTGGTTACCGAATCGAGCAGAGTCTTGAGCTCTTCCTTGTCCCTGGTTATCAAGGAATAGTAGTCTTTGAGGCTCTCGAGCTTTTTATCGCGAAGGCGCTCCTTGAGGCGGCTCTCAAGGATCGAGCGATTCGTCACGGAGAAGGCTATCCCGCTCTCGTCGTAGATCAGCTTGCTGTAGAGCTCGAAATCGGCGTCGCCCAGGAAGTCGGACATGTACCCCTTCTCCGTTTTCTCCCGCCTCTCGAGCGGGAACGCGTAAAAAAAGCATAGGCGGCGCCCGGAGGGGTGTCAATAGCGGCTATTTGCGTCAACCCGAGCCGATGTCGATGGAAATCGTCCCTGGACGAGATAGATTAGAGCCGATATGGAAAACGGAACCGTCGAGCTTCGCGTTCGCGGCGTTTCGATGGAGAAAGACGAGGCGATCGTCATCCTCGAGGACCGCCTTACGGATCGTCGCATACTCCTTCCGGTCGGCCCCTTCGAGGCAAGCGCAATTATCCTGGAGATAGAAGGCATCTCGCCGCCGCGCCCCCTGACCCACGACCTCCTCGCCGAATTCTTCGAGGAGGGCGGCTTCAGCCTCGACGCCGCCGAGCTGCGAGGCGAGACCGACTCGGTACCGAGGGCCAGGCTCTCGTACAAGAAGGGGCTCCGAAAATTCGTGAAGGAAGTTCGACCCTCGGATGCGATCGCCTTGGCGCTTAAGCTCGGCGCCCCTCTCCGCGTCGAGACCTCCTTTCTCGAGCGGCAGTCGAAGATATCGGATAGGTGGCGGCGTCCGAGGATACTCGGCTTGGAAGACTGGAAGGCCAAGGCCCTGAGGGCATGAGCGATCCCTCGGCATAAGAGAGGCTTGATGCGGGCCTGAACCGCCCTTACAATTCCTCCATGGGAATAATAGGAAGAATTAAAGATTGGCTCACGCGGGCCTTTTCGCGCGATCCGGAAGAGGCGCATCGCAAGACCGAGCTCCGTAGACTGCAGAGCCTCCTCGCCATGATGAAACCTCCGTATTACCGACCGAAGCAAAACCTCGTGCTGTCCGGCTTCGCCCTCGCGATCCTGCACTTCTACTCCCTCTTGCGGCCCCTTGCGGAACTCGCCCGCTCGACGATAGCCAATTCGGATATCAGGATTTCCCAGCGCTATTTCGATTACCTCATCGATCGACGCCTCCCCCCCGACGAGCAGGATCGCAAGCGCTTCTTCTCCTACGAGGGGATGTCCGAGCGCATCAGGGCCTCGCTTAGGCCCGACGAGGAGCTCGAGGCGATAATCAGGGAATTCCAGGGCTTTCTCGGTTCTCTCGAAGCCCTCGGCTCGAGGGCGGTCAATGCGGACTTCTACGAGGTCGAGCGCTTCATGGACCTCTGCCGTCACGACTACGAACGCATCATCGGCCTTTTCGATACGAGCGCCAACATCGACGACTCCCGCTATAAGCCGGATTTCGCGCCGGTGCCGGGCGAGCAGGTCTTTCCGGAGCTCGTGGACTTCTATTACCTGACGGAGTCTTTCGTCTTTTCGCCCCAGCTCAAGGAAAACGTCATGCGCCTCCTCGAGAAGCGCCAGCCCGACGGCTTCGACGAGGCCAAGAAGGGCAAGGTCGACAAGCTTTTCGCCCAGCTCGGCAAGACGGTCTCCGAGAGGCTCGGCGAGGATATCCTCCTGGCGCTGATCCGCGTGATCAAGGAGGATCCATCGTTCTCCCCCTCGATGCCTCGCGCGCGCCAGGATTTCCTCGAGGCCTACCGCTCGCGGCTTATCAGCCAGTTCGACAACGATCGCGACCGCATACTTCGGGAGCAGCACGAGGGCGCGATCGCCGCCGATATCAGGAACCTTTTCGGGGAGGTGGAAATAGCCGAGGTGGAAGGCTATGACGAGGAGCAGGATTCCTTCCTGAGGCGGGAAAGCCCGAACGGCTTCACCTGGATCAAGCCGCTGCGAATACTCAAGACCTTCATCGCCGGCGTCTTCGAGCCCCTGCTCAAGGAATCCGTCAAGCGGGTTCTCGTCGAAGGATACTTCGACAACAAGGGCTTCCAGAACAATCTCGCCAACATCCTTTATCAATGCGAGCGCTCCGGAGGCCGAATCCAGGAATTCGAGGAGCAGCTTCGGGGCAACGGCCGCATCTCCTTGGTGGCCATGAAGCGCTACGTCGAGGAAATGCGCAGGGGCAAGGACATCGCCTCCTTCCTGAACCGCCTCGTCGACGCGATCAACGACAAGGCCCGCGAGATCGTCGAGGACGAGGCCGGTCTCTTCGCCATGCTCGGAGAGGCGCTCGGCGACCTGATCTCCGACTTCCGGGGTTCGAGCCCCGAAATAGTGACCAACATCCGCACCCTGGGAGGCGGGCGCAACAGGGAGATAATCGCGCAAGTCCAAGGGGGCCGCGAGCGCATCATGGTCCTCGTGAAGATCATGAGCAATTTCACCTTCGTGAAGACTTCGGCCACGACCCCGGGTTCCGGCCCCCGCGACGGCGGCAAGCCGCTCGGGATCGGGGAGGAAGCTTCCATCGAGGAACTCTAGCGAGGCGAGCCTATAGCCGGGAAGGGCCGGGGCCGGAGTATATTACTCCCATGTCGAGCCATAATATGACCATCGCCGCGCTTTCAGCCGCCCTCTTCCTGGCGATCGCCGACGCCGGGTGCGCTTACGCCCTGAATTCTTCGGCCCCGACAGGCTCTCTCCTCGCTAGGCTTTTTCCGGCCGACGCCGCCGGCCAGCTCGCAGCCTCGGGCAAGGCCGTCCGCACGAGTTCCGGCGAACCCGGATTGCTTCCCCTCCATCAGGGATCGGACAGCATCCGAGACGCCTTGGCGTCGGAAAAGCCATCGCTTCTGGTCGAAGCCGTTTTCGTCCTCCCTCGGCCGAAGCCCGCCGACGATGCCGCGATGTCGACCGAGCTCGCCACGATTTACGGCATACTCAGGTCCCTCGGCTCGCTCCAGGGCATCGAATACTATTCCGTGAGCCGCAAGTCGATGCGGACATTCTACGCCGAGTCCTTCATCATCGACGATCCTTCGTCCAAGGCCAGGGTCCCTGATCCCGCGCCTCCAGCGCCCGGCGCCCTGCCCGCGACCGAAACCCTCTTCGCCTTCCAGCGCGACCTGAGCTTCGGCGCGAACACCTACCGTTACGATTACCGTTCCTATCCAAACGCTATCCTGCTGAAAAGCAGCAACCTCACGCGGATGAGCTATGGCCCCCTGCCTCTCATCGCTCCCTCGACCTTGAATACGAGGCTCCTCGTGATCCAAGCCGAGGATGGCCTCCTCTTCTATGTCGAAAGCGGGACCGATGCGCCTGCCATCTTCAAGGGGAGGCTCGGGGAATCCTTCGCCAACAGGGCCGAGGCCTTATACAGGTGGTTTTCGGCTAAATTCTCCGCCAAATAGTTTATAGGCCGTAAATTTTCGATCCTATATCGGGTCTGAACCAGGCTCCTTCGAAGCCTACGCGGCTCGCGAGGGAATAGGCCGCCTCTCGGGCGGCTATCCAATTTTCGCCTATTCCGACCGCGGTAAAGCATCGGCCGCCACCAGTCCGCAAGCGGCCGTCGATGCCGCTCGAGGTCGAGGCATGGAACAATAAGGCTCCGGCTTTCCCGCCGCCGCTCGCCGGCTCTCCTCCTGCGCTCAGCTCGACCGACAGGCCTTTGGGGTAATTCCCCGGGTAGCCCGGCGCGGCGATCACCACGCCGCAGGCGGTCTCGCCGGAAAACCGCGCGCGCAGGGAGCAAAGCGCCCCGCGCGCGACTCCGTGTAGAATCTCGCTCGCGCTCGTCTCGAGGAGGGGGAGAAGGGATTGCGTCTCGGGATCGCCGAATCGCACATTGTACTCGAGGAGCTTGGGGCCATCTTCGGTAATCATTATCCCGAAGAAAAGCAGCCCTCGGTACCTGAGACCTTCCGCCTCCATGCCTCGGAAGGTCGGCTCGACGATCTCGCGCTCGATCCTGGCCATGGCGCCTGCGTCCGCATAGGGAACGGGACAGACCGCGCCCATTCCGCCGGTATTGGGTCCGGTGTCGCCCATTCCCGCCTTCTTGTGGTCGGCGCAGGCAGGAAGGACTAGATGGTCGCTGCGGTCGCAGAGCGCGAAGACCGAGAGCTCGCGGCCGACGAGGAAATCCTCGGCCAAGAGCTCGTCCGAGGCGAGGACCGCCTCGCCGAAGGCCGCGAGCTCCGATGGATCGTCCGATTCCAGTACGCCCTTGCCCGCCGCGAGCCCGCTCTTCTTGAGGACGATGCGCCGCCCGCGATTCTCGTCTATGAAGCGGCGCAGGGCGGCCGAATCGGAGAGACGCGCCGTTCGAGCGCTGGGTACGCCCCAACGCTCGGAAAAAGAGCGGGCGAAGGCCTTGCTGCACTCGAGCTGGGCCGCCTTCTTCGCCGGTCCGAATACCGGCACGCGCTCGGCTTCGAGGGCGTCGACCAGGCCCGCCGCCAGCGGGCCCTCCGGCCCCACGACTACGAGGTCTATGCCGAATTCCCGCACGGCGGAGAGAACCGCCGCCGTATCCTCCGGATCGACGGGGATGTTCGAGGCGAGGCTCCCGGTGCCGGCGTTGCCGGGGGCGCAGTAGACCCGATCGCCGGTCCTCGATACGGCCCAGGCCAGGGCGTGCTCGCGCGCGCCCGAGCCGGCTATCAGCACCTTCACGTCCTTCTCCTTTCCTCGTCGATCGCGTCGAGGAGGCCCAGCACGGCCTTCGGATAGATCTCGTGCTCTATCTCGTGAATCCGCGATTCGATGTCGGCCAATGCGGAGCCCGACTCGGCCTTGAAGGACGCGCGGGAGATGATCGGACCGCTATCCATTCCCGCATCCACCAAATGCACCGTAACGCCGAATTCCAGGTCCCCGGCCTCGAAGGCGCGTTCGATCGCGCGCGCCCCGGGCCACTTAGGCAGGAGGGAGGGATGGACGTTCGCGATTCGCCCATGCCGGGCCTCGACGAAGGAGGGAGAAAGGATGCGCATGAAGCCTGCCAGGGCGATAATATCCGCGCGGACCTCGTCCAGCGCGGCGGCCATCTCCGCTTCCGCCTCGCCGCCTGCGCGCTCGAAATAGCTGATGTGGCGAAACGGAATCCCGAGGCGCGCGGCCCTCTGCGCGGCGAAGGCCGCCTTTCGGTCGTGGATCAGGAGGACGCATTCGTGCCCCCCGCGGACGGGCTTGCCTTCCCTATCCTCGCGGATCGAATCCGCGAGGGCCTGGAAATTCGATCCATTGCCGCTCGCCAGGACGGCGAGCCTAGCCACGAACCAGCTCTCCGGCCCGGAAAAGGGGGATGCCCTTGGAGGCGGCGATCTCGACGAGGCCCTCGGCCTCCTCGCGCTTCGCGACGACCGCCATTCCGATGCCCATGTTGAATACCGACCGCATCTCCTCGTCGACGACTTTGCCGCCCGATTGGATCTTCGCGAAGATCGGCGGGACTTCCCAGTCCCAGGAGAAGCGCGCGCGCAGCTCGCGAGGTATCACGCGCTCCACGTTGCCGCCGAGTCCCGAGCCGGTGATATGGGCGGCGCCCAGCACTCTCCCGGTGGATATCAGATCGAGAAGCTCGCGCACGTAGATCTTCGTAGGGACGAGGAGCTCCTGCCATGTCGCTCGGTCCTCGGGATCGACGGCCTTGCGCGCGAGGCTGTAGCCGTTCGAGTGGACGCCCCTGCTCGGCATGCCGAGCACGAGGTCGCCTTCCTCCATGCGGTCGAGCCTGGGCAGCATCTTGTTCTTCTCCACGATGCCGACGGCGAAGCCCGCGAGGTCGATGTCGTCGGGGCCGTATAGGTCCGGCATCTCCGCGGTCTCGCCCCCCGTGAGATCGCAGCCAGCCTGCTCGCAGCCCGCGACGACGCCCTCGATGACGGCGTGGAGCAGGCCTTCGTCCATCTTCCCGCAGGCGATGTAGTCGAGGAACTGCATGGGTCTGGCGCCGCAGACGACGAGGTCGTTGACGCTCATCGCGACGAGGTCTATGCCGATCGTGTCGTAGCGTCCGAGCTTCTTCGCGACGAGGAGCTTGGTCCCTACGCCGTCGGTCGTCGAGAGGAGGACCGGCTCGCGATAGCCGCGCAGGTCGAGGGCGGCGCCTCCCGCGAAGCCGCCTATGCCCTTGGACACCGCCTTCGAGGGTAGGCCTTTGATGAACTCGGCGAAATCGTCGCCCTTGCGTATCGAGACTCCGGCTTTCTCGTAATCCAGTCCGCTCATGAGCTTCCCTTTCGGCCCGCTTTCAGCGGGAAAGGATGATGGCCGTCGAAGCATGCGCTACAGAAGCCGCGATCGCCGAGGACCTCGAGGAGCCGAGAAACCGGCAGGAATCGGACCGAGTCCGCCCCGATCTCGCGGGCTATGCCGTCGGGATCGAGGCGATTGGAGATGAGGGCGTCCCTGTCGGGTATGTCTATGCCGTAGTAGCAGGGCCATTTGAGCTCGGGAGCGGCGAGCCGGAGGTGGACTTCCTTCGCTCCCGCCTCGCGGAGAAGTCCCACGATGATGCGGCTCGTCGTCCCGCGCACGAGGGAGTCGTCTATCATGACGACCCGCTTTCCGGCGACGACCTCCGGCACGGCGTGGAGCTTGAGCCTAGCCATCAGCTCGCGCTGGTCCCTCGTGGGCAGGATGAAGCTCCTCCCGGCGTAGTGGTTTCTCGCGAGGCCGAAATCGAAGGGCAGGCAGGCTTTGCGCGCGTAGCCGATGGCCGAGATATTGCCCGAGTCCGGTACCGGTATGACTATATCCGCGTCGACGCAGCCGGCGTCCTGGGCCGCGAGGGCCTCTCCGAGGAGGACGCGCGCCGCATGGACCGATCTGCCGAAGACCTCCGAGTCGGGCCGAGCGAAATAGATGAGCTCGAATACGCATCGATGGGGGGGCAGCTTGGGTTCCAGGGAAAAAGAGCGTTCGCCCGCGTCGTCGAATATGACGACCTCGCCTGGCTCGACTTCCCTGTATTCCTCGGGCGCCAGGGCGTGCAGGGCGCACGTTTCGGAAGCGACGAAGATAGTCCTGCCCGATCGCCCGACATATAGAGGCCGGAATCCCGAAGGGTCCCTCGCGGCGATGAGGGCATCCTCGTGCATGACGGCCAGGCTATAGGCGCCCTCGAGCGGTTCGAGGGCCTCTCGAAGAAAGCCTTCCCGATCGCCCTTGCGCGAGCGCGAGAGCGCGTGGAGTATGAGCTCCGAGTCCGCGGTGCCCTGGAAGATCGAGCCTTCCTCGGTCAGGGCCCCGCGCAGCTCCCCTCCGTTCGAGATGTTGCCGTTATGGGCGAGGGCGATCCTGCCCTTGTTGCAGTCTACGACTATCGGCTGGGCGTTCTGTACGCTCGTGCCTCCGGCCGTCGCGTATCGGACGTGCCCGATGCCGAGGCGCGAGGGATGAGACTCTTGCAGGTACCTGCCGAGGACGGGGGCGACCATGCCCAGCTCGCGCCTGGAGCGCCATTTCCCCTCTTCCTCCCAGGCGATGCCGCAGGATTCCTGTCCTCGATGCTGGAGAGAGAAAAGCATGTAGAAGAGGGCTCTGGGAATATCTACAGGATCCGGCGAACGAATGCCGGCTACGCCGCAAAAGTGTCCGAGGCTCGAAGCAGTGTGGGCGCTAGGCTCCATGCCGGATAGTAGCAGGCTCGGGCGCGCGTGGTCAAGCTTGACCGGCCTGTCGAGGAGAGGGAAGCTTCCCGGCGAAGGTCGCGGGAAGGCTATAGACGTCCTCGACGCCGTCGACGAGGATCGCTCCCATCCCCAGATCCAGCGCAGGCGCCAGGTCCACTTCGAAGCGATCTCCTATCGATACGCAGCGCGAGGCCTCGACGCCGAGACGGCGCGCCGTCTCTTGGAAAGGCTCCCTCGCCGGCTTGCTGCGCAGCGTATCGTCGAGGCCGACCAGGACCGCGAACCTGGATCGCACGCCGAGAGCCCCCAAGCTCTTCTCGCCGACGAGTCTCGGATTGTTGGTCGCGAGGGCGAGGGAATAGCGCTCGGAGAGAAGGCCGAGGGACCGGTCGAGCATCGCGTCCCTATGCAGCCACTCGGCCGGCTCGATGCATTCCTCGCGCCAGCGTACGCTCGTGGCGATGTCGATGCCGAGCTCGGCGAACAAGCGTCCGAGGCTCGTCTTGCCGAGTCCGGCATTCGATCGCTCCGTCCTGAGCGCCTCTATCCTCGCCGCCGCGGCCTCGGGCGTCAGCCCCAGCTCGCGGCCGAGTCTCGCGACGAGGACATTCTCCTGAAAGGCCGCGAACTCGGGATTGGAATACAAGGTGCTATCGAGATCGAAAATCAATGCGGCGGGTTCGGCCCCGATCGCGAGGATCCTCATCGCTCCTGCGCCGCTCCGTGCGGGAGAGGCTCGTCATCCGCCTCCTCGCGCTCCGGCCTCGTGGCCGGAACGAGGCGCTGGTGCGTCGCCTGAGCGCCGTGAGCGGGAAATCCGGAGATCCCCTCCTTGGCCATCCGCTCCAGCTGCTTCTTGATCCGCTTCGCCACGAGCTCGCGATTGTCGAGCATCGAGGATACGGAACGATTATGATGCACGAGGCTGATGATTTGGGCGAATAGGCCGGTTACGTCGGCCTGGATATACCATTCCTTCTGGAGAAGTTCCTTGTGGTACACGGCGTTGGTCCCGATGATCCTGAAGAACAGCCCCTGTCTGTAAGCCGCCTCGAAGTCCTCGATCGCGCCGCCGGAAAAGAGGGGCAGGGAGACCGCGCAGATCACGCGCGCCGCCCCGAGGTCGCGGAGGTTCTTCATGCCTTTGATGAGGGTGCCGCCCGTGCCGATCATGTCGTCGGCCACGAATACGGTCTTGCCCTTGACCTCGCCGAGCAGCTTCATCTCGCTGATATTCGAATCCGCGGCGCTACGCGAGACCTTGGAGTAGTCGCGCTCCTTATAGAGCAGGGCCAGGGGCTTTTGAAGGGCATTGGCGTAGAACTTGTTGCGATCGACCGCCCCGGTGTCCGGAGCGAGGACTACGAGATCTTCTTTCGAGATGTCGATGATCCCGATGAGCTTCTCGATCACCTGAAGCGAGGCATGGAGGTTCTCGAGGTGGAGATGGTTGAAGCAGTTCTCGATCTCCTTGGAGTGGATGTCGAGAGTGATGATGCGGGTCACTCCCAGGTTCTCGAGCATCTGCCCAACGCGAGACGCCGTAAGCCCCTCGCGACCCTTGCGTTTATGCTGCCTGCCGTAGGGATAGGCGGGCAGCACGAGGTTCACGTGATCCGCCCCGGCTTGGACTGCCGCGTCGACGGTGACGAAGAGGGAAAAGAGGTGATCGTTGACCGATAGGTTCCTATGCACCGCGCCGTCGTTGAAGGCGATGGGCTGATGGTTCTCGATATCCTGGAAGATGTACAGGTCCTGGCCCCGGACCGAATCGAGAATCTCGGTCTTGACCTCCCCGTTGGGGAAATAAGTATGTCTCGCGTTCACCTTGAATCGGGGGGGCCTATAGCGATTTACGTTGCCGGGGATATAGAGGAGACTCGATTGTATATCGTTGTCGAAGTTGACCTTTTGAGTCACGAGCTCTTGCGAAATATGGTAACGCGAGGCCAGGGCCGCGGTCTTGCGGTCGAACCTGCGCTTGTAGATTCCTGCGAGCCTGCGGATCACCTGATTCGCGAATGCATCGGCGCCAGGACATGCCAGGATTCCGAGCTTCGTGGGATCGGAGTAGCTCATGCGGAGTACCTTCAGTCGACGGGGCTTGGAAATAAGCTACCCTTTCGGGCCCCCGGTGTCAATGCCCGGACCTCGGCGCGAATCCCGGCCGAAGGAGGCTTCGCTTTACCGCCATGTCGCCCCATGCTATCCTCGGGCGATGAAGCGTACGATCCTCCGCATGATGGACGAAGCCGCCGCGAAGTGGGGCTCGCATCCCTACGCACTGAAGAAGGGGAGCTCAGGTTGGATTTCGGTCTCCTTCGCCGAGTCGCGCGAACGCGCCCGCCGATTCGCCGCGTGGCTCGTCTCGAAGGACTTCCGGAAGGGGGATCGCCTGGCGATAGCGGCGGAGGGCAGTCCGGAATGGGTCATGGGAGAAATCGGCATGCTCTACGCCGGCTGCGTATCGGTACCCCTTTCTATCAAGCTGCTCGCGGAGGAAATACCTTTTCGCCTGGACCACTCCGATGCGATGGCTATCCTCACGAGCAGGAACCAACTGGAGAAGATCCTCGCTTCCTTCGCGTCGCTGAGAAACAAGGGAATAGTCCTCCTCTATCTCGACGAGGACTGCGCTTTCGCCCGCGAGACCGCAACCAGGTACGGCGTCGCCTCCGAGCGGGTCATCGGATTCGACGAGGCCTGCCAGGAAGCCCGAAAGGCGATCGAGGCGAGCGGTTCGGACCTTTCCGCCCGCCTCGATGCCATCGCGGCCGAAGCCGAGGAAGACGACGTCGTCACTATCTGCTATACCTCCGGCACGACGGGCAACCCCAAGGGCATCATGCTCACCCATCTCAATTACTGGACCAACTGCCGCGACGGCGTCGATCTCTTTAAGATGCCGGCAGGATTCCGCACCCTCATCGTCCTCCCGGTCGACCACTCCTTCGCGCATACAGCCGGCCTTTATATCGCCCTCGTCATCGGGATGTCCCTTTACTTCGTCGATTCGCGGGGCGGCGGCATCGCCACCCTTCGCAACATCCCGATCAATCTCAGAGAGGCGAACCCTACCTTCGTCATGACTGTTCCCGCCTTGTCGGGTAATTTCATGAAGAAAATCCTGTCCGGGGTCGAGGAGAAAGGCGGACCGATCGAGATGCTCTTCAAGGCCGGAATCGCCGCAGGGATAGCCTGGAACGGGGACGGATGGAATAGGCCTCCCCTCGCGACCCGAGCGCGCGCCTTCCCCTCCTATATGCTCGCGAAGGCCCTCGTCTTCAGTAAAATCAAAAAGACGGTTTTCGGGAAAAGCATCCTCTATTGCGTCGGCGGCGGGGCCCTCCTCGACGTCAAGCAGCAGGAATTCTTCGCGGCCTTAGGGGTGCCCATCTACCAGGGCTACGGCCTCACCGAGGCCGCGCCGATCATCTCCTCGAACAGCCCTCTCAAGCACAAATTCGGCACTTCGGGCACCCTCTGCGCTTCCATAGATTGCCGCCTCGTAAAGGAGGACGGCAGCGAGGCAGCCGTGGGCGAGAATGCCGAAATCGTGATACGCGGCGGCAACGTCATGAAGGGCTACTTTAAAAACCCCGAGGCCAGCGCCGAGGCCCTCAGAGACGGATGGCTCTACACAGGCGACCTCGCCCACTGGGACAAGGACGGATTCCTCGTGGTCGTCGGGCGGGAGAAGGCGCTTCTTATCGCCGAGGACGGCGAGAAGTACAGCCCCGAGGAAATCGAGGAGGCGGTAGCCTCGGCGACCGACATCGTCGATCAGATCATGGCCTGGTGCGAGCAGCGCAGGTACGTGACGGCCCTGGTCAGCCTCGATTCCGCCAGGATGGAGCGGCTGATCGAAGCCGAGGGCATCCGGGGCGCAGATGCCCTGCTGGAGCGAATCAAGGACGAGCTGGATAAATACCGCGACGATCCTAAGGCCAAGAAGGTCCAGGCCGCGTGGATGCCCGCCGTATTTCAGATCCTTCCAGAGCCCTTCGGCGACAAGGACGGGACGGTCAACTCGACCATGAAGATCGTCCGCCACAGGATAGCCGGGGTCTATGCCGACCTCATAGAGTATTCGTACACGCCGGAGGGGTCAAAGACGATCAACAAGAGAAACCTCGAGACGCTGAAGCGCCTATACGAGCTGAAGTAAGGCGAAGCCTCCGATTTGCGGGAATAATGAATCCTTACTCCAGGCCCAATTCCTTCGAGAAGACCGCGATATCCCCGCGAGGTTTCCAACCGGAGGCGCGCCAGAAGGCGGCGCCATTCTCGTTGTCGGCGATGACGAAGAGGTGGCACTTGCGGATGCCCGTCGCGGCAAGGGCCTCGAGACTGGCGCTCGAGAGGGAGATGCCGATTCCCTTCCTTCTGAATTCGGGGTCGACGGCCACATGGTAGAGGTAGCCCCTCCTCCCGTCGCTTCCGCAGAGCGAGGTACCGACCAAGCCGTCGCCCGCCCAGGCCGTAAAGGAAAGTCCGGCGTTCCTCTCAAGGAAAGCCAGGATAGGCTCCCTCTCGTCCGCCGAGGATAGGCCGACACCGGGACAGCGCTTCCAAAGGGCCAGGGCCGCCTCGTAATCGGCCGCGACGAAGACGCGCGGCTCGATCCCGTCGATTCTCCCCGAGGTCATTCCTATTTCCTCTCGACGAGAAGCTTGTTGGCTTCGAGGCGGGAGGCGACCAAGCCCCGGTCCGCCAGCCAGGAGAGATAAGAGCGTAAGGTCGAGCCGAGCAGGGCGTATTGGGTATGGTTGAGCTCGAGGCCGTAGGATCCCGCCAAACGCGCGGCGAGATCCTCGGGCGTGGAGGCTCCCGAGCAAAGATCGAGTATTCGATCGCCGACCTCGAGCGTCTTGGCCTTATTGGCCGCGATGAGGGGACCCGCCTCGCGGGCGGGCTCGGCGTGGCTCGGGACGATCCAGTCGGCGTCGACTTCCAGGAGCCCGTCGAGCGTCGACAGATGGGCGGCGACATCGTATAGGAAATAATAGCTATACTTCTCGAGTATCTCGGCGCTGGCGAGCGCGTCGGCCGCGAAGAACACTCTGTCGGGCGTGATGAAGCCGACCATGCCCATATAATGTCCCGGGAGAGGAAGGGCATCAACGCCGGCGCCCGGAACGGAGCAGGGCGCGGCGATGAGATCGGTCACCCGCGAGGCTTTAGCCATGAGGAATTTATTACGAAGAGGAGGCAGGGGAAACCCTCCCCAGAGGAAACTCGGCTCGAGGGCGGGATTCTCGATAAAGGCGGCTTCCGGCCTCGAGGCGCCTATCCTGCAGTTCGTCCTCGCCTGGATGAAGGCATTGCCGCCGCAATGGTCGGCATTCGAATGCGTGTTGGCGATGTACGATACGCCCAATCCCGCCGCTTGGCAGGCTCGAAGGATCTTCCTTCCCGCGTCGTCGTCGTTGCCCGAGTCGATGAGTACGGCACTGCCGTCCCCCGGCGCGAAGACCCCGACGTTGGTCGGGCCGCGGATGACGAAGGTCGACCCCGAGAGCGGGGTCAGCTCGAGGCTAGGCAATTCCAGGCTCCAAAACGGGAAAGCGGAGTCGTACGATCGCCCCTTCATCGTTGCCGCGATCGACCTTTCCCTTCAGCTGGGCACCGAGCGCATCCATCATCCTCGATCCGAGGCCATCGGATCCCGCGGGCATGCCCGGCCCCTTGTCCCGAATGGTAAGCTCGATCTCGCCTCGGTTCGAGGAGCGCAAGACGATCGCCACTTCTCTCGCCCCTCCGGGACCGACGCCGTGGAGAATGGCATTGGTCATGGCTTCCGTCGCGAACAATCCGAAGGGTACGGCCTCTTCCGCGCCCGCGAAACCATCCTCGAGCTCGAAGGTCGCCAGGACGCTCTTAGCCTGGTAAATGTCGATCAAACTGTCCCATAGGGCGCGCAGATAGGCGCCCAGCTCGATGCGGGCTATCTTGGCGCTCTCGAAAAGACGCTCATGGGCCATATGCATGGCCTTGATCCTCGCCCTCGTTCGGTCGTTCAGGTCGCGGGCCTCTTCCCCGACGAGGCTTTCGGACTCCAGATTGAGGATGCTCGCGATGACTTGCAGATTGTTCTTGACGCGATGATTGAGCTCGGCAAGAAGAGCGCCCTTTTCGCCGAGGCCATCTCGCAGACTGGCTTCCAGGATCGCCCGCTGGCGCAATTCGCCGTATACCAAAGCAAAAAGAAGCATACCTGTGATCAGGACATAGAGCCAGCCTTTGGCGACCGAAAGGGCGAGGAGCTCTTTGGGCTTATCTATCAGTCCCAGAAGGAGTCGATCCGAGAACAATATCCAGGCCGCTCCCAAGGCGAGATAGGGCAAGACTATGCGAATGGCCGAAATGAATATCGAACGCCGTTTCACCTCACGCATCTCAGGCCGGAGCGGCGGCTTACTCCGGGGTTTTCTCGCTTGGATCTTCCCGACCGGCTTCGGACTCGGACTCGGGATTTTGGCCTTCCTGTCCTTCGGCGCCCTCGGGATGGGTTTTGAGTTCGGCATGTCGTAGTTTCTTTTCTTCTTTTTTCTTCTTTTTCTCTAATTCCTTGCGGCGCTTCTCGCTGCTGTATTGGTTCGGCCTCATTTTTTCTCCTCGGGACGCCGAATCGGGCACGTCTTAGCACGATAGTAACACAAATCGACATCGAACGCTAAGGTAGGGCTAAAAAACATCCTTGAAAACCGGAATCGCTATTTATAGCCTCGCGCCGCGCTCACGGCCTTGCCCCAAGACTCGAGCAGATGCGTGCGCTTTCCCCCGGACAGGCTAGGCGCGAACTCGCGCTTCTTGCGCCAGTTTCCCTCTACCTCGGCCAACGAATCCCAATAACCCGTCGCCAGACCGGCCAGGTATGCCGCGCCCAAGGCGGTCGTCTCGCCGACTTCTGGAAGGACGACACGCCGATTCGATATGTCGGCCTGGAATTGCATCAGGAAACTGTTGGCAGAAGCGCCTCCATCGGCCTTGATGCGAGGAATCCCGCTGCCTGCGTCCTTCTCCATCGCGTCGAGGAGGTCTTTGGATTGGTAGGCGATGGACTCCAGGGCGGCTCGGACGAAATGCGCCCTTGTCGTGCCCCGTGTGATCCCTACGACGGTTCCGCGCGCGTCGGCGTCCCAATAAGGGGCACCCATCCCCACGAAGGCAGGCACGAAGAACACTTCTCCCGAGTCCTCAACCGACCGCGCCAGAGCCTCGCTCTCGGCCGAATCCGCGAGAAGGCCCATCTGGTCGCGCAACCATTGGATGACGGCCCCGGCTATAAAGACCGACCCCTCGAGGGCGTATGTAAAGCCCTTGCCGAGGTCCCATGCCACCGTCGTGAGGAGGCCGTGCCTCGAGGTGACGGGCGTAATTCCGGTATTCATCAGCGTAAAGCAGCCGGTGCCATAGGTGTTCTTCACCTCGCCGGGCTCGAAGCAGGCGTGGCCGAAAAGGGCCGCCTGCTGGTCGCCCGCGCAACCGGCGACCGGTATTTCGGCCCCCAGGAATTCCTTACTCGCGAGGCCGAAGACGCCGGAGCTGGGCAGGACCCGCGGAAGGATGGCCTGGGGGATCTTCAATACCTTGAGGATTTCCTCATCCCAGACTCCCGTCTTGATATTGAACAGCATGGTCCTGCTCGCGTTCGTCGGATCGGTCAGGTGGGCCCCGGTAAGCTTGTAGATAAGCCAGGTATCGATCGTACCGAAAAGGAGCTCCCCCTTTTCCGCGCGGCCCCGTAATCCGGGGAGCCGGTCGAACAGCCACATGAGCTTCGTTCCGGAAAAATAGGGATCGATGACGAGCCCGGTCCTGTCGCGGATCAGGTCGGAAAGGCCGAGGGCGCGCAGCTCGTCGCAAATGCCCGACGAACGCCGACACTGCCATACGATGGCGTTATATACCGGCTTGCCCGTCGCCTTCTCCCAAACGACCGTCGTTTCGCGTTGGTTCGCGATCCCCATCGCCGAAACCTGATCGCTTTCTATCTGCGCCGCCTCGATGGCGCCCCTGGCGGCTGCCAGTTGGCTATCCCATATCTCCTCGGGATCGTGCTCGACCCAGCCCGGCCTGGGAAAGATCTGCTTAAAGGGAATCTGCCTTTGCCCGATCGCGAAGCCCGACTTATTGAAGAGAATCGCCCTCGAAGAGGTCGTCCCCTGATCCAGCGAGAGGATGTACCGCTCTTTCATGTGGAAGATTATAGGTTCCTTTTCCGCATTAGTAAAATGCGGCTTACAAGCCGTAGCCTACGCTCAGGCCCAGGTCGGCGCTGAAGGCCGCCGCGAAATCCTTTCCTGAATCCGCGGCCAGCCCTTGGGCGGGGACATAGCTATCATAGGCAACTCCGCCTCTGAGCCCGAAATCAAAGGCTGAGAGGCGGAAAAGGAAAAGCGTATAGTCTATGCCCACCGTCGCGATGAGACCGCCCGAGGCCTCGTAGGCCCTCGTTCCCTCGAGATTCGGCGAGCCGATGGTAAGGGCCGGCCCCGCATAAATTTCCAGGCGCCTATCAATTCCTATAGCGAGTACGGCCGGAAGACGGAAATCGCCGAGAGCCCTATCGTACTCGGGTCTGAGTTCTATGCCTGCCTCTATTCCCAGGAGTCGATAGGCGACTCCGAAAGAGCCGCGAATGCCCCGGAACGCTTCCTCGGCGCCGAAGCCGGGTCCGAGGGAGGCCGAAAGGATAAGCCCTAGATATTCGGCCGGCGGGATGATCCGCCCGGCCCCGGCGAATGCCTTTGCCCAATAGCTCTCGGAGAGCGAGGACTCGATTACCCCGAGATCGGGACCATCGGATGCGGCATGAACGAAGCGTCCGTCGCCTTCGTATATGCCTACATGGGCTATCGGCGAGGTAGTATTGAAAAATAAAAGGTCGCCAGGTTGCAGCTTCGACATGGCGATCGGCTCGCCGAAGTCGAATTGCTCGCGCGCCGTCCTCGGCAGCCGCGCTCCGATAGCCTGAAGGAAAACGCAGTAGACGAGGCCCGAGCAATCGAAGCCGCTCGCATCGGTCCCGCCGAGTAGGTAGGGACTGCCTTCGTAAGACAGCGCGGCATCCACGATCCTGCTTCTCGCCTCCTTGGGTACGGCGACGAAGACCGGCGCTTCCGCAAAGGAAAGATCCGCTAGCGCCGCGAATGCGATCATCGATAGGGCCGCGCGCTTTGGCTTCATTCGGTAGAATTATACCTTGAAAAAAAAGCTTGCGCAGCTCTTGAACAAATCAGCTCGATTACCGATATTTAGCACCTCGTAGATGCGCGCGTCGCGCGCCTGCGGCACCGCCGATTTAATCCCACTTGCGGGCGGTTTAAAAATCCACGCTAAAAAGGAGGCTTACGATGCCTTCCCTTCCCCAACATCGACTCAAAGATCTCTCTCTCGCCCAATGGGGCAGGAGCGAGATCGAACTGGCCGAGCGCGAAATGCCCGGCCTAATGTCGCTTCGAGCAAAATACGGGCCCTCCAAGCCTCTAGCGGGGGCTCGCGTCTCCGGCAGCCTGCACATGACTCTCCAGACCGCGGTTCTCATCGAGACCCTCGTCGACCTCGGCGCCGACGTCCGCTGGTCTAGCTGCAACATTTTCTCCACGCAAGATCATGCCGCGGCGGCCGTCGCCGTCGGTCGAGGAGGCAGCTATGCGGCGCCGCACGGCGTCCCCGTATTCGCGTGGAAGGAAGAAACGCTCGACGAGTATTGGGAGCTGCTCGAATTCGCCTTGTCCTTCCCCGCCAAGGCGGGCGATTCATCGTCGACTGGGCAGGTTCTGGGACCCAACCTTATCGTCGACGACGGCGGCGATGCTACGCTCCTTTTTCACCTCGGCATGCAGACCGAGAAGAACCCTGCCCTCCTCGATCGCGAAGCGGGGAGCGATGACGAGGCTGCCCTATTCAGGCGCCTAAAGGCGATCCGCGCCGCAGATCCGACCAGATGGACGAGGGCCGCGAAGGATCTCATCGGGGTCTCGGAGGAGACGACGACAGGAGTGCGCCGTCTCTATCGCATGGAAAAGGAAGGAAGCCTTCTTATCCCGGCGATCAACGTCAACGACTCCGTAACGAAGAGCAAGTTCGACAATCTCTACGGTTGCCGAGAATCCCTGCTGGATGGGATCAAGCGAGCGACGGGCGTCATGATCGCCGGCAAGGTGGCGGTGGTCTGCGGCTTCGGGGATGTCGGAAAAGGTTGCGCCCAGAGCCTCCGCGGCATGGGCGCGCGCGTCATAGTCTCCGAGATCGATCCCATTTGCGCCCTCCAGGCGGCGATGGAAGGTTATGTCGTCGACCGTCTCGAGGAGCATTTCCCCGAGACGGATATCTACGTGACTGCTACCGGTTGCGTCGACGTCATCACCGCGGAACACCTGTCCCGGATGAAGGACGGCGCCATAGTCTGCAATATCGGCCATTTCGACCACGAGATCGACGTCGCGGGACTAAAGAGGGTTCCCGGGGTTAAGAAACTGAGCGTCAAGCCTCAAGTGGACCGTTGGCTCTTCCCGGATGGACATGAAATCATACTTCTGGCAGAGGGGAGGCTCGTCAATTTAGGTTGCGCTCAAGGCCACCCATCTTTCGTCATGTCGGCGAGCTTTACGAACCAAGTCCTCGCCCAGATCGAATTGTGGAAAAATCGCGCTACCGCCAAGCCCGGCGTACGCGTTCTCCCGCGTAAACTCGACGAAGAAGTCGCGCAGCTTCACCTTGAAAAGCTAGGCGCGAGGCTGGGCAAGCTCAGCCAGGCACAGGCCGATTATCTCGGCCTCGAAGTCGCGGGCCCGTTCAAGAGCGACAGTTACAGATACTGAAAGGATGATCGAATGCAGAATACCAGATATCTCTTTACTTCCGAGTCGGTGGGAGAAGGCCACCCCGACAAGCTTTGCGACCAAGTCTCCGACTCCGTCCTGGACGCATGCATTAAAGAAGATCCCGAAAGTCATGTCGCCTGCGAGTGTTACGCGACGACCGGAATGATCCTGATAGGCGGCGAGATCACGACGAACACCTATGTGGATATCCAGCAGCTCGCTCGAGACGTCGTCTACGATATCGGTTATACGAATCCAGATTATGGTATCGATTACGAGTCGATGGCTGTATTGAATACCATACATTCGCAATCGCCAGATATTAATCAAGGTGTTGTAGGAAAAGGACTTAAGGAATTTGAAGGTCGACAGGGCGCAGGAGACCAGGGTCTGATGTTCGGCTTCGCCTGCACCGAAACACCCGAACTGATGCCTGCTCCCCTTATGTTCGCCCATAAGCTTCTCATTCATGCGGCTCGACTGAGAAAGACTAAGGAGCTTGCATGGTTACGCCCTGACGCGAAAAGTCAGGTAACCTTGGAATACGAAGCACACAGGCCCGTCCGTATAGATACCGTCGTCGTATCCCATCAGCATGATCCGGATATTTCCCATTCAAGAATCCGGGAAGAGATTATCGAAAGAATCGTTCGTCCCGTTTTGGAACCAACTGGACTCTTGGGCCGAGACGTAAAGATTTTCGTCAACCCCACCGGCCGTTTCGTCATAGGCGGCCCGGCTGGCGATACCGGCTTAACCGGTCGCAAGATCATCGTAGACAGCTATGGGGGAATGGGAAGGCACGGCGGAGGCGCCTTCTCAGGGAAAGACCCCTCTAAAGTGGATCGTTCGGCGGCCTATGTCGCCCGCTACGTAGCGAAGAATATAGTCGCGGCTGGTCTCGCCGAGCGCTGCGAGCTTCAGCTTGCCTATGCAATAGGCGTTCCCGATCCAGTCTCTGTCATGGTCGATACATTCGGTACGGGGAAGGCACCCGATACCCGCATCGCCATGGCAGTTCGCCGCGTTTTCGCTCTGGATCCTGCAGGGATCATCGATTCCCTGGACTTAAAAAAGCCCATTTATAGAAAAACCGCTTCTTATGGACACTTCGGCCGGGACGGCTTTTCCTGGGAAAAAACGGATAGGGCGGAGGCTCTCAAAGATGCCGTCGGTTGAACTCGATGCCAAACAGCCAAACCAGACTTCTGAGGCCAGCCGCTCTACCCGATAACTTCACTCGCTCGCTCTATAAAATCGCACCTTATAAAGGCTGTGGCCATGGTTGCCGCTATTGCGACGGGAGGGCAGAGCGCTACTATGTCCAAGGCGACTTCGAGCGCGACATCGAAATCCGCCATAATTTACCCCAACGCCTCGAGGCCGAGCTGCCGACTCTGCGCGAGCGAGGGATAATCGCTTTCGGTTCCGGCGTAACGGATCCTTATCAGCCACTCGAAGCCACAGAGGGTTTGATGGGCCATTGCGCCGAGATTCTGGCTGACTCGCCCTTCCCCTTTCCTGCACTCGTTATGACAAAATCGAGCCTAGCCCTTCGAGATCTACCTCTATGGGAAAAGGTGAAGGACCGCGCAGGCTTTATCCTCCTTGTCTCGATAAGCAGTCTGGACGAGTCTATTCGCAGGGTCATGGAACCGGGGGCTTCCAGCTTTCAGGCGAGACTTGATATGCTGAAGGCATTCAAAGAGGCAGGCTGCATAGTCGGCATCTTGGCAATGCCATTACTGCCTGGTATCTCCGACGATGAAGCATCCATTCGTCGCCTTTATACGGCATGCGTCGATATCGGGACGGACTTCGTCTTGCCCGGCGGTCTCACGCTCAGACCAGGACGGCAGAAGGATTTTTTTCTAAAATCTTTAGGATCATATCGCCCTGATCTCCTGGAAAAAACCAAAGAGCTATACTCAGAGGAAAAAGTATCGGGATCCCCGCGGAAAGAAGTTTTAGGAGCCCTGTTTGCGCGGACCGCATATATCAGTAAAGAGTATGCCATGCCTTATCTACTCCCCTTCGAAAAATTCGCGCGAATTCTGCCCAAGCATGACTCAATACACCTGCTCTTCCGCGACATGGGCGAGCTTTACAGGGAACGCGGTATCGATACCAGGCCTTTATCGAAAAGTGCAGACTCATTCGACTCATGGCTTATCGGGCTTAGGCGAGTGTTTAGGCGAAAACGAAGCCTCCCCCAGGATTGGCTCGAGCTTCGATTTGACGAGGCAATGGAGGATGGTGAATTAGATCAGGTCATTGGCAATGAGCGCCTCGCCCATTTCACCAAAGCAATTCTTCAAAAGAAGATTTTATTTGACTATTCTACACTTAAAATAACTCAAGGCTGCTAAGCCCGATACTGTTCCACGTGGAACATGATGTGATTTACTCAGCTATTTTTATCTATTCTTCAACTGAATCTTCAGGGCCCGGCGATGACAAAGTGTTTTCTTCTCCATCCTCTGCGTTCGTCTCCAACACTGGCTCGTTGCCATGGATTTCTTCGGCTTCAGCTTGAGCCTCGGCCTCTTCTTCCCTTGCAACCTTATCGAGACCGATAACAAAATCAGGCCGGTCGATATTGAGGACACGGACACCTTTAGCGCTCTTCCCTTGAATGCTTACGCTGGCGGCCGGCAATTTAAGTGTCTTGCCCTGCGAGGTGATTACGACTACATCATCCGAATCCAGAACCGTTATCGCGCCGACGATTTCGCCGGTCCTTTCCTCGGCACTATAAATGATCTGTCCATGCGTGGCACGTCCATGAACGGTAAAGTTCTCGAATTCGACTCGTTTACCGAACCCGTATTCGGTGAGCACCAACATTTTATGCTCGGATGAAACACGCAGCATAGCCGTCAATTCGTCGGCATTTTCCAGCTTTATCCCACAAACACCTCGAGATGCCCGACCCATCGCTCGGACGTCTTCTTCGGTCATGCGCAGGGCTTGTCCCTTCCTCGTTATGAGAACTACCTCATCCTTTCCACGAGTCATGCAGGCGGATACCAGCCTATCCCCCGAATCGAGGTTGATCGCGATTATCCCTCGGGTTTTTGCATTGACGAAGTCATTCGTTGCTACTTTCTTGACGACGCCGCGGAGAGTGCCCATAAGGAGGTATTCCGTCTCGGAGAAATCCGAAAAATCGACGATAGCCGTAATTTCCTCGTTCGGTGAAATCGCCAAGAGTCCTTTAATATGAGCGCCTCTCGCCGCGCGGGAGGCTTCGGGTATTTCGTGAACTTTCAGCCAATACGCCTTACCCTCGCTCGAGATGAAGAGAAGATAGTCGTGGGTATTCGCCACGAACAGCTGTTCAAGGAAGTCGTCCTCGATAAGAGTAGCGGAATTCGATCCCTTGCCGCCTCGACCTTGACTTCTATAAGCGCTTACGGGAATGCGTTTGACGAAGCCTTTATTGGAGATGAGAATAACCATCTCCTCGCGCTTTATCAGATCTTCGATATTGATCTGCTCGACCTCATCGGCCACTATTTCGGTTCGCCGCTTGTCCCCGTATTTTTCCGCTATAGTCAAAGTTTCGGACTTAACCACATCGAGTATTCGAGACTCGCTGGCGAGGAGTTCCTTAAGATAATCAATACGCGCCTCGGTCTCCTTGAGCTCGGCCTCGAGCTTTGTCGTTTCGAGGCTCGTGAGCCGCGCGAGCCGCATATCGAGGATAGCCTGGGACTGAAGAACATCCAATCCGAAGCGGACCTCGAGGCGCTGCTTTGCGGTATCAGTATCCTTGCTCGTCTTTATGATCTGAACGACTTCGTCGATGTTCTGGAGAGCGATGACGAGGCCACGCAGAATATGCGCCTTCTCTTCCGCCTTACGTAATTCGTAACGGGATCTTCGAGTCACCACCTCGACCCTATGAGCGACGAAATGGCCGATCAGATCCTTCAGGCTCAAGAGCTTCGGCCTTCCATCGACGATAGCCATGTTTATCACGCCGAAGGTCGACTGAAGAGGCGTGTGCGCGAATAGTCGGTTGAGCACTAGTTTGGGGATCGCGCCCTTTTTGAGCTCGAGGACAATGCGCATGCCCTCGCGGTCAGATTCGTCACGGAGGTCGGAGACGCCTTCAAGCACCTTATCGCGGATGAGGTCGGCTATGCGGGTGATGAGAGTCGTCTTGTTCACCGCGTACGGGATTTCGGTAAAGACTATCGCCTCGCGGCCGCCCTTCATCGTCTCGATCGCGAACTTCCCTCGCACGATCAATTTTCCTCGACCGGTGACATAGGCTTCGCGAATCCCCCTGCGACCGAAAATGATTCCCCCGGTCGGGAAATCGGGACCCGAAACATGCCTCATGAGTTGGTCGACATCGATCGCGGGATTCTCGATATAGGCGGCAACCGCCTCGCTGATCTCCTTGAGGTTGTGCGGCGGCATGTTCGTCGCCATACCGACCGCGATGCCCGAAGAACCGTTCACGAGAAGATTCGGAAGAGCCGCCGGTAAGACGGAGGGCTCCTTCAGGGACTCGTCGTAGTTGGGTACGAAATCGACGGTATCCTTGTCCAGATCGGCGAGCATCTCTTCGCCGAACCTCGCCAGCTTAGCCTCGGTATAGCGGCTAGCGGCGGGGGGATCGCCGTCGATGGAGCCGAAATTGCCCTGCCCGTGGACAAGAGGGTAGCGAAGGGAAAAGTCCTGGGCCATGCGGACGAGTGCGTCGTAAAGGGAGAGGTCTCCGTGAGGATGGTACTTTCCCATCGCGTCGCCGGTAATGCGCGCGCTCTTCTTGGTGGCCGCGTTCGAACGGAGACCCAGTTCGTCCATTGCGAAAAGCAGGCGTCGATGAACAGGCTTGAGACCATCGCGAACATCGGGCAGGGCCCGTGCCACGATCACGGACATCGCGTAATTGAGATAAGCGGTTCTTACTTCGTCCTCTATCGGGACGGGGATCACTTTCCCCGTAATCTCGGCCATAGCCCTCGTTCCTTATACGTCCAGGTTAGAGACATAGATGGCGTTCTCTTCGATGAATTGACGGCGAGGCTCTACCTGCTCGCCCATCAGAGTCGTAAATATGGCTTCTGCCTGAACGGCGTCGTCCATGCTGATTCTCATGATATTCCGCCTGGCAGGATCCATCGTCGTTTCCCATAGCTGATCAGGGTTCATTTCTCCAAGCCCCTTGTACCGCTGGATCGCGACCTTCTCGGGATCCTTACCGCTCGACTGCAGAATCCTGTCCTTCTCGGCGTCGTCATAGGCGTAAAAGACCTGTTTATCATAGCCGATCTTATACAGAGGCGGCATGGCCAGATACACATAACCTTTCTCCAGAAGCTCGGTCATGTATCGATAGAAGAAAGTGAGAAGCAGAGTCCTTATATGGGACCCGTCTACGTCAGCATCGGCCATGATGATGACCTTATGATAGCGCAGTTTCGAGACATCGAATTCGGTTCCTATCCCGGCGCCGAGACTCTGAATGATCGGCTGCAGTTTGTCGTTGCCTATCACCTTATCGATGCGCGTCTTTTCGACATTAAGCATCTTGCCCCATAGGGGGAGTATAGCTTGACAGCTGCGATCGCGGCCCATCTTGGCTGAGCCCCCCGCGGAATCGCCCTCTACGATATATATCTCGCACTTGGTAGGATCTTTTTCCTGACAATCCGCGAGCTTTCCCGGCAAGCCGGCGCTTTCCAGGAAGGACTTGCGCCTGGTCAACTCTCGGGCCTGCCTCGCCGCTATCCTCGCCTTGGCCGCGAGAACCGTCTTTTCCAAGACTGCATTGACGATTTCCGGGTTGCTTTCGAAAATAAAGGAAAGCTGGTCGGTGCAGAATCCGTCGACGATGCCCTTGACCTCGGAATTGCCGAGCTTGCCCTTGGTCTGTCCCTCGAATTGCGGATTCATGACCTTGATCGAGAGAATAGCGGTCAGGCCCTCCCGAACGTCGTCGCCGGAAAGGGTCTCGTCCAATTTCTTCGCGAGTTTGGATTTCTTGAAAGCGTCGTTTATCGCTTTGGAAAGAGCCGACCGAAAGCCTAACAGATGTGTGCCGCCCTCGCGCGTATTGATTCCATTGACGAAGGAGAACATTGTCTCATTGAAGCCGTCGTTGTACTGGAGGCCAACTTCTATTTCGACGTCGTCGCGAACGCCCAAAAAATAGACCGGTTCCTTATGAAGGACGGTTTTATTCTTATTGAGATGCTCGACGAACTGCTTGAGTCCGCCGTCGAATTTGAACTCGGCGGCGCGCGGTGTCGAAAGGCGTTCGTCGATAAGGACGATCTTTACGCCTTTGTTCAGAAAGGCGAGCTCGCGAAGACGATTGGAAAGTACATCGAATGAATAAACGGTTTCCTCGAAAATCGAGGAATCGGCCTGGAAGCGGATAACAGTACCCCGCTTGTCGGTAGTTCCGATGAGCTTGACATCCTCTTCCGGGATTCCCGTCAGGTATCTTTGGAAATATAACTCTCCGTTGATGTGAACGAAAGCCTCGCACCACGAAGAGAGGGCATTGACGACGGACACGCCGACGCCATGAAGTCCGCCTGAGACTTTATAATTCTGCTTATCGAATTTGCCGCCCGCGTGAAGCTTGGTCATGACCAGCTCCAAGGCCGAAACGCCTTCCTCGGGATGGAGGCCGACCGGAATTCCGCGGCCGTCGTCCTCGACCCGTACGACGTCGTTCTTCTCCAATACGACGATGATGTCTTTGCAATAGCCCGCGAGAGCTTCATCGATGGAGTTGTCGACCACCTCGTAGACAAGATGGTGGAGGCCGTCGATGCCGGTCGAGCCGATATACATCCCAGGACGCTTGCGAACGGCTTCGAGCCCCTTGAGCACTTGAATACTATTAGCCGAATAGGTTGATTCCATAACCGACCTGATGGAAAAGGTAGAAGGCGGGAATGCTATGTGGTAGTATCTCTTCTCGGTTAGAGAAAAAACGCTTGCCGCCCTTAGCATTCGGAGTATACTCGGAATGGCCGACTTAGTAAAGCGAGTGCAGTTAAGGCGGGTCAAGGCATCTTTCCCTAGGCCTGTGGAAAACTTGTTAGTATATCTTCAATATGTTATGGCATAATAAAAAGAGTACAGGCACGCGTCGAGGCGGAGAGGTTTATAAACAATGATCAGAATAAACAATTGCTTTATCGAAAAGAAATTGACTTTTTATACTATATGAAAATGGGGTAAACGTATAGGATTTTGGAGTTTTTTTATTCGTCTTGAGTAAATGTCTATTTTGTTGTGGACTTGATGCACTGTGCATAACTTGTGTATACAGATTGCCTTCATACGAGGTATTCGATGGGCAGCTGGAATTATACAGTCTTTTGGGACGAAGCAATGAACCAAGCCAAAAGCGAACTTGGCGATCACGAGTTCGCAATGTGGTTCAACATCCAATACGACTCATCCACGGAGGCGACGATAAAAATCAGGGTACCTTCGAGTTTCTATAGGGATCAGCTTATTCGTCAATATCAAAAGTACCTTGAAGCCAAGCTTTTCGATCTCATGGGCAAGCGTATCGGGATAGACTTCATCGTCGTCAAAAGGACAACGGAAGAAGGACCCGCGGGGACGGCGCCGAACGGCGAAGCTCCCTACAAGGCCGAGTCGGGACCCCGAGCTAAAGAGAAGGAAAGCGCGTCGAAAAGTAGGGAAAAGCATTCTCAACTCCGATCGGACTACACCTTCGAGAATTTCGTCATCGGGGACAACAATGGATTCGCATCCAATGCGGCCCTAGCCATCTCGAAGAATCCCGGTACATCATACAACCCATTCTTGATTTATGGGGGAGTCGGGCTGGGAAAGACGCATCTCATGCAATCCATAGGCAACAGGGTCTGGCAGGAGATCCCTAAGCTTAAAGTCATCTGCATCACAGCCGAGGAGTTCACGAACGAATTCATCCAATCGATACATGACAAGACGACGCAAAACTTTAAGAACAAATATCGCTATGTCGACGTCTTGCTCATAGACGACATACACTTCCTCCAAAACAAGCTCGGAAGCCAAGAGGAGCTATTCCATACCTTTAACGCGCTTTACGACGCGAATAAGCAGATGGTCTTCACCTGCGATCGACCGGTCTCGGAACTGAAAAACCTTTCGGATAGGTTGCGTAGCCGCTTCGAGCGGGGTCTCAACGTGGATCTTCAACCTCCCAATTATGAGACTCGCTGCGCTATTTTAAGGAAGAAAATAGAGGCAGGCCGCATATCGGTGCCGGATGAAGTAGTCGAGATCATAGCCAAGAATATCTCTACGAACGTTCGAGACCTGGAAGCCGCCCTTACGAAGCTCGTCGCCTATGCCGAGCTGGTGCATAAGGATATAACGCTCGAGATTGCGCAAAATCAACTCAAGGATGTATTCAGCCAGCCCAAGCACGGCAACGTAACCATCGACAATATACTCAGGGTCGTCGCCGACTACTTTAAGCTCTCGTACAACGATTTGAAAGGCAAAAAACGGACCAAGAATATAGCCCTTCCAAGGCAGATCGCGATGTACATAGCCAGGGACATCACCGAATACTCGACGACTGAACTTGGCTTCGAGTTCGGCGGCAGAGATCATACTACGGTCATGCATGCATGCCAGAAAATCGAAGAGCGCCTAAAGCTCGATCCAAATCTCGAATCTACGATCCAATCCATCGTTCGGTCGATAAAGGACTATAGTTCGAAGACATGATCTTATAATGGAGGTCAGAACCTGTTCCTATATCCTTTACCTTTGTGCATATCTGCGCCCTATGTGTGCTTGTGGAAGAATGCGATGCATTGGAAGCATTTTATCCACAACAATTAATTAGTTTTATTGAAAATAATTAATTGTAATATACACATATCAACAAGGCTTATTATTACTGTTACTGTTTATATAAAACTAGTGTATATAGTATCAATAGAGAGAATCTGCTACATTTCTCGAAGGGGGGCTCCCGATGAAGTTCACTTGCGAAAAGAACTCCTTTTCCCGCGAGATAGCCTTCGCACAGGAAATCATAGCATCGAAGAATGCTCTTTCCGTCATGTCAAACGTGCTGCTCGAGGCTAGGGAAGGCTCGCTTTCGCTCAAGGCGACGGATATCAAGGTGAGTTTCGAGACGGTAATTCCCATAGATACTGTCGAATCGGGGGCGATGACTGTTTTTTGCGACAAACTTTCAGGAATCCTCGCTACGATTCCGGAAGGCGATATATCGATCGAGCAGGAAGATACCAGGGTGGTAGTAAAGCCGACTTTCAAAAAAGTCCGATTTCAATTAAAAACCATATCCAGCGACAAATTTCCCGAGCTGCCCGAAATATCGAACGATTTTTTCTTCGCGCTTCCATCCAGGGATTTTAAGGATATGGTCTCTGAAACGATATTCGCGGTGTCTGATGATGAAACCAGGTATTTCATGAATGGAGTGTTCATGGAAAAAATACCTGGTGGCCTTGTATTGGTCGCTACCGATGGTCGCCGCTTGTCATATGTCAAAAAGGAATTCGATGCGCGGATTCCCGATTTCAAAGGGGTGATAATTCCGCCCAAGGTGCTTGGACTCGTATCGAAGAGAGCCCCGGACGAAGGCCTGATAGAGATCGCGGTATCCGAAAAAAGCATATTCTTTCGCTTTGGGTCCTATAAGATTTCGTCCATCCTTATCGAAGGCCAATTTCCTAATTACCAGAAAGTCATTCCGGAGAGTCAGAAGAATCGGATCATCCTCAATCGCCAGGAACTCCTCGACGCATTAAAGCGCGTTGCCGTATTCGTCGAGCAAAAATCCAGACGCACTTTTTTCTCCATCTCGGAAAACCTCATTGTTGTCTCTTCCGAAGAGAGCGATCTCGGTACCGCTCGGGAGGAGTTCGGCTGTGAATACTCCGGGCCAGAAGCCGTCATCGCTCTCAATTATAAATACGTGGAGGATCCGCTAAAGGTGATGGATTCGGAGAGGATTAGAATAGAATTCACGGAACCCAATCGCGCCATCACCCTGTCGCCCGAACCGGCCGAAGACTACTTCCATATCGTCATGCCGATGCAGATAGAATAGACGGCCAGCGTGCGCAATGTCGTTCATCGGGATAAAGCTAGCCTCATTTCGTAATCTTGAAGACGCAGAGATCGATACCGCCGCGGAACGCGTATTCCTCATCGGAGAGAATGGCCAAGGCAAGACCAACTTCCTCGAGGCTCTTTATTATCTCTCCTATGGAACCTCCTTCAGGGGATCCGTCGACGCGGAAGCCGTTCGTCGAGGCGCCAGCTCCTTCGTTCTCGTCGGCAAGACAAAAGCGGTACAGGCGACAAGCTGTTTGACGGACACCATACGTATAAAATGGGAAGGCAAAATCAAGGACATAAGAATGAACGACAAGCCCCTGCGTGATCGGAAAGATCTCGTAGAGCTTAATCCTTCTATCGCGTTTTGCCATGAAGATTATTCATTCGCCTCGGGAGAGCCGGAACGGCGTCGATTCTTTTTCGATCAATCGGCTAGTCTCGTTTCTGCCGGATACATAGATCTCCTCAGGGACTATAAAAGAATACTAAGGCAAAGAAACGCCGCGCTCAAAGAAGACCGACGCGAGGTCCTGGATTTATTGGATATCCAAATCGCAGGTAAAGGCCTGGAAGTCATGAGCGCGCGCGCTAGACTGCAGGTCGAATTCGACGACCGATTCGCGCTGCGCTATGAAGCCGTCTCCCTGCTCGGGGAAGAGGTCCGTATCCGGTATCGCCCGAGCTGGCCTCCTGATATAGGCTTAAACGGAATTCTCGAGAGGTTGCAAGGGAAAAGAGCGGAAGAGCTTGCTCTCCGAACCAGTCTTTCCGGACCTCATCGCGATCGGTGGTCCTTCGTTTCAAGCTCGAGGGACTACACGGGTACGGCCTCCACTGGTCAACTTCGTCTCCTGGCTCTTACCTTGCGGATGGTCCAGGCGGAATACTATACCCTAGCGACGGGTCGCCTCCCGATCCTCCTTCTCGACGATGTCCTTCTCGAACTCGACAGCGCTAAGAGGCGACGCTTTCTCGATCTTTTGCCGAGGTCCGGGCAATCCTTCTTTACCTTCCTCCCGAGCGAGTCTTGGGAGGAGTATAAAGGCGGATCGACCCTGGCATACGAGGTTCGCGATGGCCGATTCGAGGATTAAGGACGTATCGAGCCTTTTGTCTTCTTTCTTCAACGAAGATAAGCTTCGTCGTGGCGAGCGGTATTCCGACTTTTTCAATTCGTGGTCCTCGTTGGTAGGATCGCGCCTGGCCGCTCATTCGAGGATCGCCGACGTCGAAAAAGGAATCCTCGTAGTCGAGGCTGAACACCCTGGATGGATCCAGCTTCTTCAGTTACGGCAGTCCGACATTCTGGACGAGGCGGCCAAGCGTTATCCAGAGCTTGGTCTCAAGGGGATAGCGTTCAGACTTTCCGGTCGAGCCGGTGTCCCGAGCATGCCCGAATCCGAAAAATCGGCCGACTCTCCCCCTCCTTCTTCCGAGAAGAACGAGAAAAAAGGCCGAGCTCACGCGCCCCACCTCGATGATATCGCCGATCCGGCCTTACGTGCTCTCCTCAAGGGCTTGAAAGACTCTCTTCAAGGCGAAGAATGAGTTCCTCGAGCAACGCGATTATTGACGAAGCCCCGGATTATGACTATACTCGCTTGTCTTAGCCTCGAATCGATCGGCGGTCCCTAATAGGCATGCGTCCGGGTATCCGTCGTCGCTCATAGAATTTAAGGAGCCTGGATATGAAGCGTACCTACCAACCCAGCAAAGTCCGCCGAACCCGCAAGTTCGGCTTTCGGGCCCGCATGAAAACGAGGGGCGGACGCTTGGTCTTAAAAAGACGTCGGGCCAAAGGGCGGCTTAAGCTGAGCGCTTCCGACGAGAAGAAACCCTACTGATCGCGGTTCTCGGGGTAGAGGTAGCGATATCCCCGGGCAAGGGTTTTCAAAAGCCGAAAGGGTGAGGAAACGGGCAGAAATCGAAAAGATTTTCGCTCGAGGGGTCCGTTTTACCTGTAAGGGCATGAGGATTCATGTCATGCCAAACGGTATCGAAGCGAATAGGGCCGTATTCATTCCGGTCAGGTCCTATGCGAACGCGGTTGCCCGGAACAGGGCACGGAGATTGGTACGAGAGTGCTGGCGCCTTGGAAAGTCGCGACTATTGCCGGGGCACGATGTCGCGGTGGTTCTCTATCCCGGACTTGATCTGTTCGACGAAAGGAGAGCCCAGCTCGGGCGCTTGCTTCGCCAGGCCGGGCTTTTCGCTTGAAAAGCCATGAAGCGCCTCCTGGCCCTCCCCTTGATCTTCCTTATTACACTCTACAGGTTGGTGATTTCGCCGCTAAAGCCGCAAACCTGCCGTTTTTATCCGACTTGCTCGGCTTATGCGCTCGAAGCGATAAAGAAGTACGGACTGATAAAGGGCTGCGGCTTGGCGGTCAAACGCATTCTACGCTGCCATCCTCTGAATCCGGGAGGCTTTGACCCAGTACCATGAGTATACTCGAAAACAACAACCAGACAGGCGATAAGCGAACCCTTGTTGCCGTCGTCTTGTCCGTAGTGGTAATTACCGGCGGCTTCCTTCTCCAAGCCAAGCTGTTTCCGGCCCCTCCAGCGAGAACTGGGCAAGGCTCTCAAACGAACGAGGCTAACGCGCCAAGTCAGAAAGCTCAAATCGCGCCGACGGGCGCCGTGTCCGGCCTCGGAGCGACCGGTCTTACCGCGGCCGGCACGACGAGCGCGGAGGGAATAAGCGCTCAAGCCCTGCAAGGTCCCGTCGCCGAGCGGACCTACACGATTTCAACGGATCTATTGGAAGCGGTCTTGACGAATAAAGGCGGAGAAATCGTTTCTTTAAAGCTAAAGAAGCACAGGGATAAGGATGGCGAAGTAGACCTGCTGGTGCCCGGCGAAAACGGTGCGCAAGGTCTTACCCTCGCATTTGGTGGCACTGACTCCCCGCCGGTGAGCGACCTCATGGACGCGATGATGCTCAACGATACGACCATAGTCTTCTCCCGTACTTTTCTCGCGTCTATGCCAGGGAAAGAAGCGCCCGTTCCGTTTACCCTGAAGAAAACCTATACTTTCCATAATGACGACTATATGTTCGGGCTCGCCGTCGCCCTGGAGAATTCGGTAAACGAGATCCTTCCCCTCAATACCGAAGGCCTGGCCTACACGCTGACCTTGGGACCGCAAATCGGCCCCAGGTTGGCGGCTAATCCTGGCAGCAACAATTCCGATTATAGGAAATTCGTCAGGCTCGTCGAGGGGAAAAGGAAAGAGGAGCGACCGAAAGCGGGCGTTCCCTATATAGTCAAGGATCAACCCACCTGGGTCGGAATCTCGGGGAAATACTTTTCCTTCATTGCAGTCCCCGAGATCGCTTCCTTCAAGACGACCTTTTTAATGAATCAGGACTCGAAGCTCTTCCAAACTAACAGTATCTCGATCTCTCGTTCCGCCATCGCGGCGAGCAAGCAGACCGATGCCTACTACTTCTATTTCGGGCCTAAAACCAACAGCGATCTTTCCAAATACGATTATGCCGATCGAAACTCTTTCCAGCGCAGCGGCCTAAACCTCGAGCAGGCGGCGGAGTCCTCGGGAATCCTAGGCTGGCTCGAGGCGATAATAAATTTCTTCCTGAATTTCTTCTATAAGCTCGTTCCCAACTACGGCATCGCGATAATCCTCGTGACGATACTGGTCAAGGCCTTGCTTTTCCCCTTGACCAGGAACGGGTCCGTCGCGGCCGCTAGGATGCAAGAGCTAAAGCCGAAGATAGATGAGCTCCAGGCGAAGTATAAAGGCAACCCTCAAAAGCTGAACCAGGAAATGGCGGAATTCTATAAAAGGGAGGGCTACAATCCGATGTCGGGTTGCCTGCCCCTCCTTATCCAATTCCCCATCTTTATCGCAATGTACAACCTGTTCAACAATCATTTCGACCTGCGCGGCGCCATGTTTATTCCGGGCTGGATCACCGACCTTTCCGTTCCGGAAGCGATCGCGACTTTTCCGACCATAAACCTCGTGATTTGGCAAGTCGGGGCACTGAGGGCCCTGCCCATCATCTATGTCGTGAGTCAGCTGCTGTATGGCAAGTACACGCAGATGAACTCGCCCGGTCAGAGTGCTACTCAGGCGAAGCTGATGATGTACGGCATGCCGATCATGTTCTTCTTCATCCTGTACAACACGCCTTCGGGGCTTCTCGTGTACTGGATCGTCTCGAACGTCCTATCCATCGGTCAACAGGTCGTGATCAACGATATCTTGAAAAAGCGGCGGGCGAACCTGGCTGCCGCCGCGCCGCCGCCGGTCCCGGCGCCGAATAGGAAGCGCGCGAAGGGCAGGAAGAAGTAAAACGGCATTCCTCTCTTAGGAGTAATCATATGGTCTATGAATTCGAAGGGCGTTCCGAGAAGGAAGCCATCGACGCCGCGGCGGGGGAGCTCGGCCTGGAGCGCGACGGCTTCGACGTCGAGATCCTCGAATCGCAAATCGGGAGCATCTTCAAGAAGGGCAAGGTTCGGATCCGCGTTCACACCCGAGACGAGGTAGCGGCTCCCGCGCGCCGAGAGCCCGCGGGCGATCCTCTTCCGGCGGACGAGTTCGAGTCGAAGATCCTGGAGTTTACCAAGCGGATGATCGAGGGAATGGGATATGGCTGCGAGGTGGTCGTCCTGTTCCGCGAGGAGAAGAAAGTCGGGATCAGGATCGATAGCGAGCACGCGTCGATCATCATCGGGAAGAAGGGCAAGAACCTGGATGCGCTTCAGGTCCTGGTCAATGTCTATTCGGGACGCCTGGGGAGAGAGGACACGAGGATAATACTCGATTCCGAGAACTACCGGATTCGCCGCGAGGAGGCTCTCGTCAGGTTGGCGTACGAGACCGGAGAACAGGTACGGCGAACTAGGCAATCCGTCCTCCTTGAGCCGATGAACCCCTTCGAGCGACGAATTATCCACACGACGCTCAACGATATAGTGGATATCGAGACGAAAAGCGAGGGCGACGGGCTCTACAAGCAGGTGCGGGTAACCTTTCGCGGTAAGGTCTAGAGATCCTTCGTAACGAAGGGGAGGGCGCATGACCCAAGAGACGAAGATCGACCTGATCGAGGGTTTCAGCTCAGGCTATGCCCGCGTCGAGGACCTCGTCGCAGGTATCGGGCCAGAGGAACTGAAATACGTTCCGCCGATTCTCGACGCATGGTCCGTCAACGACTTCCTCGTTCATTTTCTCGACGCAGATGTCAGCCTCGCCTTCAGGGCCCGCGCTGCGATAGCCGAGCCGGGCAAGGAAGTGCCCTTGTGGGAAGAAGAGGACTGGCACGACGCCCTCCATTACGATGACGAGGATGGTCTCGCCTGCCTTGCCCTCGCTAAAGGCATACGCGGCTATATATCCAGGGGTCTTCGCTCCATAGCCCAGGCCGATTGGTCAAGCTTCTTCATCGTACACCCGTCGAAGGGCCGCTTGGAGCTCGGTGCCTTGATCGAGATATACGAGCAGCACATCGCCTTCCATTTGCCCCTGATCAAGCGGAATCGGCAAGCTTGGCAAAGCCAGAGGGAATGATAGACGAGGGCTTGGCTCCGGCCGAGCGCTAGCTAGTCAGGGGAATCCCGGTTTCGGCGATAGCCTTGAGCTTCAAATACTCGGTATTGAGCCTAGCCGTCCTGGCGTTGAGTCTGGCCAGCCTTTGTGCCAGGAGTCTCGCCAGGAAAATGCCATAGTGCGGGCTCTGCTTTATGAGATTTACGAAGTCTTGTTTGGAGATCTTAATGAGGGTGCAGGAGCCTTTAGCCACGACGGTCGCGGATCGGCGGTTCGAGAGCAGAAAGGACATTTCGCCCATGAATATATCGTCCGGCGTCAGGGATGAGACGAACTTGCCCCTCGAATAGACGTATAACGTTCCCGAGACGATGTAATAGAGGAAATCGGATTCTTCGCCTTCGGAACAGATGCGCTCTCCGTCCTTGAAGGCTATCTCCTCGGATCGCTCGAATATCTTGGGGATGGCATTGGATTCGGCCTTCCTATGGTCGATTTCGAAGGCTACTTCATTTCCCTTCTCCGAATAGGCCAGAGCCTTGACGTATAGATTGGCCATTTTAATGCCCATCCCGTGCAGTCCAGGGCTTTCCGGAGAGACGGCCATTCTCGCTCGCCAGTCGAAGCCATCGCCCTCGTCGCGGATCGAGAAACGCGATCGCTCGGGAGTTATCGTATAGGAGAAGTACACCTTGCGGGCCTTGACGTCCGGGTCCTTTTTCTTTTGACGAATCAATTCCATTATGTCGCCGTTCCGCTCTAGCCAAGCCGATTTCTCGTCGAAGCCGATTTTGCAGTTTCCGTGCTCTATGGCGTTGATGAGGAGCTCGAGAAGGGCTACGTGGAGCTTTTCCTTATCCTCCCGGCCTATGAGGTTCGAATTGTACAGGTAGTTGGTAACGAGGTTGGTATACGTCGTAATGTCCAGGGGATCGTTATCGATGACGAAAGCGCCCGAAATCGTCTTGAGCAGGTGCTGCTGGATTCCCCGTTGAAAGAGTATTTGCTTGTTTTGGCGCACGATGCGCAAGAGGCGGGCCAGGCTGGACATGAATTCATTCTTGCGCAGAACGGCGATGATGCTGGCGTCCTGCATCGCCTCGAGGAGTTTCTTATCGTCTTTGTCGTCGTGGATGCCGATGATTCCGCCATAGTGAAGCCATGGATCCTCCTGTATCTCCTTCAAAATTCCGAGGCAATCGACGCCGGGATCCGAGAAATAGAAAATTTTCATTTCGGGGAGCTCGTATTTCAAGAACTCTATCACTTCCCGCCGATCGGAAAAGAAAACCGGGATGAGCTCGCCTTCGGAACGGGAACACTCCAGTCGGATGATCTCATTGAGCCGCGCATCGCTCGAGACAACTGGGATTTTTCGCATGGATACCTCTATATTGGTTTCGGCCGCTTTCGGTTCATGATTGACTTTTTTTTGTCCCTATGCCTTGATTGATGCGCTTTCCCTGCGGGCCTATAGCTCAGTTGGTTAGAGCTGCGGACTCATAATCCGTCGGTCCCTGGTTCAAGTCCAGGTGGGCCCACGTAGTGCCTTATACTCGGAAAATGTTGATCCACTTCATGTAAATTGGGTAGTTTTACTATTGTACCGGCAATGCATGCGTCGGGGCGACCGTCGTTTACGGCCGGCCTTCAAGGAGCGAGAGAAATGAGCGAAGGATCGTGGTCGGATCGCCAGAGCGCCGAATGGCGCACCAAGGTAGGACTCGCCGAAATGCTCAAGGGGGGCGTCATCATGGACGTCACCAATGCCGAGCAGGCCAAGATCGCCGAAAAGGCCGGAGCGGTGGCGGTAATGGCCTTGGAGCGGGTACCTGCCGATATTCGCGCCCAGGGCGGCGTAGCCCGCATGTCCGATCCGAAGGTCATCAAAGAGATCCAGGACGCGGTCTCGATACCGGTGATGGCCAAGTGCAGGATCGGGCATTTCGTCGAGGCCCGGATACTCGAGGCCCTCGAGATCGACTTTATCGACGAGTCCGAGGTACTCACCCCGGCCGATGATCGCTACCACGTATACAAGCACGCGTTCAAGGTTCCTTTCGTCTGCGGTTGCCGCGATCTCGGAGAGGCACTTCGACGCATCGGAGAAGGAGCGGCCATGATCAGAACCAAGGGCGAGGCCGGCACCGGCGACGTCATAGAAGCCGTCCGTCATATACGGACGGTCATCGATGAGATCGCGCGGCTCACGCGACTTCGGGACGAGGAACTGATGACGGCCGCGAAAGAGCTCGGTGCCCCCTACGAGCTCGTGGTCGAGGTGGCGCGCAGAGGTAAGCTGCCGGTTCCCAACTTTTCTGCTGGAGGGGTCGCGACTCCCGCGGACGCGGCGCTTATGATGGAGCTCGGAGCGGAGACAGTGTTCGTAGGCTCGGGTATCTTCAAGTCGGGGGATCCCGCCCGAAGAGCGACGGCTATCGTGGGCGCGGTTACCTATTACAAGGACGCGAAGAAGCTGGCCCAATTGTCCGAGGACCTCGGGGAGCCGATGGTCGGCATAGGCCTCGAGGAACTCCGGGAGGATCAGCGAATGGCCACGAGGGGCTGGTAGCGGGGATGAAGCGGGTCGGCGTACTCGCTCTGCAGGGGGACTATGCGGCCCATCGGGCGGCCTTCGGGCGACTCGGCGTCGAGGCTTTCGAGGTCAAGACTTTGGACGACATCGACTCGGCCGAGGCCCTCGTCCTTCCTGGCGGAGAGAGCACCGTGATGGGGAGCCTCCTCCTACGCTTCGGCCTAATGGATCGACTGGTCGAGCGCATAGGGGAAGGCCTTCCCGTGTTCGGAACTTGCGCAGGCCTCATTCTGCTCGCGTCCAGGATAGACGGCCGAGATCAGCCGGGCATTCGGTTCCTCGACATTACCGTCCTAAGAAACGCCTATGGCAGGCAGATAGCCAGTTTCCGGGCGAGAGTGAACACGAAGATCCCCGGCGCGGAGAGCATAGAAGCCGTTTTCATTCGGGCTCCGAGAATCACCTCGGTCGGCGCTGGCGTCAGCGTTCTTGCCGAGTATGCCGGCGATCCCATTCTCGTTCGCCAAGGATCGATGGTCGGCAGCACCTTCCATCCCGAACTCGTGGATGGCGCGGCCATCCACCGCTGGTTCCTGTCCCTCTAAGGCGATGCTGAAATGCTTCGATTATTTCGGCAGTCCGCTATCATTCGCGCGTAACGAGGATCTTGTCGATCCTATTTCCGTCCATATCCAGTACTTCGAGGACGCAGTCATTCCAGCGGCATCTCTCTCCCGCCCGCGGTATCGTCCCCATGCGATCGAGGATGAGCCCTGCCACCGTGTCGAAATCCCGGAATCCTTCCATTTCCATGCCGAGCGCATCCGCGAAGCGATCCAGGGGAAGGGATCCGTCCACGAGAAAGCTGCCATCAGGGCGTTTGATGATTTCCGGTTCGTCGCCGTCGCCGGCCCAGGGCAGGTCGCCCACGATGGACTCGACGAGGTCCGAAAGGGAGATGAGTCCGGAGACGCCGCCATACTCGTCGAGGATGAGCGCGCTTTTAGCGCCGCCGGCCTTTAGCGCGGCGAAAGCCTTCAGGGCCGATACGGACTCGGGTACGAAGACCGGCTCGCGGAGGAATGCCCGAGGCTCTTCGAAGGCATTCGCCGCGATGGCCGCCAGGCATTCCTTGACTGCCAGCATGCCGACGACATTGTCGAGATCCGCGTCGACGGCCGGTAGATAGCCGTATCGCGCGTTCTCGACGACAAGGGCGCGAGCCTTGGCCGGTCCATCGCGCAGGTCGACGAGCACGACTTCGGTCCGGGGCGTCATTAGCGAGGTTACGCGGCGGTCTCCGAGCGAAAGCACGCCCTCGACCATCTCGCGTTCGCTTTTCTCGAACACCCCGGTCTCCGCCCCTTGAGCGATAAGGACGCGGACCTCTTCTTCGGTCACGGCCGGCTCCTTGACGCGCTTCGCTCCGAGCAGGGATACGATGAGATCCGTCAAGCCGGAGAGGAAACGCGAAAGGGGCGCGAATATCAGCGTCAAGAACCGCACGGGGCCGATAACGGCCGCGGCGATGCTTTCGGGCCTGGACAAGGCTATATTCTTGGGCACGAGTTCGCCGAGGACGACGGAAACGAATGTAGTCAGTATTACCACGACGGCGACGGAGAGGGGGCCGGCCGCCGAGGCGAGCAGGGGCAGCGACCGTAGCGCCGCCTCCAGGCCGCGAGCCACCGTCGCGCCGCCGAAGGCTCCCGCGAGAGTACCGATAAGCGTAATCGCGACTTGAATCGTAGAAAGGAAGCGAGATGGGTTTTCGGCCGTCTCGAGGGCGAGACGATAATTTTTCCTGCCTTGTTCAGCCTCGTGTCTGAGTCGCGCCTTTCGCGATGACACAATCGCCATTTCCGCGAGGGAAAAGAAGCCGTTGAGAAGAATGAGACCGAGGAGGATGAGAAGTTCAAACGGCATGGCGTGGGTTGGGGCGAGGCCCTGCTGAGGGTTTTTCATCCATATTGAATGAATGATAACGCCAAGCAGGGATAATCGTCGAGACTGGGCATTCCCATGCATTCGAGCGAGTTTTCAGCGGCATCCATGCCCTTGCCCGCGGGAGAACGAGCGCGTATCCTTGTGGCCATGCAACGTTGTCCCTGGTGCGGCGAGGATCCTCTCTATGTCGCGTATCATGACGCGGAATGGGGAGTTCCATTGCATGAAGAAGCGCGGCACTTCGAGTTCCTGCTCTTGGAAACCCAACAGGCAGGGCTTTCATGGCGCTGCGTGCTCGGCAAGCGGGAGGCTTTCAGGAAAGCTTACGCCGGTTTCGATCCCACTCGGCTGGCCCGATTCACCGCGGCGCGAGTCGAAAAGCTCCTCCTGGACCCGAGCATTATCCGGAACAGGCGAAAGATCGAGGCGGCGATCAAGAATGCCCGCGCCTTTCTCGCGGTTGTCGAGGAATTCGGAAACTTCGACGCTTATATCTGGCGCTTCGTGGATGGCAGGCCCGTCGTCAACTCCTGGCGGGACACATCGCGGGTGCCGAAGACGACCCCCGCATCCGATAGTCTCGCGGCAGATTTGAGGATGCGAGGTTTCGCCTTCGTGGGATCGACCACGATGTACGCGCACATGCAGGCGATAGGCATGGTCAACGACCATCTAGTCTCGTGCTTTCGCTGGCCGGAGCTCGGCGGGCAAATGAAGGAGCGGTCATGGAAATCGGAATGAATGCGATCAGGTCGAGGATATCCGTCCGGACCTACGCCGACACTGCGTTGACCAAAGACGAAGAGGAAGCCTTGCATCGAGCCTTCACGGAAGCCGTTCCCGGCCCCTTCGGTGCGATTCCGCGCTTCCTCCTCGCTACGAGAGACGAGATCGAGGACGAGGCCTCGCACGCGACGTCGGTCCAGGGCGGTCTCAGGATCGGCACCTACGGGATGATCGTCGGGCCCCGCGCCTTCGTCGCCGGTGTCGTGGCAAAGCGGCCTTTCGCCTGCGTGGATTTCGGCTATTGCCTCGAGGGCATCGTCCTGCGCGCCACCGAGCTGGGCCTCGGCACTTGTTGGATCGGAGGAGCCTTCGGCCGAGGAGCGATAGCGCGGGCGCTCCGCGCGAGCAAGGACGAATTCGTGCCTGCGACGGTGCCGGTCGGGCGACCCGCCGAACGGCGCACTCTGCAGGATCGCATCGTGCGTGGCTCGGCTAGGGCCGGGACCAGGAAAGATCCCTCCGAGCTCTTTTTCGAAGCCGACGAAGACGGAAGCCTCGCTCCCCTGCACGGCGCGGGAGAATGGGCGGAGCCGCTCGAAGCGGTGAGGATCGGTCCCTCGGCCTCGAATAAACAGCCCTGGCGACTCGTCGTGGACAGAAGGAAAGGCGAGTCCCTCCATCTCGTCATGCACGAGGACCAGCGCTACAACAACATGCTCGGCGTGGTGAAGCTCCAGGAGCTGGATATGGGCATAGCGATGCGCCATGTCGAGGTGGCCGCCCGGGCCATCGGCCTGGGCGGCTCCTGGAAGCGGCTCAAGACGGATCCGATCGCGCTCGAGGAGCCGCGAAGGTATATTGCGACCTTCGATTTGCCTTGATACCTATGATTAGCTAACTTCAAGGTATCGATACGGACGAATTCCGGAGGCGCGTATGATTTCAGAGAAAATGGCCGATAGGATCGACGAGCAGATCAACAAGGAGATGTTCTCCGCCTATCTTTATCTGGCCATGTCGGCCAGGATGACGGAGACCGGCTACCATGGCATCGCCAAGTGGCTTATGGTCCAGTACCACGAGGAAATGTTCCACGCCATGAAGTTCTACGGCTATTTGCATGACCAAGGCTCGACCGCGCATCTGAAGCCGATCGCGGCGCCCGTTTTCAAGGAAACCGGGATCAAGGAGCTGTTCCAGCACGTGCTCGAGCACGAGAAGGGCGTTACGAGGAACATCGATGAGATCATGGCGATGGCTATCGAGGAAAAGGACTATGCCACTCAGGTCCTCGCACAATGGTACGTGAACGAGCAGGTCGAGGAAGAGAAGAACGACATGGACATACTCCAGGCGATCGACCTTATCGGTAATTCCAGCCAAGGGCTCTACCTTCTCAATGTCGAGCTCGGCAAGCGCGATCTCGGCGTGACGAGCGACTTTACCAAGATGGGAGGCGGCGACTGAAAAGCCGACGAAAGGCTTAGAGCGTTTCAATAGCCGATTATAACTTCGCGTCGGTTCGGACGGCTTGAATCGTTCGGAAAACCGAGCGCCGGGCTCTTTGCTCGGGGCTCGGTTTTCTTATAAGCTGGAGCCGGAGGTCACCGTGTACCGAAGCACGAGATCCGATCGCGCGGCCGTTTCGCCGGAGCGCGCCCTGCTGGATGGCATCGCTCCCGACGGCGGGCTCTACGTTCCCGTGGCCCTGCCGCTCCTCGATCCGGCCCTCCTCGGCCGCGAACCTCTGAGCTATCCGCAACTCTCCTTCCTGACGCTGAAGCCTTTCTTCCCGACATTCTCCGACGATGGCCTCAAGGCCGCGTTGGCGGCTCAAGCCGAGCGTTTTCCGGCGAGCGGACCCGCGCCGGTGCTGTTCCGAGGGGGGATGGCTTTCGTCGAGCTGTACAGGGGCCCTACCCTTGCGTTCAAGGACCTTGCGCTTACCCTCATGGGTCGTCTATTAGGGCTGGCGAGGGACAAGCTCGGGATGGACGAGGAGATAGTCGTACTGGTAGCGACTTCCGGCGATACCGGCAAGGCGGCCCTCGAGGGCCTTGCCCCTCCCGGTCGTTCGGCCGATGGAATTCGAGTGGTCGTCTTCTATCCTTCCGAGGGGGTCAGCGCGGTCCAGAGGCTGCAGATGACGAGCCATGACGCGCCGGGAGCGGAGGTGATCGGCATTCGGGGAAATTTCGACGACGCCCAGCGTGGCGTCAAGGCGATATTCGCGAGCCCCGGAGCGGCCGATTTCACCGCGAGACGAGGTATGCGGCTTTCATCCGCCAACTCGATCAATATCGCGCGTCTCCTTCCTCAGATCGTCTACTATGTTTCGGCTTGGCGGGATATGCGGGACTCGGGCAGCCTCGGCCCCGAAGGGATCATGGATGTCGTCGTTCCTACGGGCAATTTCGGCAACATTCTCGCGGCATGGTACGCCAAGCGCATGGGATTGCCGATAGGGAGGCTGATTTGCGCCTCCAATCGGAACCGAGTGTTGGCCGACTTCTTCGGCCAGAAGCGCTATGACAGGAACAGGCCTTTCTACAAGACCGAAAGCCCGTCCATGGATATCCTGGTTTCTAGCAATCTCGAGCGCCTCCTCTTCCACGCGACGGGAGAGGATTCCGGCAGGACGGCGGGGCTGATGAAGGATCTAGCCGAAAAAGGAAGCTACGCGCTCGAGGATGCCGAGGCGGAGAAGCTTTCCGATTTTCGCGCCGGATGGGCGGACGAGGTCGCGTCCGGCGCGGCCTCGCGCCGACTTTTCGAGCAATCGGGTTACCTCGTGGATCCGCATACCGCGGTCGCCGTATCCGTGCTCGAAAAGATGCGAGAGGAAGGCGGGGAAGCGAGACCAGCCCTAGTGGCGGCGACGGCTAGCCCCTTCAAATTCCCTTTGGCGGTGGCTCGGGCGATCGGCTTGAGCGAAACGGCGACGGGGCGGGAGGGGAGCGAAGCCCATCGCGAACTCGACATGGCAGAGCGACTGGCTGAGGAGGCGGGGCTCGAGCTGCCTCTCGCGATACGCTCCCTGCGCGATGCCCCCGAGCTGCACGGCCTCATCGTCGAGGTTCCGGCGATGGAGTCGGCCCTGGAAGAGAGGCTCGCGGCGTCGACCGCCTCCGCGCCGGAAGAATGACACCGGCCGGGCCTGTTTTTCCCTCCACATGAGGAGGGAATTGGTATACACTCGTGTACGTACACGGGTGGCGTAATGGCGAAGGATTCATATTCGAGCACGAGTCGACATGTCTCCTTGAAGAGACTTGGAGGCCGTTCCGGCCGTTCCAGCAGCCTTCGGCTGAAGCTGATGGTCTATTTTCTGGTCATACTCCTTATTCCCCTGGTTTCGTTGGGCTTCGTAGGGCCCGCGCTGTACGCCAAATCCATCGAGCGCGCGACGACCTCGCATATGGCCGGCATGATCGGCCAGGTCGACATGAACATCGAGCTACGGATACGCGAGATGGAGCAGCTGATTGACCTCATCGCGCGCACGAAAGTCGTCGCCTCGTTCCTGGAAAAAGGCTCCGCTACGGTCGCCGAGCATCAGGACATCAACGAGACATTGACGACCGTTTCGGAAACGCATCCCGAGATAGCCGGAATATGCGTCGTGGCGGAGAACGATGCCTGGGTAAGCGACGGATTTTCGCGAACGACGCGCGATCCGCTTACCGAGGAACAATGGTATGCGATCGCGCGACAGACGCCCGGCGACGTAAAGCTCATCGCGAGGCCGATCGGGCGAAATATCCGCTCGACGCGGCAGTATGGCGCGGACGAGGTAGTTTCGATTGTGAAGGCGGTGACGGGCGCGACGGATAATAGAATTCGCGGAGCGATACTCATCGATATGAGGCTGTCGACCATAGAGGAGCTGTTCACCGACTCGTCCCTGGGCAAGGGAGGATTCCTCTTCATCGCCGATTCGAGCGGCGAGATGGTATACGCGCCGGTAAATCGGGTGGCCTATCGAATCCCGCTAAACGATTTTTCGGGCGATTCGCCTTCGACCATCATGACGGTCGGGGGAACCGGCTACCAAGTGCTTGCCCAGCAGTCCCCCTATACCGGATGGCGGACGCTCGGCGTCTTTTCCCTCGCCGAGATGCTGCGCGAAGTCCTCCTGATTCGCTCGTGGACCTATGTCATCGGCGGAATGACGATGATTTTGGCCATCGTGGCCGCGTATTTCTTCACCTCCTCTATCGCCAAGCCGGTCCTGAATCTCCGTAGCCTCATGAAGCGCGTCGAGCACGGCGATCTCGCCGTCCGTTTCTCGGGGGCCCCGAATGACGAGATCGGCGAACTGGGCCTGGGCTTCAACGAGATGATCGAGCGGATCCAGAGCCTGATAGACCAAGTCTATTCGGAGCAGCAATCCAAGCGCGAGGCCGAGCTGAGGATACTTCAAGAGCAGATAAAGCCTCATTTCCTCTACAACACGCTGGACACGATACAGTGGATGGCCCAGGAGCACCGCGTCGACGACGTCGTCGGCATGGTGGGAGCCCTTACGAGCCTATTCCGCATCGGCCTCAACAAGGGCCGCGAATTCATCGCCCTATCGGAAGAGATCGAGCATGTCGAGAGCTATCTTCGCATTCAAAAGATGCGATACGAGGATAAATTCGACTATGCGATAGATTGCGGTTTCTCGCTCAAGCCGCGACGCGTCCTCAGGCTGATGCTTCAGCCCCTCGTAGAGAACGCGATCTATCACGGGATAAAGGAACGCAGGGGCCATGGTTCGCTCGTCGTCGCCGCAAGGATCGAGTCGGGCGACATGTTCCTTTCGGTCAAGGACGACGGCGTGGGCATGAGCGAGACGATGCTCGAAAAACTCAATGCCTCGTTGGAGGACGGCGGTCCGTCGGTCGGCGGCTATGGCATCCGCAACGTTCATGAGCGGATTCGGCTGACGTATGGCAAGCCCTACGGGTTGAGCTACGAGAGCGCATTCGGCGAAGGTACGAAAGTCACCATCAGACATCCCCTGCTCGAGCCGGAGGACTGAACATGTGGAAGGTATTGATTGCCGACGACGAGCCAAAGATCCGTCGGGGTCTCAAGACGCTATTGGCCCGTTGCGGAAACGATTTGGAGGTGGTGGCGGAGGCGGAGGATGGGGAGATGGCCTACGACCTCGCCTTGGGCCTGAAGCCCGATATCCTTTTCATAGATATTCGGATGCCGTTCAGGAACGGACTCGACCTGATCGGGGGGCTCAACACGGCCCTGCCTGGACGGATCATCATTATCGTAAGCGGGCACGACGAATTCGATTATGCGCAATCGGCCGTCAAGTTGCACGTATTCGACTATATCCTCAAGCCGATCGACGCCGAAAGCTTCATTGCGGCGGTCGGGAGGGCCAAGGCCGAGCTCGAGTCACGACGCGACGCGAGCAAGTATAGCGCGTGGGCGCACGAGCAGCTCGATCGAAACCTGCCCATCCTTCGTGAACGCTTCTTCAAGGATTGGGTCGGCGGTTCGCTATCCAGGACGGAGCTTCTCGAGGATCTTTCTTTCCTGCGGGTCGAGCTGGCTTCGCCTGCGACTCTCATCGCCGCTCGATTCGCAGAGAGGGTAGGTTTCGGAGGCATTACGGGCGGAGAGAAGGGGAAGCGCCTCGTCCAGGTCGCGATGCGAACCGTGATGCAAGAGGCGCTTCCGATGGACGACACCTACGTCTTCGAGGACGATACGGAGACCTTGATAGCCCTCGGGCCCGGCTTCGATCGGAAAGAGCTGATCGGCATCGTCTCGGACATCGAGCGGCGCGCCTCGGATCAAGTCACCCAGGTTCCCAGCATCGCGACGCGCATAGTTCCCGAGCCTCTCGAGGGAATGTGCGACGCCTACGAGGAACTCTGCTCTGAGCTCGCCGACGGCGGGAACTGCGAGGCCTTCGTCGTACTCGCGCGCAACTATATCGACAAGCATTACTGGAACCCCGCGCTCTGCCTCGAAGACGCCGCAGCCGAGCTTCAGATAAGCCCCGGCTATCTGTCCAGATTGATGAAGCGCGAGACGGGCTTTTCCTTCGTCGAATACCTGAATCGCACGCGCGTGAAGAAGGCGACTTTCCTCATGAGCGATCCGGCGGCGAAGGCCTTCGAGGTGGCCGAAAGGGTCGGCTACCGAAGTCAGCACTATTTCAGCCGAGCCTTCAAGAAGGTAACGGGAAGCTCTCCGACCGATCATCGGAAAGGAGCCTAACGATGGAAAGGCGAAATCGGCTGCTGGTCGCGACTTTGGCCATCATCGCCGCGGCCTTGCTCTCGGCCTGCGATCAAGCTCCGCGAAGATCGGGCCTACGCTTCCTCATCGGCTTCTCGCAAGCCAACCTGACTGAGCCCTGGCGCATCGAGATGACCGAGGAAGTGAAGGCCGAGGCGGCGCGCTATTCGGACATGAAAATCATCTATACGGACGCCGCGGACTCTACGAGCCGGCAGATCGATGACGTACATCGGCTTATGGATTACGGCATCGACTTGATGATCATTTCGCCGACCGATTCCCACGAGCTCACTCCCGTCGTCCGCGAGGTGTATTCGAAAATTCCGGTGATCGTATTGGATAGGGCGGTCGAAGGTTACGATTACAGTCTCTTCATAGGACCGGACAACGAACGGCTCGGTCGGGAGGGAGGGGGCGTCATTACGGATCTCCTCAAGAACCGGCCCGGGACGGTCTTGGAGATTCAGGGTCGATCGGGCTCTCCGCCGACGCTCCTGCGTAGCCAGGGGCTCCGGGAGGTCCTCGCCAAGCATCC
>CAYNFM010000004.1:77844-79310 GCA_964396415.1 uncultured Treponemataceae bacterium | reverse complement strand
TGCGCGGCGAAGGCCGCGCCGTTCTCGCTCGTCGGCACCTGGAAGAGCAACAAGCTCGTCTATCTGTTCGATGCGAACGGGAGCTGCACCCAGATCGACCTCGGCCACATGGGAACGTATCAAAACGGGAAATATACGGTGTCCGGCGACCGGCTCGATATAGCCTTCGATTCCGGCGGCGGCCTTCAATATACCTTCCATCGCTTGAAATCGGGCGACTTGCAGGTAACGGACGTCATAACCAACAATAGCTTCGAATTCGTCCAGGAACACTGACTCGGGCGGCGCCGGCCTACTGCCTCTTCTCCATGGGCTCGTAGGGCCTGTCCTCCGAGCCCGTATAGATGCTCTCGGGGCGGAAGATCCGATTGCCCTCGCGCTGCTCGAGGATGTGGGCCAGCCAGCCGGGTATGCGGGCGACGGCGAAGATCGGGGCGTAGAGGTACTTGGGGATGCCCAGGAGATAGTAGACCGAGCCGGAGTAGAAGTCGACGTTGGGGTAGATCTTCTTCTCGAGCGACTCGAAGTGCGGCGTCGCGAGCTGCTCGATCTTCTTGAGCATGTCGAGTTGCCCGCGGTCGCCTTTCTTGGCCGATAGGGTCTCGAGGAAGTCCTCCATGATCTTGGAGCGAGGATCCTTGGTCTTGTAGATGCGGTGGCCCATGCCCATGATCTTCTGGGCCTCCTCGAAGGCCTTGCCCACCCAGGCCTCGACCTTGTCGACCGAGCCGATCTGCTCGAGCATGGCGAAGACCTTCTCGTTCGCGCCTCCGTGGAGGGAGCCGTAGAGGGCGCCTATCGCGGCCGCGATGCTGCAGTAGCAGGTGGAAAGCGTCGAGGCCACTACGCGGGCCGTGAAGGTCGACGCGTTGAAGCCGTGCTCGGCGTGGAGGACGAGGCAGGCATCCATGATCCTCCCCTCGTCCTCGTCCGGCTCGCGGCCCCGCAGCATGTACAGTAAGTTCGCGCCGTGCGAAAGGTCCATCCTCGGCTCGAGATAGTCCTGCCCGTTCTTGAAGCGGGCGTAGGTCGCGGCTACCGTGGCGAGCTGGGCGACCTGATGGAGGGTCTGTCGGCAATTGCAGGTCGAGGAGTGCTCGATCCGATGCTCGACGTAGCCCGAGAGGTAGGCCATCACCGATTGGAGAAGCTCCATGGGCTTTCCCCCCTCGGGAAAGTTGCGGATCATCTGCACGACCTTGGGGTGCAGGGCCCGCGAGGCCCGCATCCTTTGCGAGAACTCGTCGAAGACGTACTTGGTCGGCAGCTTGCCGTACAGGAGGAGATAGACCACCTCCTCGAAGCTCGAATGCGCGGCGAGATCCTCGATCGAGTAGCCGCGATACGACAGCCTCCCCCTCTCCCCGTCGATCTTGCAGATCGCGCTCTCTCCGGCGACGACGCCTTCGAGTCCCTTAGAGTAGGTCGCGCTCTCCATACCCGCCCCTTCCGCCCTCTCGGGCCGC
>CAYNFM010000004.1:22097-77744 GCA_964396415.1 uncultured Treponemataceae bacterium | reverse complement strand
TCCCTTAGAGTAGGTCGCGCTCTCCATACCCGCCCCTTCCGCCCTCTCGGGCCGCTAAAGGCCTAGGATCAATCTCTCGGGATCCTCGATGCTCTCCTTGATCTTGATGAGGAAGAGCACCGCGTCCCTCCCGTCTATGAGCCTGTGGTCGTAGGTCAGGGCGAGGTACATCATGCTCCTGACGACGACCGCGTCGCCGACCGCCACGGGCCTGCGCTGTATGGCATGCATGCCAAGGATGGCGGACTGGGGATAGTTGGGGATGGGGGTCGAGAGCATGGAGCCGAAGACCCCGCCGTTCGTGATCGTAAAGGTACCGCCTTGGAGCTCGGAGAGCTCGATCCTCTTCTCCCTCGCCCTCGTCGCGAGATCGGCGAGCTTGGCCTCGATGTCGCCGAAGCTCATCCTGTCGGCGTCGCGGAGGACGGGCACGAGGAGGCCGCGATCGGTGGACACCGCGACGCCGATGTCGTAGAAATCCGCCGTCACCAGCTCGTCGCCCTCGATGCGGGAATTCACGATCGGGAACTCCTGGAGGGCCTTTACCGCCGCCTTGACGAAGAAGGACATGAAGCCCAGCTTCGCCCGGTACTTGGCCTGGAAATCCTCGCCGAAGGCCTTGCGTATCCGGATGATCTCCTCCATGTCGACTTCGTTGAACGTAGTGAGATGGGCGGCTTCCTGCTTGGCCTGGACGAGACGCCTCGCTATCGTCTTGCGCATCATCGAGAGGGGGCTGCGCGTCACGCCCTCGGCCGCCGCCGTCGCTCCGCGCGAGGCCTTCGGCTCTCCGGGCGCCGCGGAAGCGGGCGCGACGGTCGATGCGAGCGCGGGCGCGACGACAGGCGCGGAAGGAGCCGCGGGAAGGGCCGCGACACCAGGGGCGGGAGCAGGAGCGGGGGCCGCGACGGGAACCGAGGTCTCGGGCGCGGCCTCCTCGTCGACGTAGGCTATGACCTGGCCTATCGCCGCCTCGGCTCCCGCGCCGAGGAGTATCTCCAGCCTGCCGTCGAAGGGAGAGGGGACTGTCATGCTCGCCTTCTCTGACTCGAGCTCGACGAGAGCTTCGCCCTTGCGGACGAACTCGCCTTCCTTCCTGAGCCAGCCGGCGATCTGCGCTTGAGAAATCGACTCTCCGACGGCGGGAACCTTTATCTCCTGCTTCATGGCCTTTCACCTCGATGCTCGCCGAAGGCCGCGGCCAGTATCTCGGACTGCTCGCTCGCGTGCCTCTCGTGCGAACCCGTCGCGGGGCTGGCGCTCGCCTTGCGCCCGACGTAGCGGAGCTCCAGCTTCGGGAACGATGCCTCGAAATTCTCGCGGACGAAATTCCATGCTCCTCTGTTCCTGGGCTCTTCCTGCACCCAGGAGAAGGATGTCGCCGCGGCCTGCTCCGCGAGGAGCTTCTCGAGCTCAGCTTCGGGGAAGGGATAGAGACGCTCGATCCGGACGATGTCCACGTCGGTCCTTAGATCCTCTTTCTTCTTCCTCGCCAGCTCGTAATAGATCTTGCCCGAGCAGAAGAGGACGGCACGGGCGCGCGCCTCGTCGGGAGGCGAGGGGTCCTCGAGCAGGGGCCGGAAGCCCGAGGCCGCGAAGTCGGCGAGAGGCGAGAGGGCCGCGGGATGCCGGAGGAGGCTCTTGGGCGTCATTATAATCAGGGGCTTCTTGACGGGGTCCTTGGCCTGGGCCCGAAGGAGGTGGAAGTATTGTGCGGGCGTCGTGGGATAGGCGACCCTGATGTTGCCTTCGGCGCAGAGGAGGAGGAAGCGCTCGAGATGGGCGCTCGAGTGCTCGGGGCCCTGGCCTTCGTAGCCGTGGGGCAGGAGGAGGACGAGGCCGTCCGCCGTGCCCCACTTGGCCTCGGCGGCGATGATGTAGTTGTCGATCACGACCTGGCCTCCGTTCGAGAAGTCGCCGAACTGGGCCTCCCACATCACGAGAGCGTCCTCGCGCTCGGCAGCGTAGCCGTACTCGAAGCCGAGGACGCCGAACTCGGAGAGGGGGCTGTCGTAGACGGCGAGCTTCTTCTGCCCGGGCGCGAGGTTGTCGAGGGGGACGTAGAAGGAGCTCGTCCTCTCGCCGGCCTCCCACCATACGAGGTGGCGCTGGGAAAAGGTGCCCCGCTCCGAGTCCTCGCCGGACAGCCTCACGGAGACCCCCTCGAGGAGGAGGCTTCCGAAGGCCGCCGCCTCGGCGAGGGACCAATCTAGGACGCCCCTCTCCCTGAAGGCCTTGAGCTTCCCGGCCACGATGGACTTGAGCTTGTCGTGGATCCGCATGCCCGAGGGCACGGCGGAGACGCCCTCCACGAGGCGCGACAGGGTCTCCTCGTCGACCCGCGTATCGGCGACCGGGCCATCGCCGCGCTCTTCGCTCGCGACCGCTCCCTCCGGGGCCGCAGCGGCCTCCGGGGCTGCCCTCTCGCGCCGGAGCGCCCTTTCCAATGTCGCGGCGTAGTCCTTACGCATCTTCTCGAGCTCGGGAGCGGAGACGAGGCCGGACTCGACGCATTCCGCGCCGTAGATCGCGGCGGCCGATGGATGGGCCTGGATGAGTTCGTACATGAAGGGGTGGGTGAAGGAAGGCTCGTCGCCTTCGTTGTGCCCGAGGCGGCGGTAGCAGAAGATGTCGACGACGACGTCGCTGCCGAAGGCCTGGCGGAAGTCCAGGGCGGTCCGCATCACGCGGACGACCTCCTCGGGCCTATCGCCGTTGACGTGGAAAACGGGTACGGGATTCATCTTCGCGATGTCGGTGGGATTGAGATTGGAATGGGCGTCGCGCGAGGGAGTGGTGAAGCCGATCTGGTTGTTGATCACCACGTGGATGCTGCCTCCCGTGCCGTAGCCGCGGAGCTGGGACATGTTGAAGGTCTCGGCTACGACGCCCTGTCCGGCGATCGCGGCGTCGCCGTGGATGACGACGGGAAGCACGCGCTTCCCCCCGGCGTCGCCCAAGAGGTCTTGGACGCCGCGCGCGCGGCCTTCGACGATAGGGCCCACGGACTCCAGATGGCTGGCGTTGGGCGCGAGACTGATCGCCACCGAGGAGCCGTCGTCGTTGCGGTGGATCGAGGAGTAGCCGATATGGTACTTCACGTCGTCCGAGCCGCCGAAGACCCCGGGCGTGAAGCCTTCCTCGAAGAGATAGAGGAGCTCCTCGAGGGGCTTGCCGACGATGAGCGAGAGGATGGACAGCCTGCCGCGATGGGAGGCTCCCATCACGATACGCTCTATCCCGCGCGGAGCGGCGCCGTCGAGGAGGAAGTGCAGGGCCGGGATGACGGCCTCCGATCCCTCGAGGGAGAAGCGCTTCTGGCCGATGAAGGTTCTCTGCAGGAAGCGCTCGAGCTCCTCGGCCTCGACGAGATCCCCGAGGATGATCCGCTTCTGCGCCTCGTCGAGGGGGGGGGAATAGGCGCTGTCCTCCATGCGCGAGATGAGCCATTGGCGCATGTCCTTGTTCTGGATATGGAGGAACTCCACGCCGATATAGCCGCAATAGATGCGGCGGAACGTCTCGAGGATATCCCGAAGCGGCATTGTCGCGCGCAGGCCGCCGCCGGCGAAGAACTCGGCGTCGAGGTCGGCGTCCGAAAGGCCGAACTCCTCGAGGCCGAGGCGATGGAAGTTCTTCTCCTTTACCTGGCTCAGGGAGGTGAATTCCTCGGAGTAGGACTCGCCCAATGGGTTGAGATCGGCGTAGAGATAGCCCACGTCGCGGTAGGCCCAGAGGAGGCTGTCGACCCTGCTTTGCCGATAGGCCGGATCGTCCTCCCCGGAGCATTCGGCACGAATATCGCCGTTGGCACGCGCGGCGCCGTCGCGGAGAGCGTCGAGACGACGCCCGTTCGCCCGAGGCGGGAGGGCATGGAAGTCTTCGGCCTTATTGTCCAGCGCCCGACCGTCGGAGAGGATCTCTTCGAGCAGGTCGAAGCTGTTGTTGAGCATCCTAGCCCCGCAGGGCCGCGGGGATTTGGTCGGGACGGTCCACCACGGTCACGCCGGCGTCGCCGAAGGCCTTGATCTTGGAATCGGGCGTGCCGCGGCTGCCCGAGATGATGGCGCCCGCGTGACCCATCTTCTTCTCCGGCGGGGCCGTCCTGCCCGCTATGAAGGCGACGACCTTCTTGGGGTAGCCGCGCTTGACGTAGTCGGCGGCTTCCTCTTCCGCCTCGCCGCCGATCTCGCCGATGATGACGACCGAGTCCGTGCCCTGATCCTTTCCGAACATCTCCAGCACTTCGACGAAGCCGAGGCCCGTGATGGGGTCGCCCCCGATGCCGATGCAGGTGGACTGGCCGAGGCCGGCCTTGGTCAGGTTGTAGACTATCTCGTAGGTGAGAGTGCCCGAGCGCGAGATCACCCCGACGCCGCCGGGCGTATGGATCTGCCCCGGCATTATGCCTATCTTGCATTTGCCGGGAGAGATGAGACCAGGGCAGTTGGGCCCGACGAGCAGCTTGCCTCGGTCCTTGACGTATCGGTAGCTCTGCGCCATCTCCACGAGGGGGACTCCCTCGGTAATGCACACGATGAGCCTGATGGGACTGTCGGCCGCCTCCCGTATGGCGGCCGTGGCGAAACGGGCCGGGACGAAGATGATGCTCGCGTCGGCGCCCGTCGATCGCACGGCCTCGTCTACGGCGTCGAATACGGGCATCGAGTCGACGCTCGTCCCGCCCTTGCCCGGAGTGACGCCGCCCACCACCTTGGTGCCGTAGGCGAGCATGCTCCTCGCATGGAAGGAGCCGTCCCGTCCCGTGATGCCCTGAACGATGACTTTCGTATCCCCGTCCACCAGGATGCTCATGCCGCGCCCCCGTTCACGTAGGACACCACTCGCTTGATGGCCTCGCCGAGGTCGTTGTAGGCCTCGATCCCGGCCTCCTTCAATATCTCTTTCGCCTTCGCGTCATTGGTGCCGATGAGCCTGATGACGATCGGCACGCCGATCTCTATCATCGACCTCGCCTTGATGATGCCGTTCGCGACGTCGTCGCAACGGGTTATGCCGCCGAAGATATTGATGAGTATGGCCTTGACGCCGGGCTTTCCCGTGAGGATGGAAAAGGCCTTGACCACCTTCTCCGGGTTCGAGCTCCCCCCGATATCCAGGAAGTTGGCGGGCGCCGCGCCGTAGTACTTGATGAGGTCCATCGTGGCCATCGAGAGCCCGGCGCCGTTCACCATGCAGCCTATGTTCCCGTCCAGGCCCACGTAGCTGAGGCCGGCCTCGCGCGCCTCGATCTCGTCGCTCCCGTACTCCTCGGGATTGCGCAGGGGAAGGAGCTCGGGGTGCATCGGGAGGCCGTTGTCGTCCACCACGATCTTCGCGTCGAGGGCGACGAGCCTCCCTCCCTCGACGAGAGAGAGGGGGTTGAGCTCGACGAGGCTGCAGTCCTTCTCGGAGCAGAGGCGATAGAGGGAGGCGGCGATCTCGTAGATGCCGCGCGCGACTTTCGGGTCGAGAGCGCCCGAGCCCGGCGCGCCTCCGCCGACGGCTCCTTGGTCGTCGGCGCCCATGCCCGCGAGGAAGGCCGCCTCGTCGGGGCCGCGGAAGGGATCGAGCGCGATGTGGCGTATCCTGCCGGGATGGCCGGCCGCGGCCTCCTCGATGGTGATCCCGCCTTTGTCGCTGAACACGGCCTCGATGCCCTTGGAATTCCGGTCGACGAGGACGCTGAGGTAGTATTCCTTGACGCTCTTCACGGCCCTCGTCACGAGGAGCCTCTGCACCCGATGGCCGCCGATCTCGAGGGCGAGTATGCGCCCGGCTACGGCCGCGGCGTCCTCGGGGGTCCTCGCGATGCGGACGCCTCCGGCCTTGCCCCTGCCGCCCGAGAGGACCTGGGCCTTGACGACGACCATTCCCCCCAGCTTGGCCTGGGCGGCGGACGCCGCCTCCGGGGTATCGGCGACCTCGGCCTCGGGCACGGGGATCCCGTACTCCTCGAGCAGCTGCCGCGATTGGTATTCCATCAGTTTCACGGTCCACCTCTCACTGCTTGTTCAGGCTTTCGATTCTCCTCTTGGTTAAGTTAATGCTTTTCGTGACCTTTATGCCTCTCGGGCAGACCTGTGTGCATCGAAATTTGCTCTCGCAGGCCCAGACGCCGTCGGGCCGGTCCAGGGCCGGCAGGCGCTCGCCCGTGCCCCGATCGCGGCTGTCGAAGACGAAGCGCGCGGCGTTGAGGACGGCGGCGGGCCCGATGAAGGCGGGGTTCTTGTCCCGCAGCACGGGACAGGCCGAATAGCAGGATGCGCAGAGGATGCATTTGGTGGCATCGTCTATCTCCTCGCGCTCGGCCTGGCTCTGCTTCCTCTCCTTGGGGCCGGCGGGCTCGGCGTTGATGAGATAGGGCTTGACCGAGCGATAGGCCGAGAAGAAGGGTTCCTGGTCGACCATGAGATCGCGCTGGAGGGGGAGGCACTTGAGGGGCTCGATGCGGATCGATGAGCCCTCGGCGGCCCCCAGGTCCCGGAGGAGAGTCTTGCAGGCGAGCCTCTCCTGTCCGTCGATCAGCATCGCGTCCGAGCCGCAGATTCCGTGGGCGCAGCTCTTGCGGAAGGCGAGGGTACCGTCGAGATAGGTCTTGATGTGCACGAGGCCGTCGAGAACCCTGGCCTCGGGGGCCAGATCGAGCTCGAAATCCTCGAAATGGGGACTCGAGTCCTTCTCGGGATCGAAACGCTGAATGGCGAAGGTTATCTTCATCAATATACCCTCGGCTTGGGAGCGAAGAGGCTCGTGTCGACGCTCTTATCGGAGAATTCGGGCTTCCCGTCCGCGAGCCTGACGAGAGAATGCCTGAGCCAGCGGCCGTCGTCCCTCTCGGGGAAGTCCGAGCGCGTGTGGCCTCCCCTCGATTCCTCGCGGCGGAGCGCGGCGTGGGCCGTGACGTAGGCGAGGTCTAGGAGATTCTCGAGCTCGAGGAGCTCGAGGAGGTCGGTGTTGAACGAGGCGTCGGGATCCTGGACCCTGGCCTCGCGGTAGTCGTCGCGAATGCCTTCGATGGTGGCGATGGCCGCCCGCATCTCGGAGCCTTCCCGTATCACCCCTACCTGTTCCATCATGGTCTTCTGGAGGGTCTCGCGGATCTTCCCGCCGTGCGCGCCCTTCCCGCTCTTCAGCCGGGCGACCTTGTCGCGCGCATAGGAGTCGCTGCCCGAGGCGACGCGGCCCAGGTCGGCGTTGGCGATGAAATCGGCTATGTGCCTGCCCGCCCGTCGCCCGAAGACGACGAGGTCGACGAGGCTGTTGGTACCGAGCCTGTTGGCGCCGTGCACCGAGACGCAGGCGCACTCACCGGCGGCGTAGAGCCCGAGATAGCTCCCCTCGCCGCCCCCGCGATGGACGCGGCCGTGGAGGTCGGTGGGGATGCCGCCCATGCCGTAGTGGGCCGTGGGCTGGACGGGTATCGGCTGGACGGCGGGATCGATGCCGAGATAGGTCCGGCAGAAATCGGCGATGTCGGGGATCTTCTCCTCGACGACCTCCTTCCCGAGCTTGGTTGCGTCGAGGAGGACGTAGTCGTCGATCTGCCGGTCGCCGCGCATGCCGTTGCCGCGCTTGAGCTCGCTCAGGATGGCCTTGCTGATGAGGTCGCGCGGAGCCAGGTCGAGGAGCTTGGGCGCGTATTCCTCCATGAAGCGCTCGCCCTGCCTGTTCCTCAGTATCCCGCCCTCGCCCCGCACCGCCTCGGTGATGAGGATGCCCAGGCCGGCGATCCCGGTGGGGTGGAACTGGTAGAACTCCATGTCCTCGAGGGGGACGCCCCTGCGGAGGGCCAGGGCGAGGCCGTCGCCCGTATTGGCGTAGGCGTTGGAGGTAGTCTTGAACATCCTGCCGAAGCCGCCGGTCGCGAGCATGACGGCTTTGGACCTGATGGTGTGCAGCTCCCCGGTCCTGAGCTCGAGGACGACGAGGCCCCTGCAGGCGGGGCCGTCCATGATGAGGTCGACCGCGTGGAACTCGGCGAGGAACTCCACGTCGTTCTTGATGCACTGCTGGTAGAGGGTCTGCAGGATCATGTGGCCGGTCCTGTCGGCGGCGTAGCAGGCCCGCCGCACGGGAGCCTCGCCGAAGTTGCGCGTGTGGCCGCCGAAGCGGCGCTGGTCGATGCGGCCGTCGGGGGTCCGGCTGAAGGGCAGGCCCATGTTCTCGAGGTCGTAGACCGCCTGGACAGCCTCGTCGGCGAGGATGGCCGCGGCGTCCTGATCCACGAGATAGTCCCCGCCCTTGATCGTATCGAAGGCGTGCCACTCGGGCTTGTCCTCCTCCAGGTTGCCGAGGGCCGCGCCTATGCCCCCCTGGGCGGTGCCCGTGTGGCTTCGCACGGGATAGAGCTTGGAGATCACGGCGACCCTTCCCGCGCCGGAGGCCTCGAGGGCCGCATAGAGACCGGCGCCGCCGGCGCCGACGATCACCGCGTCGTATTCAGTCTGCATCCATCCCTCCTTGCGCCATATTGAGCACGCCGCCGGCCAGGAGAATCCTCCTATGCCGGGGCGAGACGTCGAGGACGACCTTGACCGGAGAGCCTCCGACGCGTAGTTCCGTTCCCGAGACGCCGGAGGCGACGAAGGCGCGCAGGCCGGAGAGCTCGACGAGATCGCCCTGGGCGATATTGTCGTAGTCCGAGGGATCGGCGAACTCGAGGGGGAGGATGCCGAAGTCTATGAGATTCTCCTTGTGGATCCGCGCGAAGCTCTTGGCTATCTTGGCCCCTACGCCGAGGTAGCGGGGCGCGAGGGCGGCGTGCTCGCGCGAGGAGCCCTGACCGTAGTTCGCTCCGCCGACGACCACCCCCCCGCCCTTTTCCTTGGCCCGCTTGGCGAAATCCTTGTCGATCACGTAGAACACGTAATTGCTGATCTCGGGGATGTTGCTGCGCAAAGGCAGGACCTGGGTGCCGGCTGGCATTATGATGTCGGTGCTGACGTCGTCCTTGACCTTAATGAGGACTTCGCCCTTTATCGAATCCTCGAGCTCGGGGAAGCGCGGGAAGGGCCTTATGTTGGGACCCTTGATCAGCTCCGCCTTTCCCGGATCCTCGGGCGGCATGACGAGCCATTTCGGGTTGAATCTATAGGTTTCGGGGTACTCGACGGAGGGATAGGCCCCCAAGGTCCTGGGATCGGTGATCCTTCCGGTCAGGGCCGAGGCCGCGGCCGTCTCCGGAGAGCAGAGGTAGACGGCGTCGTCGAGGGTACCGCTCCTGCCCTTGAAGTTGCGGGGGAAGGTGCGCAGCGAGTTGGTGCCCGTGGCCGGAGCCTGGCCCATGCCGATGCAGCCGAGGCAGCCGGGCTCGTGCACCCTCGCGCCCGCGTCGATGAGGGAGGCGAGTCCCCCGGCGGTCAGGATGTTCTCGAGGGTCTGCCGGCTGCCGGTGTTGATCTCGAAGCTCAGGTCGGGATGGCGCAGCTTGCCCTCGACGATCTTGGCGGCGATCATGAAGTCCCTGAAATCGCCGTTGCAGGAGGAGCCGATTATGACCTGGTGGACGACGACGTCGCCGAGGTCCTTCGCCGCCTTTACGTTGTCGGGATTGCTCGGGCAGGCGACCATCGGTTCGATGTCGCCGAGATTCACGTCCGTGGTCCGCTCGTACTCGGCGCCCGCGTCGGCGGCGAGGGGGGCGAAGTCCCCCGGCCGCGAGTTGCGCGCGAGGAAGTCTTTCGTGATCTCGTCCGAAGGGAAGACGCAGGCGGTGAAGCCCATGTCCACGGACATGTTGGCCACCGTCGCGCGCGCCGCCATGTCCACGTTGCGCAGCCCGGGGCCGTCGAACTCCATGATCTTGCCGACTCCCGCCGCGCAGCTGTAGTCCTTGAGCAGGCTGAGGATGAGGTCCTTGCCCGAGACGAAGGGCTGGAAGGCCCCCTCGACCCGGATCCTCCAAATCTCCGGCACGTTGATATAGTAGGGCAGGCCCGCCATGGCCATCGCCACGCTGATCCCGCCGGCGCCCATCGCGAGCATGCCGAGGCAGCCGCCCGTCGTCGTGTGGCTGTCCGACCCGAGGAGGGTCTTGCCCGGTATGCCGAACCTCTGGCGATGGATGTGGTGGGAGACCCCGTTGCCCGGCTGGGAGAGGATGACTCCGTACCTGCGCGCAGCCGATTGGAGGAAGCGATGGTCGTCGGCGTTGCGATAGTCCGTCTGGATCACGTTGTGATCGATATAGCTGACCGCGAGCTCGTTCCTGATCCTCTCGAGCCCCATGGACTCGAACTCCAGGTACACCATCGTCCCGGTGGCGTCCTGGGTAAGGGTCTGGTCGATCCTGATCCCGATCTCCTCACCTGGAAGCAGCTTCCCCTCGAGCAGATGGGCCTTGAGGATCTTCTCGGCAATCGTTCCCTTCATGGTGATCCCTCCCGTTCTGAGCTGGAGCCATGGCCGCGGTTCCCTATCGGCCAGTTAAGCATAACCCCATCCTCATCGAAGTCAAGCCTCGTCCTTGCCCGCTGCCCGCCAGGGCCCTATACTCGTGGCTACGAGCCGGCCCGACTCGGGCCGAGCCGGAAGGAGAGCGAGATGAAGCAGTACGTTCGATGCAAGGCCTGCGGATACATCATGGAGGCAGACAAGGTCGGCAAGCTCTGCCCGGCCTGCGGCGTCCCCGCCAAGGCCTTCGAGCCCTACGAGGAGAGGATTTCCGAGAAGCGCAAGCGCGTCCTCGACTTGCATATCCATCCCATCATCGTCCATCTGGCCCAGGGCCTGGCCCCCTTGATCGTCCTTCTGGCCATCGTCCTCGCGATCCTCGGCGAAGGCGCGCTCAGGGCGGCCCTCGTCGACGCGACGCGGGTCCTCGCCGCCTTCCTGCCCTTCTCTGTCCTCCTCGCCTTCGCGGCGGGCCTCATCGACGGCAATCTGCGGTTCCACAAGGTGACCACTCCGCTCCTCGTAAAGAAGATGATCTTCGGCGCGCTGTTCTTCGTCCTCTCGCTGGGGGCGGCGGCCCTCTCCCTCTCCGTCGGACTCGTCGGGGCCGCGCTGGCGTCCTTCGGCCTCCTCGAGCTGCTTTCGCTGGTCGCCGCCGTCCTCCTCGGCAACTGGGGTTTCGGGCTCCTCTTCTCGCGCTTCCCCGGCTAGATCATGGCTTCGGGCCTGACCAGCGCGTCGAATTCCTCGCCGCTCAGGATGGACAGCTCGATCGCGGCCTGCCTGAGCGTGAGGTCCTTCTCGTGCGCGAGGGCGGCTATCTTCGCGGCAGCGTCGTAGCCGATCCGGGGGTTGAGGGCGGTCACCGTCATGAGGCTCCGCCCGAGGTCCTCTCGCATCCGCCTCTCGTTGGCCCTGATGCCGCGCACGCAGCGTTCGTCGAAGCTCGCCATCGCCCCGGCCAGGAGGTCGATGGACTGCAGAAGGTCGTAGATGATGACGGGCTTGTAGACGTTGAGCTCGAGCTGGCCCGAGGCCCCCGCGAAGGTGACGGTCGCGTGATTGCCGAAGACCTGGGCGCAAACCATGGTCATCGCCTCGACCTGGGTCGGGTTGACCTTGCCGGGCATGATGGAGGAGCCGGGCTCGTTCTCGGGCAGGAAGAGCTCGCCGAGGCCGGCCCTCGGGCCCGAGCCCATGAGCCTCAGGTCGTTGGCGATCTTCGCGAGAGCGACTGCCAAGGCGTTGAGCGATCCCGAGAGGTTGACGAGGTCGTCGTGCGCGGCCATGTAGGCGAACTTGTTCGGCGCCGGCTTGACGGGGAGGCCGCTGGCGACGGCGAGCTCCTCGCAGGCCAGGGCGTCGAAGCCCGCCGGGGCGTTGAGGCCCGTGCCTACGGCCGTGCCGCCCAAGGGTAGGAACATCGTCCCTTCCAGTGCCGTCTCGATCCGGCCTATCCCCAGTCGGAGCTGTTCCGCATAGCCCGAAAACTCCTGCCCCAGGCCTATCGGCACGGCGTCCTGGAGATGGGTCCGCCCCGTCTTCACGATGCCCCGGAACTCCGCGGCCTTCGCCTCGAGCGAAGCCTGCAGGGAGCGGGCGGCGGGCAGGAGCTCGTCCCTGGCCTTGAGGGCGGCGGAGATCCGCATGGCGGCGGGGAAGACATCGTTGCTCGACTGGGACTTGTTGACGTCGTCGTTCGGGTGCAGGGGCTTCTTGGAACCGAGGGGCTCCCCGGCCCTGGAGCTCGCGTAGTTGGCTATCACTTCGTTGACGTTCATGTTGGTTTGCGTGCCGGAGCCCGTCTGCCAGACCGATAGGGGGAAATGGCCGTCGAGCTCTCGGCGGAGGACGGCGTCGCAAGCCTCGACGATGGCGGCGACCTTGTCCTGGGCCAGCGCTCCCAAGCGGCCGTTCGCGAGGGCCGAGGCCCTTTTTATCGAGACGATGGCGAGTACCGCCTCGATCGGCATGGGCTCGCGCCCGATGCGGAAATTCTCCAGCGATCGCTGCGTCTGGGCGCCCCAGAGCCTGTCGGAGGCGACCCGAATCCCGCCCATGCTGTCCTGCTCGATCCTATAGTCCATTCCCCGCCCCCTTTCCACAAATGTACAGGCCTCCTCGCCGCCGGGGCAAGTCGATGTATATTATGAATCGTATCCGAGGAACGGAAGACGGGCGATAAGGAGGGCTGCATCATGTCGGAGGCGAACATATCGTTGGAAGAGGCGAGGGAGGTGGCGCGGACCAAGCTCAAGGGCATCTGCGCCGGCTACAAGATCTGCGACGGCCTCGATACGAGGATCTGCCAGGGGCACTCCTACGGCTCGCCGATAGGCATGGGCGGGCCGGGTACGGGAGCTTCCTTCGCGAACAACGTCAAGGCCCTCGCGGAGCTCAAACTCAACGCCCGCCTCATCGGGCCCGATTTCCAGCCCGACTGCCGGCTGGACTTCCTCGGGCGCGAGCTCGCGATGCCGGTCATGGGCGCGAGCGTGTCGGGAGTCAACAGCTTCGGGGGCGAGTCCGTCATAACCGAGGCCGAGTTCTGCCGCGCCGTCGTCCGAGGATGCAGGGCCGCCGGATCGATGGGCTGGAGGGGCGACTCCTTCAACTACTCGCTCGAGCGGCCCTACGGCATCGAGGCCATCGCGGAAGCGGGCGGCTGGGGCGTCCAGATAATAAAGCCCCGTTCTCAAGACGCGATCAAAGCCTTCATGGAAAAGGCCGAGAAGGAGGGCTGCGCCGCCGTCGGCGTCGACGTGGACGGCCACGGCTCGTACGCGATGAACGCCCACGGCCAGCCGGTGTTCAGGAAGACGGTCGAGGAGCTGCGCGAGCTGGCCGCGTCGACCTCGCTGCCCTTCGTTATCAAGGGCGTCATGTGCGCAGAGGACGCGGAGGCGGCGGTCCAGGCCGGCGCCAGGGTCGTCGTCGTCTCCAACCACGGCGGCCGGGTCCTCGACCATTCGCCCGGCACGGCCGAGGTCCTTCCCTCGATCGTCGCGCGCATCGGCGGCAAGGCCTTCATCGTCGCCGACGGCGGAGTGAGGACGGGCTACGACGTCCTCAAGATGCTCGCCCTCGGGGCCCAGGCCGTCCTCGTCGGCCGCGACCTCGTCAGGGCCGCGGTGGGCGGGGGCGAGGACGCGGTGAGCGCTCAGATGGCCACGCTCGCGGCGGACCTCAAGAAGGCGATGAAGATGACGGGCGTCGCGACCTTGGGAGAGGTGACCGCGCAGGTCCTGTGGAAGGCGCCGATATAGGATCGACCTCGATCCGCACGCGGCGGGCGGGCGAGAGCCCAAGGGATTCGTAAGGATTTCTACATACAAATGTAAGATACTTCCGCGGCCCAGCGTTGTATTTTCAATACAGAAACGATCAGGAGGCTACGGATGAAACGTTCTCTCATTGTTCTCGTCGCAGTTCTTCTCCCCGCTGCGATTTTCGCGCAGGCCCAGGGCCAAGGCCGAGACCCGATGCGCAACGTGAACGGCATGCTGAAAGGCTTCGGACTGACGGACGACCAGATCGCGCAGGTGCAGACGATCGAGAAATCCGCTCGAGAGGCCGTGCGCGCCGATTTCACGCACATCAGGCTGGTCCAAGCCCAGATCGCCGAAGCCCTGCTCCCGGCGAATCCCGACGCGCAGGCGATCAACGCCCTCATCGAGAAGAAGGGTCAATTCAGGGTCGAGATCGACAAGGCCCTCATGACCGCGCGGATCCAGCTCAAAGGCATCATGGGCAACGACAATTTCGCGAAATACGAGAGCGCCCTCAAGGAGCGCATGCGATCCCGCTTCGAGCATCGACACCCGATGGGATCCCTCGACGACCTCAATCGACCGATGATGCAAGGCTCGCCGATGCAAGGCGAGGCTCCTTCGGAGAACTAGGGTCGATCGCCTAGGCGAAGGCCGGCCGCGTCGATCGCCGCGCCGGCCTTCGCGGGATGCGCGAAAGCTTTTCAGGATCCTATATCGCATGTAGACTGATTCCCGACCATGAAAGCGATACTCGCCGATATTACCGTCCTGCGCGTCGACGCGATCGTCAACGCGGCGAACGAATCCCTCCTGGGCGGAGGCGGGGTCGACGGAGCCATCCACCGCGCGGCGGGGCCGGGGCTTTTGGCGGAATGCCGCGGCCTCGGCGGCTGCCGCACGGGGGAGGCCAAGATCACGCGGGGATACGCCCTCCCCGCGAAGTTCGTCATCCACGCCGTCGGCCCCGTGTGGCGGGGCGGAGGCGCCGGCGAAAGCCGGCTTCTCGCGAGCTGCTACCGAAGATGCCTCGAGATCGCCCGCGAGAAGGGGCTCGGATCCGTCGCCTTCCCCTCCATCAGCACGGGCGTCTACGGCTACCCCATCGAAGAGGCCGCGGGAATCGCCGTCGAGACGGTCCGCGAGTCCCTCGCCGGAAGCCCACCGATCGACGTCACCTTCTGCTGCTTTTCCCCTCGCGATCTGGCGGTGTACCGGAGACTGCTGCCGCCATAGCCGCGGCTCGGCCGCGATCCCCTCGGGCCGCCGGTTTCCGGATCCCGAAGAAGTCGCGCAGGGGCGGCACGTAGCGAGAGATCACCGTGAACAGGCCCACGAATCCCCAGGACGCCGCGACCGCGATCGCCCAACGCGTCCACACCGAAAGGCCCGACCCGTCGAGCAGGTATATCGCCGCGCACAGGGGCGCGAAATGAAGCACGTACAGGGGAAAGGAGAGATCCCGGGCCCAGCCGAAGCCGGGCCCGGCTCGGTTAAGGCGCCGCCTTCCGAAGCCGACGAAGGCGAGGACGAGGCCGTAGGCCGCGAGCCCCCGCAGGGCCTGGGCCGCGACATTGGCGGGATCGTAGCCCGGGCCGACGCGGAAGAGCCGGTAGGTCCCGAGCCGGGCCGCGAAGGCCGCGAGACCGAGGCCGAGGGCCGCCCACCTCGCGCGCTCGACGGCCTCGAGGAGTCCCGGCTCCTTTCCGGCCAGATAGCCGAATACGAAAAAGGAAAGATAGACGGTAAAGTTCGCCCAATCGGCGACGAGGTTCTGGTAGCCAGGCCAACCGGGCCGGAAAAGGGCCTCGAGAACGGCGATCCAGAGGGCGGGAGCGAGGATGCTCGCGCCCTCCGAGAGCCTCGAGGCCGCCGAAGGATGGCGCGAGGCGGGACCTGCGCCTTCCATGCGAAGGAAGAGCGGCAGGGCGAGGACGGAGAACACGAAGAGATAGGCGAGGAACCAGAGATGGCCCCAATCGTAGTTTCCCGGGCTGGTCACGGAGCCGTGGATACCGTTGAAGAAATGCGGGTAGAAAGAGAGGAAGCCGCCCGAAAAAGTCCCGAAGGACAAGGCTCTCAGCCATGACTGGACCGAGACGACGAGCAGAGTCCCGAGCAGGAGCGGGATGAGTAGGCGGTTCGCGCGCTCCCCGACGAAGGCGCGGGCCCCTCTTTTCCGGAGCGAGTAGGCTGCTCCGACGCCGGAAACGAGGAATAGCAGGTGCATGAACCAGTTGTCGAAGAAGACGGTGAAGAGACGGAGGGCGGCTGGGCCGGCCTCCGGGACATGCCCGGCGAGGATCGCGTCGCGCACCGGCGTATCGTAGACAAAGACCGCGCCCATGCCCGTGAAGCTCAAGGCGGCATGGAATGGGGCGAGGGAGAGCACGACGAGGAACCTGAGCCAATCGAGGTAGTACAGCCGTTCGGAACGCGGATCGTCCATGGCCGAGATATTAACCGGTCCGCCTGGGTCGGGGAAAGCCCGCTTCGGATCGTATATTGACCGCGGCGTCCTCGTGGTCGACGACGCCTCCCCGGACGGCACGGGCGAATACCTGCGCTCCCTCGCCGCGACGGAGGGCCGCCTCTCCCTCATCGCCCGAAAGCGCAAGCTGGGCCTCGGAACGGCCTATGCGGCCGGCTTCGCCCGCTTCCTCGCCGGAGAGTACGAGTCGGCTATCCGGATGGACGCCGACCTCTCCCACGATCCGGCCTCGATAGGCCCCCTCCTCGCCGCGGCCGAGGGGCACGACCTCGTCATCGGCAGCCGCTACGCCCGCGGAGCGCGCGCGCGCCGCTGGCAGCCCTGGAGGCGGGCCTTCAGCCGGGCGGCCAATCTCTACGCCAGAGCCGTCACCGGACTCGGGATAGGAGACCTGACGAGCGGCTTCAAGTGCTGGCGCCGATCCGCCCTCGAGTCGATAGACCTCCCTTCGCTCCGATCCCGCGGCTACGCCTTTCAGATGGAGGCCACTTTCGCCGCATGGGAGAGCGGCCTCAGCATCGTCGAATCGCCGATCGCCTTTCGCGGCCGCGCGAGCGGCGTCTCGAAGATATCCGGCCGGATCGTCCTCGAGGCGGCCGCGATGGCCTGGAGGCTGAGGCTTCGGAGGTCCCGCGGCCGTCGTCCCGAGCCGCCGTCGAAGAATGTATTCGCGCCGCGTCGCATCCGTCAGTATATTTCCGATCGAACGGGAATAGGAGGCGGGACATGAAGCGGTTAGTCCTCTTGCGGCACGGCGAGAGCGTTTGGAACAAGGAGAACCTCTTTACCGGCTGGACCGACGTGGACCTGTCCGAGCAAGGAAGACAGGAAGCGGAAGCGGCGGGGAAACTGTTGGGGGAAGAGGGCTTCGTCTTCGATATCGCATTCACTTCGGTGCTGAAGCGCGCGATACGGACCCTCTGGCTCGTCCTCGACCGGATGGATCTCATGTGGATCCCCGTACAGCGCGACTGGCGCCTCAACGAGCGCCATTACGGCGCCCTCCAGGGCCTCAACAAGGCCGAAACGGCCGAGAAGTACGGCGAGGCCCAGGTCAAGACCTGGCGCCGCAGCTACGACGTGAGACCTCCCGCCCTCGGGGACGACGATCCCAGGCATCCGAGGCTCGATCGTCGCTACTCCAGAGTCGAGGCCGGCCTCCTGCCCGCCACGGAATGCCTCAAGGATACCGTCGGCCGCTTCCTGCCGGCCTGGCGCGACCACATCGCTCCCGAGATACGAGATGGCCGGCGGGTACTGATCACGGCGCACGGCAACAGCCTCCGCGCTCTCGTCAAATACCTGGACGGGGTCTCGGATGCCGATATCGTCGAGCTCAACATCCCGACGGGAATCCCCCTCGTCTACGAGCTCGACGACGGTCTGAAGCCCCTTCGGCACTACTATCTCGGCGACCAGGCGAAGATCGAGGAAGCGGCGCGCGCGGTCGCGAGCCAGGCCAAGGCGCGCTAGCGCCTTTATCGCCCCGCGCCGCGCGGCTATAATCCGCGACATGCGTAATCATGCCGGGACGGCTCGAATGAGCGGGACGAAGGCGCTCCTCGGCGGACCGCGCGGCCTCGGCGTCGCCGCGATGGCCGGCTGCGCCCTCCTCTGGAGCCTGGCGGGGCTGTTCATCAAGCTCCTCGACTGGAATCCCTTCGCGATCGCCTGCGGGCGCAGCGCCGTCGCCGCCCTCTTCATCCTCGCCTGGATCCGGAGGCCCCGCTTCACGCTCTCCGGGCCACAGGTCTGCGCCGCCCTCGCCAACGCGGCGACGATGCTGCTCTTCGTCTACGCGAACAAGGCGACGACGTCGGCCAACGCGATACTCCTCCAGTACGGCGAGCCGGTCTACGTGGCGATCATCGGCTCCTTCGCCCTCAAGGAGAGGCCGAAGCCGGAGCAGTGGGTCGCCCTCGCCTTCGTCGCCTTCGGGATGGGCCTCTTCTTCGCGGGCGCTCCCGCCGCCGGCGGGGGATCGGGCGGGGACGGACTCCTGGGCGACGCGGCGGCCGCGACGGCGGGCCTCACCTTCGCCCTTTATACTATCTTCATGAGGATGCAGAAGAACGGCTCGCCCGTCGAGTCGGCCCTCCTCTCGCACGTCCTCGCCGCGGCCATCTCCCTCGCGATCTGCCTCTTCCTGCCGGCGCCGCGGATCGACGCGCGATCCATCGCGGCGATCGCGGCGCTCGGCGTCCTGCAGATCGGCCTGGCCTCGGTACTCTTCTCCGTCGGCATCAAGCGCGTCACGGCCATGGACGCGAGCCTCATCGGCGTCCTCGAGCCGGTATTCAACCCGGTCTGGGTCTTCCTGGCGACGAGGGAGGCTCCCGGGCCCGACGCCTTCGCGGGAGGGGGTTGCATCATAGCGGCGGTGCTGGGCTCGACCCTGCTCTCGCTGCGACGGGAAGCGAGGGAGGCGACGAGAATACGCGCGAAGGCCGAGTCTAGGAGCGATACTTAATCTTTACCGTCGACGATCGGAGATATCCGGTGAGCACCACGAGGTTGTCCCTGCCGCCGTCGCCCTTGGGCTTGTTACGCACCACGCTGCTCACGCGCTCCGAAAACCTATCCTCCACCTCGAAGCCCTCGGGCACCGTGAGCCGAAGGTTGCTCGAGGCCGCGTCGACGTCCAGGAAGAGGCGGAAGCCGCGGGCGCCCTCGTACTCCGTCAGGTCGAGCCTGGCATTGGACGACTTGAGCGCGAGCCTGTAGTCGCGCGCCTTCACCCAATCGCCTTCCTTGCGCAGGTTGCCGCTGACGCAGCTCAGCTCCACCGCGTCGGGACGGCCCAAGCTCGGCGGAGTAGCCGCCGAGACGGGCAATTGGAGGCCGAGCTGTCCCGCCTCGGCCTCGAGGGCGCTTCGATCGGCGCAGGTATTGAGGCGCGTCACCGCCTTCTCGAAGGCGGCCATCTCCATGGCGCCGCGGGAGTAGGCCTCGGTAACGGTCTGTATGAGCGCGTCCCTCTCGTCCTCGAGCTTCGAATCCCCCATGCTGTCTCTCCCCGCCGCTGCCCTCAGCCCACGTCGATCTCCATCGCCCCGCCCGCCTCGAGCTCGAAACCGCGTTCGAGCTCGTCCCTCGTCGCGGCGCGGGCCATGCGCACGTGGACCCGATAGCGGCCTTTCCCGTCCTCGATCTTGACGGAAAGGCGCTTTCCACGCAACAGGGCGCGACAGGTCATGACTCTCCGGCCCTCGAGGTCGGTCAGCGAGGCGACGGCCTCCGAGCCCTCGGAGGGCTCGAAGACGTGGAAGGACGCGCCCTCGGCGTAGTCGTAGTCGGGCAGGTCGTCGACCGCCCCGAGGGGGATGATGGAGTTCGGCCGGACGAGGAGGGGCAGGCTCAGGTAGCCGTGCCTCTCGCGAAGCCAGCGGCCGCCCTCGACCGAGGCCGCCGCTTCCGACGGAGTCGCCGGCTCGGGGGAAGCGGCGGTAGGGAGCAGCCTCGTCCAGAGCCCGTCCGGCAGGTAATAGGATACTTCGCCTCCGTCGTCGAAGACGGGGGCGACGAGGAGATCGGGCCCGAGCATGTACTGCCGGTCGAGGTAGGCGCAGGCCTCGTCGCCCGGGAATTCGAGCATCATCGGGCGCATGACCGGGGTCCCCGCGCTCGAGGCCTCGACCGCCGTGGCGAAAATGTAGGGCATGAGCCGGCACTTGAGCTTCGTGAAGAAGCGGAGGACCTCCACGGACTCCGCGTCGTAGAGCCAGGGGACCTTGTAGGCCTTGCTGCCGTGGAGCCTCGAGTGCGAGGACAGGAGGCCGAAGGCGACCCATCTCTTGTACACCGCCGGGGAGGCTTTGTCCTCGAAGCCGCCGATGTCGTGGCTCCAGAAGCCGAAGCCGGAGAGGCCGAGGGAGAGGCCGCCGCGGAGACTCTCGGCCATCGATTCGAAGGAAGCCGATGAGTCGCCGCCCCAATGCACGGGGTATTTTTGACCGCCTACCGTGGCCGAGCGCGCGAAGACGACGGCCGCGCCCTTGCCCAGCTTTTCCTCCAGGACCTCGAACACGAGCTCGTTGTACAGCAGCGTATAGTAGTTATGCATCCGCACCGGGTCCGAGCCGTCGAAGTATCGGACGTCGGTCGGGATGCGCTCGCCGAAGTCGGTCTTGAAGCAGTCGATGCCCATGTCGACGAGCCTGCCCAGCTTGCCGGCGTACCACTCGCGGGCGCCCGGATTGGTGAAATCGACGATGGCCATGCCCGCCTGCCAACGGTCCCACTGCCAGACCCCGCCCGACGCCTTCTCGAGGAGGAAGCCGCGTTCCTTGCCTTCCGCGAACATCGCGGAACGTTGCGCGATATAGGGATTTATCCAGACGCAGACCTTCACGCCCATCCTCTTGATCCGGGCGAGCATGGCCTCGGGCTCCGGAAAGACCGCGGCGTCCCATTCGAGATCGCAGAGGCGGTATTCCCTCATCCAGAAGCAGTCGAAATGGAAGACTCGCAGAGGTAGGTCCCGCGCGGCCATCCCGCCGATGAAGCCGAGGACGGTCTTCTCGTCGTAGGCGGTCGTGAACGAGGTCGTCAGCCAAAGGCCGAATGACCAGGCGGGAGGCAGGGCGGGCCGGCCGGCGAGGCGAGCGTACTTGGCGAGCACCTCCTTGGGCCCCGGGCCGTAGATGAGGAAGTACTCCAGCTCTTCGCCGGGAACGCTGAACTGCACGCGGGCGACCCGCTCGGAGCCTACCTCGAAGGAGACTCGGCCGGGATGGTTCACGAGGAGGCCGTATCCGGCGCTGCTCAGGTAGAAAGGGATGCTCTTATAGGACTGCTCGCTCGATGTGCCTCCGTCCTCGTTCCACATGTCGACGCTCTGGCCGTTCTTGACGAAGGGCGTGAAGCGCTCGCCGAGGCCGTAGATGAGCTCTCCGACTCCGAGGGAGAGCTGCTCGGCGACGAAGCTCCCCTGGCCTTCCACGGCGAGCCAGGCGGCACGGCGCTCTCCCGTGGAGGTCAGCCTGCGCTCGGCGCCGTCCTGATCCACGCCGAGGTACTCGATGAGGAAGGGCGACTTGCGGCGCACGCGCGCGACGAGACTGCCCGCCTTGATCGCGATCGCGCCCTCCCCGCTCGAGATCCCGGCCGCGGAGCCCTCCGCCCTCAGCGCGAACCGCGGGCCTCGCTCGGGGCCGCCCTCGAAGTGCGAGATGCGGACGCATAGGACGTCTTCGAAAGGGGAAGAGAGCCGGATCGTCAAGAGGCCGCCGTCCACCGTGTCCCCGCGATCGCCGATGGGCCTGTCGGGACAGTACAGGGCGACTCGACCTCCGTCGACGACGGCGTCATAGGCCTCGGCGGCGAAATGAGGCGTCACGCCCTCCTTGACGAGCCAATTTCCATCGAAGAATTTCATGCGTCCTAGCCTTTTACCGCGCCGGCCACCATGCCCTCTATGATGTGCTTCTGGAGCGCGAGATAGAATATTATTGCCGGCGTAATCGTCAACAGGACGCCCGCCATGGCGTAATGCCATTCGATCTTGTACTGGCCGAAGAAATTGTACGCGGCGAGCTGGAGGGTCTGGGATCTCTTCTCTCCGCTGAGCACGAGGAGGGGGAGGAGGAAGTCGTTCCACATCCACATCGCGTTAAGCACGATGACCGAGACGGTGACCGGCTTAAGGACCGGGAATATCACCGCGAAGAAGGTCCTCAGGCTGGAGCTGCCGTCGATCAGCGCGCATTCGTCGAGCTCCCTCGGGACGGTCTTCACGAATCCGTGGTACATGAACAGGGACAGCGGCACTCCCAATCCCCAGTAGATGACCCCCAGCCCGTAGACCGATTTCGTAAGGCGCAGGAACCTCGAGACCTTGACCAGGGCGATCATGAAGGACTGGAAGGGTATCATCATGGGGGCGATGCACAGGACGAGGACGAGCCAGCTGTACCTGGTCTTCGTGCGCGAGAGCTTGTAGCCCGCGGCCGAGCTCAGCAGCACCACCCCCGAGGTCCCGATGGCCGTCGCGGCCAGGGTGTTCGCGAAGAGGCTCGGATACTGCATGAGGGCGAAGGCGTTCCTGAAGTTATCCAGGGTCGGCCGGCTCGGCAGCGCGACGACGTTCGCCGTAATCTCGGCGAAGGTCTTCAGGGAGTTTATCGCCACGAGGAAGAGGGGATAGAGGTAGAGCGCGGCGAGGAGGAACATCGCGCCGGTAAAGAACCCGGAGAGGACGCGCCTCATGCCTCCACCTCGCGCCGCTTGAAGGCGGTCACCTGGAAGAGGGTCACGGTCAGGATCAGGAGGAAGAGCAGGACCGACTTGGCCGATCCGTAGCCGAACCTGCTGGCGCCGAAGGCCGTCTTGTAGATGTCGAGGGCGATGCTCGTCGTGGCGGTGCCCGGGCCGCCCGAGGTGAGGCTGAAGATGACGTCGAAGGACTTGAGGGCGTTCGAGAGGGAGTAGAAGACGCAGACCGTGACGGAGGGCATGATCATGGGCAGGGTGATGCGCCATAGCCTGGTCGCGCTTCCGGCCCCGTCGAGCAGGGAGGCCTCGATGACGTCGCGCGGGACCGTCTGCAGCCCGGCGATGTAGATGACGAGGTAGAAGCCTATCGATTGCCACACGGACACGGCGAGGACGCTGACGAAGGCCAATCTTCCGTCTCCTAGCCAGCTGAGGCCGAAGACGCCGGCGTGGGTGAAGTCCAGGAAGGAGTCGAAGCCCTTCGAGAAGATGAACCGCCACACGTAGCCGATTATGATGAGGCTGATGATGTTGGGAACGTAGAAGGCGGCGCGCAGGGCGTTCCTGCCCTTGATGCCGCCGGCGAGGACGACGGCGAGGAGCATCGCGACGACATTCGTGAGGACGACCATCAGGACCGTGAAGGCTATGGTGAAGACGAAGGCGTGGGCCATGTCGGGATCGTCGGTGAAAAGCTCCCGATAGTTGGCCAATCCGATGAATTGCGGGACCTTGTCGAGGCCGTTCCACTTCGTGAACGAATAGGCGACGCTCATGAGGAAGGGCAGCTCTACGAAGACCAGGATGACGATGACTGCCGGCGCGGTCAGGGCGATAAAGTCGAGCGCGCGCGCCAGGCGCTTCTTGCTGGCTGCCGATATCATGACCCACCTTCGGATCGGGCCGGGAGGAGGATGGGCACCTCCCGGCCCGAGGATTTCCGCTCTTTACCTTGCGCTATTGAGCGGCGCTCGCGAGCTTGGTATACAGGGCGTCCAACTGGTCGAGCGTCTGCTTCCGGTCGGTCTGGCCCGCGCTATAGCCCTGGAGGATGGTTCCGAGGCCCTGCTCCGCGCCCGCCGGGAACCGCTGATAGAACCACGGATAGCTCGGCGTGCCCTTCGCGAGGAGGCTCACCGTTTCCTTGGCCAGGGTCGCGGAGGACGCCTTCGCCCCGATTATGGGCGATAGCTGGTTGATCTTCTCGGGGATCCAGCTCTTGCCGTAGTCTGAGGTCGTGAGCCACTTGAGCCAGGCCACGGCCGCGGCCCGATTGGGACCGTCCTTCGCGATCCTGATAGTCTGGTTCGAGTCGAACATGATGCCGGCTTTGGCGGCCGAGCCGCCGGTCGGCCCGAGGAGATAGCCGATATCGATATTCGGGTTCGACTTCTTGATCGAGTCTTCGGCCCAGTTGCCCTGATGGATCATCGCCACCTTGCCCGCGGCGAAGGAGGCGCACTGGTCGTTGAAATCCGACTCGAGCGGCTTGGGCCCGCCGTATTTCTTGATGAGGTCCAGCATGTCGAAGACGTCGGACATCTGCTTGATGTCCTTGAACTTGAGCGCGCCGCTGTCCAGCTGGGCGACGAACTTCGCGTAGTCTCCGCCGTAGGAATCCTTGATGGACGCGAGGACCTGCCATGCCGTCTGGGGGAATACCCACCATTCCTTGAAGCCGGTGGCGAAGGGCTGGATGCCCTTGGCCTGCAGCTTCTCGCACGCGGCCTCGTACTCGCCGATCGTCCTGGGCAGGGTCGTGATCCCGGCGTCGGCGAAGAGCTTCTTGTTGTAGATGAAGGAATGGGACTGGACCAGGAAGGGATAGCCGGTCACCTCGCCGTCGACGGTTACGCCCGTCAGGGCCGTCGGCTCGAGCTGCTTGATGAAGTCCTGTCCCGTGAGGTCGTAGTCGTAGTCCTTATACGCCGCGTTGTCCGCGTAGGCGCTGCTCATGAAGATGTCCGGGATGTCGCCGGAATTGAGCCTGGCGCTGAGCACGGTCTTATAGTCGTCCTGCAGGACGGTGATGTCGAGCGTGTTGCCCGTCGCGGCCTTATAGGCCTTCGCCATGTCGTTGTATTGATCGGTCAGCTCGGGACTGTAGAAGAGGGCCTTGAGCGTCACTCCCGACTGGCCCGCGAGCAGGGCCCCGACAATCAATAGCAACGAGAGCGCGAAGATCGCTTTCTTCATCGAATGCCTCCCTTGCAGGCGGAGGTATACCCATGCGCCTGCTGATAAGATATACGTGTATCATACAAAGGCTCAGCTGTCAAACGAGGTCCCCCGAGGGCGGCGCGCTACTCTGTCATCGTGGCGAAAAGGTAGTGGTTCTTGTAGAGGTCCTTGTTTTGCCTGAATACGAGGCTATGCACGATCCGGATCGTCTCGGGCCCGGGCGACTGGCCGGATTCGAGGAGGTGCTCGAGTATCTTTACGGCGTAATAGCCCTGCAGGATAGGGTTCTGGTAGATCACGGCCGTCACAAGGCCCTTCTCGAGGTAGCGGGAAGAGGAGGCGTCCAGGTCGTGGAGGACGACCGCCGACCTCCCAATCCCGACCCGCTCGATCGCGCGGACGAACTCGGCATTGTAGGCGGGGACGAGGTAAATGGCGTCGAAGCGGCCCGCCCTCTCCCTCAGTATGCCTTCGATGCGCTTCCCGATCCCGCTCGGGGCGATCCCGGTCGTCGACAGGTCCGTCTCGAGCTCGATTGCGCCGTATTCGCTCTTCATGACTTCCGAGAAGCCGTCCATCCGCAGCTTGTTGATGTCGGGCGCCTTCGACGATTCGCTGGGCCTCTCGGCGCGGGCATTGATCGCGAGTACGCGCGGCCTGTCCTTGAAGAGTAGGGATTTCCCGATGAACTCGGCCGCCAGCCTGCCGCCAGCCGCGTAATCGGGGCCGATATAGCATCGCCTGCGGCTATCCGAGGCGTCGATGTTGAGGGTCACGTAGGGGATCCCCGATTCGTCTATCCTGGACAGGATCGCGTCCATGTCGTAGATCCATTGGTTGGCGAGGGCAACCGCCTCCAGTCCTTCGCTCAACTCCCTTTCGAGGATATCGAGATAGGCTCGGGAATCCCTTTCGGGAATCATTCGGTAATGCACCTGATAATTGAAGGCTTGCAGCTGCTCGGCTCCGATCATCACGCCGGTCTTGATCTCGTTCCAGAAATAGCGCGGCAGCGTGGACGTGAACACGGCTATCTTCCTGGTCTTGTTACGGACCAATACCTGCGAGGCCTTGTGGGGAACGTAATTCACCTCTTTCGCGTAGGCGAGTATCCTTTCCCTGAGCTCGGCCGAGACGTAGCCCGAATTATTGAGGGCGCGATGGACGGTAATCAGCGAGACTTCGAGGGAATCGGCTATGTCCTGCTGCGTTACGCTCATGCCGGGCCCATGATAGCGCGACGCCGGGCGGGCGGCAATCAGGCCCGCGACGCGTAAAAGTCGCGCAGCACGGCAAAGGCCTTCTTCGCCGTGACGCGGTCGGCGTCGACGAGGCCCTTCCGGTTGAAGCCCTCCTGATGGCGGTTGAGGCGCCTGGGGGATCGGAAATCGTAGAGTATCCAGGGCGATATGCCCTTGACGAACGGGCAGGCGGCGATCGCCTCCAGCTGCCGCTCGTAGACGCGGGCCTGCATATCCTCCGAGAAGAGGTCGTCGACGCTGCCGCGGAACCCCGCGCGGGCGTCGCCGCCGAACTCGCAGATCACGACGGGCTTCTCCGGCCTCGAATTCTCGAGCATGCGCGGGAGCTTCCCGAAGTCCGGATCATACCAGCCGTAGTACTCGTTCACGCCGATTATATCGAGGTGCTCGGTCAGCCGGTCGCGTATGGCCAGCGCCTCGCGATCGACCAGGCACGCGGCGGAGACCGGCCGCGTGCCGTCGAGGCCCCGCGCCGCGGCGGCGAGTCGGGACATGAAGGCCAGGCGGGCGTCGGAGTCGGGGTTCTCGTTGCCGACGGACCAGATCGCCACTGAGGCGCGGTTGCGATCCCGGAGGATGAGCTCGGCCAGCTGGTTCTCGGCGTCGGCGTAGACGGCCGGGTTCGCGAAATCTATCGCCCAGTAGACCGGGACCTCGGCCCAGAGCAGGACCCCCAGCTCGTCGGCGAGCCGCGCGAAGCGGCCGTCGTGGGGATAGTGCGCGAGGCGGATGTAATTGGCTCCGAGCTCCCTGGCCCGCGCTATCGTCGAGCGTATCGTCGCCTCGTCCGTAGTCTTGCCCTTGACGGCGTGGTCCTCGTGGACGCAGATGCCTTTCAGGAAGATCGGCTCGCCGTTGAGGAGGATCTCCCCGCCCTCGACCCTCATTTCCTTGAATCCGATCCGGTCGCGCACGCGGTCCTCTCCGCACTCGAGCTCGAAGTCGTAGAGACGCGGCGAATCCGGCGACCAGAGCTCGGGTCGGGCGGGGAGCCGGAGACCGGCCGCCCCGCCGCGCACGGGAAGGGCCGCGTCGATGCCCAGCTCGGGGATGCGCACGCGCGCGTCGGCCGAGTCGGCGCCGCTCACCCTGAGATCGAGCGCCAGCGTCCCGAAGCGGCCGTCGGGCACGAGCCGCAGGAACCAGTCGCGGATATAGGCCGGAGGCGTCCGGAGAAGATGGACGTCGCGGTAAAGCCCGCCGTAATCGAACCAGTCGGTGTTCTCCTCGGGCACCCGGTCGCGCCGCCTGCGCGCCTCCACGACGACTATTAGGCGGTTGTCCTGGCGAACGCTCTCGGTAATCTCTACGCAGAAGGGAGTCGAGCCGCCGTCATGGCTTCCGAGGAAGACAGCGTTGAGGAAGACCGTTGCGCGATACTGGGCCCCCTCGAAGCGCAGGAAGGCCCGCTCCGCTTTCCGACGGGGAAGGTACCGGAAGCGCCTCGTGTAGACGCCGGAGCCCTCGAAGTACAGGAGCTCCGGCCGCTCGAGGTTCCAGCACGCGGGGACGGCCATGGTCTCCCACGCCTCCCAATCGTAATCGAGGGGGAGGGGCCGTCCCGATCCGTCGCGGGCCTCCTCGAGGAACCATCCGGTCCTGAGGCAGGTGTCGTACCAGTCGACGCCGAAGTTCCAGCGGCCGTTCAGGGACTCCGATTCCCGCCCGGACGAGTCGATCAGCCCGCGGCTGTCGAGCCGCGGCGCGGCATAGCGCGAGAGATAGTCGTCGTCGTGGATCTCGGCCTGGTAGTTCTCGCGCCTTTCTTCCATTCTCTCAGCTCTTGTCGGGCCGCGGCATCGAGCGACGCGGCATAAGGGACAGTTCGAGGCGATAGGGACCGGGACGCAGCCGGTAGCGCTCGAGGGTGTCGGGACCGCAGCTGGCCGTCCCGAGGCCCCGCTGCGCGACGTCGATGCAGAGGAATAGCTCCGGCATCCGAACCAGGTCGCAACCGTGCCGGGCCTCCCAGAGCTGCTTCGCGCCGTGGTGGGAGGCGCTGAAGTCGAAGGTCCCGTGAGAGTCGATCCTCAGTGCCGGAGCCGAGGCTCCGCCGGCCCCCGCCATCTCGAGCCATCGCAGCTCCGTGCGGTTGCCGTTCTCCTGCGGCAGCACGTAGGGCACCTGCAGGTCGTCGACGCTCGACTCGTAGATTCCCAGCGCGGCTCCCGCCTTGCGGTCGGAGTAGCACTCGTGGGGGCCTCGGCCGTACCACCTTGCTCGTTCCAGCCCCGGCGCGAGGCAGCAGGCCAGGCCGATCCTGGGCAGCTCGGGAAGGCCGGGATCGAGATCGAAGAGGAAGGAGCAATCGGGGCCAAGTCTTCCGAAGCGCCATTCCTGGACGAAGCGGCCGACCCTCTTTCCGATCCCGGAAGAGACCTCGTGGATTATCGAGAGGCAAGGCTCGCCGGATTCCCGGCGCAGCTCGGATAGGGAGAAGGAGAGCGAGTCGAGCCCGGCGTCGAGCCACTCGTACATGGCCTTGTCCTGGCAGTACCACGCATAGTCGGGTACCCCGCGGAGCTCCATGAAAAGCTTGAGCCCATCGTTCTCGGTCGGCGCCCTCCAGAGATTCATCACGAGGGGCGAGACGAAGAGCTCCCCTCCCGTTCCGGACAAGGCGGAAAGGAAGCCCGAAGAGGAGATGACCGCCTCGTAGACGCGCTCTCCATCCGCTCCCAGCGATCTCGCCTTGTAGCCGCCCGCCTCGACGAGGAGCTCCGCCGTCGAGGGAGAGCCGACGCCGAAAACATCGCGGCTCGGCCGCCCGAGATGGCCAGCCCCGGTCCCTGAGGCAAGCGGGATTTGCTCCCAGGCGAGCCTATGGCCGACGGGCGCCCAGGGGCGCGGCTCGCGCAGGAGGAACTCGAGGAGCAGAAAGGCTTCGCCGCCCGCGACGCGGGAGCGCGCCTCGTCCGTCCAGGGGAAGGCGAGGTCGAGATCGACGCTCTCGCCTGGCTCGATGCCGGGCAGGGCGAGCGTCCCGGACAGGAGGGATTCCCCCTCGACTTGTATCGACCAACGCAGGTCGATCCCCTCGAGAAGGGTGAAATACAGGCGGCTGCGTACGGCGATCCTGCCCGTGAGCGGATGCTCGGAGCTCGCCGAGATATCCTGGAAGAGCTTCGCGCACTCGGCGAGGACGGGCTTGACGCTGCGATCGGGAAAGACCAGGCCATTGCAGATGAAGTCGAGGTCGCTCGGGGAGTCGCCGAAATCGCCGCCGTACTTCCAGTATTTCCTACCCGCGGAGTCGAAAGCCTCGATGCCCTGGTCGACCCAATCCCATATGAAGCCGCCCTGCAGGCCCTTGTAGCGCTCGATCGCGGCCCAATAGTCGGACAGGCTCCCATTTGAATTGCCCATAGCGTGCGAGAATTCGCACATGATGAAGGGGCGATCGTCCTCGGTCGACTCGGCCCAGGCAACGAGGAGGTCGACGGGAGGATACATCGTGGAGACGATGTCCGTGACGCCTCGCCCGCCCTTCACGGACTCGAGCGTATGCCTTCCCTGGCCCCGAGGAGGCCTCATCGCGCCTTCGTAGTGCAGGGGCCTCGAAGGATCGAAGGATCTGATCCAGCCCGCGAGGGCATCGTGGTTTGGGCCGTAACCGGACTCGTTGCCCAGGGACCAGACGATCACGGAGGGGTGGTTCTTGTCGCGCAGCACCATCCGCATCCCGCGCTCGAGGAAGGCCGAGGCCCAGCGGGAATCGCGGCAAATCTGGTCGTAGTAGGCGTGGCTCTCGATGTTCGCCTCGTCGACGAGGTAGAGGCCGTACTCGTCGCAGAGATCGTACCATCGCTCGTCGTTGGGATAGTGCGACAGCCGCACGGCATTGAAGTTGTGACGCTTCAGGAGCCGAATATCGCGGATCATGTCCGCGATGTCCAGGGTCTTGCCCATCCTCTCGTCGTGCTCGTGGCGATTGACGCCCTTGACGATGACCCTCTCGCCGTTGACGAGGAGGGAGCGGTCCCTGACCTCGACGCGGCGGAAGCCGAGCGAAAGGGCGGAATGCTCGACCTCGCGCCCGTCGGGCGAGCGGAGGCTGACGACGAGGGTGTAGAGGGCCGGATCCTCATGGCTCCATTTCCTTGCCCTCGCGACCGGCAGGGAAAGCCGCGCCTCCCATCGCGAGACGCGATAGGAAGCGCCTACGCCGGCCTCTGAAACAGCCAGGGCAACGTCGGAGGCCGGCTCGTAGAGGGCAGCTCGGACTCCCCAGTCGCCCCGAAAGGAAACCGCGTCGGCGCCTTCGGGAAGGCCGCTTCCCGCGTAATCGACGTAGCCCTTCATACCCTCCGCGGAAGGGTCGAAAGTGAATCCCAGCTGGACGGCCACCTCCACCGAACCCGAGACGAGGTCCTCCGAGAGTATCGGCCGCGCGTCGACGTCGGCGAGATAGGCGAAATCGGTCGAATACAGATAGATGCTACGGTAGATGCCGCCATACCACCATTGATCCTGATCCTCGACGAAGCTCGCGTCGGAATAGCGCGCCACCATGAAGGCGAGGAGGTTGGAGCCTTCCGATACGAAGGGAGTGAGGTCGAATTCGGAGGGGAGCCGCGTATCCTTGGAGAAGCCGAGGCGAGTTCCGTTGCACCAGGCCTCGAGGAAGCTCTCCGCCCCTCCGACGTGGAGGACTACCCGCCGATTCTTCCATTCGACGGGCATATCGAATCGGATGCGGTATAGTCCGGTAGGGTTATGAGAGGAAGGAACCGAGGGAGGAACGTTACCGAAGGGCATGACGACATTGGTGTAATGCGGCTTGTCGTAGCCCTGGAGGGTCCAGGTGCCGGGGACGCGGATGCTGCCCCAGCCGGAGTCGTCGAAGTCCTCATCGGCGAAGCAGGGGCCGGCCGACCCTCCGTGGGCGACGTGACCGTCGCGCGCGAAGGTCATGCCGCGAGGGACGGAGGCCGGATTCTCGGCCAGGGCGAAGCGCCAAGTCCCGTCGAGGCGGAGCCGCCAGGGCGTGTCGCCCCCGCCGCCTGCCGCGGAATCGCGGCGAAGGGCCCCGGCCGCCGAAGCGGCCCTGGCGGCCTCGGCGCTCGGGTAGGGAAGGAGGGGGCTTCGCATCCGAAGCCGCCCCTCGCCGCTCCGCTCCGGGCTTTCCCAGGCTGCGGAGCCGTGAAAGAGATCGACGAGCGATCGCGGCATCGAAGCTACTTTACCGATCCGAGGAGGCCCGCCACGAACTGCTTCTGCATGGTAAGGAAGAGTAGGAGCACGGGCAATATCGAGATGCATACGATGATCATGAGGGCGCCGTACTCGATCGTGTAGGCGTTCATCATCGAGGACATCGCTATCGGCAGGGTCTTCTTGGTATCCGTGAGGATCGTCATGAGCGGCCAGAGGTACGCGTTCCACTGGGCTATGAACATGTAGATCGAGGCCGACGCGAAGCTGGCTTTCATGGACGGCGCGACGATCCGGGTGAAGATTCCAAGCTCGCTCGTACCGTCCACCCTGGCCGCCTCCATGATCTCGGTCGGGAACATCTTGAAGTTCTGCCTGAGGAAGAAAATGATGAAGACCGACATTACGGACGGCAGGATGATGGCCGAATGAGTATTGAGCATATGGAAGAACGAGAACAGCTTGAACATGGGAATGACCACTGCGATCTGAGGGATGATCAGCGTGAGGAGAAGGAGGCCGAATATCTTATCGCGGCCCTTCGACTTGTACTTCTCGAAGCCGAAGGCGGCCAAAGCGTTGACTATGACGCCGAAGACGACGGTCAGCAGGGCTATCTTGAGCGAATTGACGAAGAAGAGGAAGAGGTCGTAGTTCTTTATCGCCTTCGCCCAATTCAGCTTCAGCTCCTTCCCCGGTACGATGATGCCCTGGACTACGTCGTTGGGGTTGAGCGTCGTCCCGATCACCATCCAGAAGAAGGGAAAGAGGCTGACGATTCCGCCCGCGATCAAGACCAGCCAGATGAGGAGGCGAGAGATCGACCATTTCCTTACGACGCTCATTTGTCCCTCCCGCCGAGGAGCCGCATCTGGACGAAGGCGAATACACCCGAGATGAGCACGATGATATAGGACAGCGCGGTCGCGTAACCGAAGTCCGAATTGAATACGAAGGCCTGACGGTAGATATAAAGGGCCGCGGTCAACGTCCCGTTGGCGGGGCCTCCCTGATTCGTGAGGATATTGGGCTCGTCGAAGAGCTGCATCGTGCCGTTGGTCGAGGTGACGGCCGAGAACAGGATGACCGGAAGGAGAAGAGGCAGGGTGATCCTGAAGAATTGCCGGGCCTTGCTGGCGCCGTCGACCTCGGCCGCCTCGTAAATCTCGGTATCGATGCTCTGCAGTCCGACGAGGAAGAACACCATGTTGTAGCCGGTCCAACGCCACGTGAGGGCGAGAATGATCGTCACCTTCGCCCAGAAGGGATCGTTGAGCCATCCGATAGGATCCGCTATGAGATGGGCATTGATCATGATGTTGTTGAGCAGGCCGTTCGATTGGAGGAGGATGCGGAAGAGGACCGAATAGGCGACGAGCGAAGTGACGCAGGGCAGGAAGAAGATGACCCTGAACGCGCCCCTGAGGCGCTTTATGCCTTGGTTGAGGATGACCGCGAGGATGAGGGCGAAGAAGATCATCACGGGGATTTGAATGAACATGAATACGAAGTTATGCGCTAGGGAGAGCTGGAATATCTTGTCCTGGACCATTCGGGTAAAATTGCCGAGGCCGATGAAGGTATTGGTCATGCCCTTCCACTTGCGCGTTACGTAATAGAGCGAAGAAAGAATCGGGTAGGCCATGAAAAGACCGTACAGGACCATCGCGGGCGCGACGCAGAACCACCCGAAGCGATTCAGGTATCGATAATAGGATCCTCGTTTGTTCACGCGACGCTCCTCTCTAGCGGATCCCGCTCGCGGGAGGGCCCCCGCCCTCGCGAGCGGGGGCCCCGCGCGATCTCGATTTTATTGACCGACGGTCTGCTTGTACTCCGCCTCGGCGGCCGCGATGGCGTCGTCCACGCTCTTCACCTTGCCCTGGAAAAGGGCTAGGGTGGCGTTGGCTACGGCCGCCCGCATCGTATTGTAGTTCGGCGTATACATCAGGACGGGAACCTTGGCCATCCAGGCGGCGAAGTCCTTGTACACCGGCTGGCTCTTATAGAAGAACTCGTCCTTGGCGGTGTAATTGGAGCCCTTCTGGCTGGGCAGATAGGTGCCCATGGCGCCGGAATTCTTGAGGATCGTGTTGTAGAACTCGAGGGCATCGGGAGCCGGGCTCGCCCAGGTCGACTTCAGGAAGTCGATGGCCAAGGCCTTGTTGGGGCTCGAGGAGAAGATGTACCAGCTCGAGCCGCCGTTGTTGGAGGCGTTCTGCGCGCCGGGGACTCCCTCGAGGAGGGGAGTGGGGATGACCATCCACTTGCCGGCGTTCTCGGGCTTGGACTTGAGGGTCCCGATCATCCAAAGGGCGTTCATGAATCCGGCGGTGTCGCCGTTATTGAGGGCGGAGACCCAATTGTTCCAGCCCTCGGCCTGATAAAGGATGCCCTTGTCGTTGAGGTCTTTGAGGATGGCCAGGGACTTCTCCATCGCCGGCGTCCGGAGGTTGAGGGATCCGTCGGGCTTGAAGAACTGGGCCCCGGCGGATTGGACCATGATGCGGAGGAAATCGAAGCTCGTGGTATCGTAGGCGATCAGGGCCTTGCCCGTCTTGGCTTTGACCGTCTCGCCGAGCTTGACGATGTCGGACCACTTCGGGCTCTTCATATAGCGGTCGGGATCGACGCCCGCGGCCTTGAGGATGTCGGTGCGCAGGAAGAAGCCGGTGGAGCCGGTATCGAATGGAACGCCGAAGATCTTGCCGCCCGCGCTCATCGGACCGAGCTTGTATTGGGCGAACTTGGAATAATCGAGGCCGGCGGCCTTGAGATCGACCAGGGCGGTCGGGTAGTTCTGGATCAGCTGCTCGATCCTGAAATCCTGGTAGAGGGTGATGTCGGGGAGACCGGCGCCGTTGGCCTGCAGTCCCGCCTCGATCTTTCCTTCGATGTTCTCGGGGATGTCGACGACATTGATCGTGACGTCGGGGTGGGCCTTATTGTAGACGGCGGCCGCCGCCTTCATCGAACTACCGTTGAAATTCGGATCCCAGCACCATACCGTGAGAGTCTTCGCGTCCGCCGCCGACAGGCAGGGAACGAGCGTGGTGACCAGGATAAGCGCGAGCGCGAATACCAGGCCTTTCTTCATCATAGTCCTCCTGAGGAGAGATTGATCGCCGCTTGGTAGGGCATGGCTCAAGTGTCGCGCCTGTTCGCCGAGCCCGCAAGAGACAAGAATCACGCATAGATCGGATTTTAGCGGTACATTTGTCCCGGAATTCCTATTCGTGATATCGGATCTTGTTCGCGAGCTGGATGATCTGGAAGCGGTCCTGAACGTCGAGCTTGGAATAGATCATGCTGACGTGATTGCGGACGGTGTGCTCGGCGATGCGCAGTTGAGCGGAGATCTGCGCGTTGTCGTAGCCGGTGGCGATGAGGGTGAATATCTCCCGCTCCCTGCGCGTCAGGCTCCCGAACCATTCCAGCCTCTCGGCTATCTCGCGGACCGGCGAGGGTTCCTCCGCGAGGAGGCTCTGCATGAGCTTCGCGACGATTTGGGGCGAGATCTGCACGGCCCCGCTCTTGAGAGCCCGGATCGAGGCGATCAGCTCGGTCGGGGAGATATCCTTCAGCAGGTAGCCGGCCGCTCCGAGCCTCAGCGCGTTGCGCACGTATTCGTCCTCGTCGTAGGTGGAGAGGATGATGATCTTCACCCCCGGCTGGGACTCGATGAGCCTGCCGGTGGCCTCGACCCCGTCCATCACTGGCATGTGCACGTCCATGAGGACGATATCGGGACGGAGCCGGGCCGCCTGCTCGAGAGCCTCGCTCCCGTTCTTCGCGAGACCCACCACCTCGATGTCCTCGGCGTAGTTCTGGAGGAAGGTCGACAGGCTCTCGAGGAAAAGGCTCTGGTCGTCGGCGATGAGCACGCGGATCTTCTCCATGGGGCCTCGAGCTTACCCGCCGGCGGGAGTAACTTTCAAGGGCACGCGGACCGAGAGCGCGAAGCCCCCCTCGGGGGCGGGCCCGATGCCGACCACGCCGCCCAGGGCCCCGATGCGCTCCTCCATTCCCGTCAAGCCGATGCCCTTCACCACTTCGAAGGCGCCCTTCCCGTTGTCCGTTATCGTTAGGCTGAGCTCCTCCGCCTCGGCCCAGAAGTTGACGCGTACGCGAGTGGCCTTCCCGTGGCGCACGGCGTTGGTCAGCGCCTCCTGGACGGTGCGATAGAGGGCGAGGTTGATGTCTCGGGGAAGGAAGTGCGGCAGGTTGGCGAGGTTCAGCTCGACTTCGATGCCCGTGATCTTGCGGAAGATGGACACGATCTTGAAGACGGCCCGCGTGCTGTCCGCCGTGCCCGGCTGCTCGTCCCGAAGCCTGTGCAGGGCGAGCCGCGTCTCGCGCAGGCCCTCCTGCGCCTGCTTGCGCGCGGTGATGAGAATATCTGTGAGGCCGGCCTGGTCGTCCCTGCGCATGCTGCCCGCGGCGTCCATCAGGGCGACGAGGTTGGTGAAAATATAGCCCGAGATGTCGTGGATCTCGCGGCTTATCCGGTTCCGCTCGCGCTCCGAGGACTCCTCGTCGACCGTCCGGGCGTAACCCTGCAGGTTGAGGTTGAGCTCGGTGAGAGTGTCCAGGTTGCTTTCCTGGATGCGGATGATCTCGCCGAGCTCCTTCCTGCGGGCGGCCAGCCGTTCGATCCATATGGTCGCCAGGGCGAATCCGCCGAGGACGAAGCAGAACACCGAGAGCTGATCGAAGCCGGCGCGGGGAACCGAGTCGGCGAGGCCTTGGCCGAAGAAGACGGGGAAAACCTGGACCAGCACGAGGACGACGAGGGCGACTCCGGCGAGCACGAAATTGTAGGGCACGTCTACGAGGAAGCCGATCTCGACCATAAGGCCTATGCCGAGGACCAGCTTGGCCGAGAGCGCTCCCCCGATGCTGTATCCGAGGACGACGAGGAGGTAGCAACGGAGGAGGAAGACCACGTAGAGTCGCATCCCGGGCCCGCAGGCCAAGGCGATAGCGCTCAGGGCAATCGAGGCCGCGATGCAGCCGAGATAGGTTTCGTCGAAATAGGGACGCGTGCTCAGTCCCTGGGAGATGGTCGGGAAGAGAAGCAGCGCGAGGCCGTAGGTGAGGGCCAGGACCGACAGGTGACAGGCCTTGACCAGGGCCATTTTCCGGAAGAACGGGGGCGTCTTCAGTTCGCTTCCTCGCTGCCACATCATAGGCCGGCTCCTGTCGCGGGACAAGTCATTGACAGCCGGCGAGCGCGGAGTAGACTTGACTACCGACCCGGCAATTGAAGAACTGTCATCGCATCGAAAAAGGGCTTAGTCTCACGGCCCTTTTTCGATGCTCGCGTCAACTGTTTGATTGCCGGGTCAGTAAGCACCTCGAGGAAAGGATCAAGGATGTTCGAGCGAACTCCGGGACGCGGCAAGGGAAGGCCGAAGCCCGAGAAGCACCTTCCCTACTTCAAGTTCGTCAAGGGCCTGGCCCAGGCCGGATGCCCGGTCTGCAACCAGACCCGCGCCTCGCTCGACGATTGGTTCGAGAACCTGCTCTACGAGAGCGCCAACGACAGGCCTCTCAGGCATCGCTTCGACGCGGAGCGCGGAATGTGCGCCAGGCATGCGCGGAGGCTTTGCGCGTCCAACGACGGGCTCGGAGCGGCGATCGTCTACCGCAGCATCCTCGAAGCGGCCGTAGCCTCGCTCGGCAAGGGCGAGCGCCCGCCGGTAAACGAGGGGAAATGCGTGGCCTGCGACTACGAGGCCGACGCCGAGTCGCGATACGTGGGCCTCGTGGCGGATTTCATCGACGAGGAGGACATGCGAGCGGGGCTGACGGCCTCTTCCGGGCTCTGCATGCCCCATGTCGCGGCGGTAATGGCGCTCAGGCGGGATCCTCCGTCATGGTTCCTCGAGCTGCATCGCGCCAACTGCGCCCGGCTCCTCGAGGTCCTCGTACGCTATATCGACGGCCAGAAGCTGTCGATCGAGGAGAGGCACGCGGCCCTCAGCTTCGAGGACGAGATGGCCTGGAAGAAGCTGGCGCCGCTGCTCACTGGGGAAAAGGGCTGAGTATAGCCGACGCGGAGCGAAGGGGCGCGGTATCCGCCGCCGGCTAGAAGCCGTCGAGCACTCCCGAATCCGGATCGTCGAGGAGCGAGAAGAAGGCGTCGACGACGCCGGCGTCGAAGGCCGTCGACCGATGGTCGGCGATCTCCTGCCTGGCCCGCTCGGGCCCGAGCGCCGCGCGATAGGGGCGGAAGGACATGATAGCCTCGAAGACGTCGGCGACGGCCATGATCCTCGCCTCGAGGAGTATTTCGTCGCCTCTCAGGCCTCTCGGATAGCCGGATCCGTCCATCCTCTCGTGATGCTGCAGGACCATCTCGGCCACCGGCCGCTCGAAGTCGACCGATCCGAGGATCTGATATCCGGCCTGAGGGTGCTGCTTTATGAGCTCGAATTCGGCTCGGCTGAGTCGGCCGGGCTTGCTCAAGAGCTCGATCGGCACGTCGATCTTGCCGACGTCGTGGGAGAGCGCCGCCATGCGGAGCCCGTTCATCCGGCCAGGGTCCATGCCCATCCGCCCGGCGACGGCTACCGATATGCGCGCCACCCGGCGTTGGTGGTCCGCCGTATAGGGATCCCGCTGGCCGATCGCCGAGCTCAGGGCGTTCACGATCTCGTCGAGGAGGCTCTCGAGATGCGAGGAGTAGTAGTTGAGCAGGTTCCGGAGCGATACGATCCCGAGCACGGCGCCCTCGCTCGCGATCGGAAGGTTGCGGATACCCTTGTCCCTCATGAGGGCGAGGGCGTCGCCGCAACTGATCTCGGGCCCGGCGGTGTATAGGCCGTCGCTCATCACGTCTCTCAGCCGCGTCTTCGCGATCGAGGCCGGATCGTGGAAATCAAGCTTGAGGAGGACGTCCCGTTCCGTGAATATTCCGACCGGGAAACCTCTCTCCGTGACGAGGACGGCGCTGAGGTTGCCAGTCCTCATATGGTCGAGGGCTTGCAGGACGGGGCTATCGAGATCGAAGCCTCTCGCCGCTCCGGAGACGAATGCGGTTATAGGTTCCATGGCCGGTCGCCCTCCGCGTCTTTCATGAGAGCGTCTTTCGCTCCAAGTCGACGATCCGCCAGCCCCTCTTGCCTCGCTCGAGGGTCAGAATATCGGAACGGCGCGACTCCGTCGGAACGGAGGCGGCATCGAGGGGCGCCGAGTCCGGTTTATCGAGGTACCACAGGGAATATTCCGCTTTGAAGACGGCCCGATCGCCCCCGTAGCCGCTTTCCTCGGTTATGGCGAGGTCGTCGATCCCGTAGAGAAAGGCGTCGGGCGCCAGCTGAGGCTTCCCGGAAGCGACCCAACTCTCCGCTCGGACGACTGGGCTCTTGCCTTCGTAGGCCGTCCTCGTCTTCGTGAGGACCGTGAGGTTTATCAAGGTATCCTCGTCGTTCTTTATGGCCTTCTTGTCCCCGCAGGCCTCGAGCGAATCCAGGTCGATCGTATCGACGGCGAGGTAGTAGCGCCGGACGAGCTCCCGCGGGGAAAGACCGGAGAAATCCGGCTTGTCTTTCTGCGCCCTGAGCATATCCCCGGCGATGAGGGCCAGCACGACGACGACCGCGGCTAGGCCGACGACGAGGGCTCCGCGCCTTCTGAAGAAGTCCTCTCGCCTTTTCCTCGAACGAGCCTGGGCCTCCGCGGCCTCCCGGCGTCTCGCGAGCGCCGACATCTCCTCGGGAGGGATTTCGCGAGTCCATCCCGCTTCCCGCGCCGTCTCGAGGCATTCGAGCCATTCGGATAGGGGCGCGGATCCGGGATCGGCCAGCGCCCTATCGACTATCGCGGCGAGGCCGGGGTGGAGTCGAGGCGCCGCGAGGGCGATCGTCGTCGAGCCGGGGACCGGGCCGGCGACGCCGCTCGGTTCGCCCGACTCCCGTTCGAACGCGCTCTTTCCGGTCGCGAAGCGGTAGGCGGCCAGGGCGAGAAGGAAGGAGGCGTCGGCTTCGGGCCCGGTCGAGCGAGGGCTGGAGAGTCGCGCGACGGCGGCCGAGCGAGATCGGACGCCGCTCGCGGTCAGGGCCCGCGCCGTCGCCGCCGGCGGGAGCAGGAGGATCGACTCGTCGCGGCCCTTCGCGAAGAGTATGGCCGAGGATACGATGCCGCGCGGGAGGCGTCCCTCCCCCTTGAGAAGAGTCAGGGCTCGGGCCAGGGAGAGAATGCGCGTCAGGCCCGCCTCGAGGCTTTTCGCCTCGTCGAGACTCTCCGCGCGCGCGCCCTCCTCGACGGCATCGGCGAGGCCGACCGGGTCAGGGCCGACGAGGAGGGCGCCCTCCTCGTCCTGCACGATGGACTCGAAGCGCCACGGGGTCGAGGCCTCGCCCGATACGAGTCGGCCTTCTTCGGCCATCGCGGCCGCCAAGGCTAGTCCCGCGCCCTTGACCGCGGCGGCGGGGAAGCGGAGAGCGAGCTTGGGGCGGCCCTCCTCGAAACGGCTTAAAAGGATCGGATTCATCGAAGCCAATATATCCTGGACGCTCCGCTCGCGTCTCTCCACCCTCCGTCGATGAAGCCCGCTAGAGGATAAGGGCGCGAAGCTCCTCGATGCCGGAGAGGTAGTAGGTACAGATACCCCGCATCGCCTCGCGTATCTCCGGGATGCGATGCCCCCATCCCGCCGCGGCGAAATCGACGCCCAGGGCCGCGGCCATGTCCGCGCCCGGCTTGAGGTCGTCGAGAACGAGGATTTCCTCCCTCTCGAGGCCGAAGCGCGCCATCGCGCCGAGCAGCGGATAGGGATGGGGCTTACGCCTATCGGGGTCCTCGTCCCAACCGAAAACGAGATCGGGCATCGCGGCGGAGGCCATCCCGCTCCCGGCTCGCCCGCAGGACGCGCGATAGTCGCGCTCGATCATCCGGACCTCCGAATGGGAGGCGACGACGAGTATTCCGCCCCGTCGCCTGTATTCGGCATAGATGTCGAGGATGCCGGGGAAAAAGTCGGGGACGCGCGAGGAGGTGAATTCCCTCCAGACATCGTAGCTCGCGTCCATCTCGGTACGGCTGAACCCGAGCTCCTCCGAAAGAAAGGGAACGAAACCGGGATCGAAATTCTTCTTGAAGAAGCCCTCGAGGCTCACCGGCTCGATCCCGGGGCGCAGGCGACGCATCGCCTCGACATGGGCCGGATAATGGACGAAAGGGGTGCTCATCACGGACGTGTCGTCATGGTCGGCGACGAGGCAACGGTACCGCAAGCCCATGGGAACACGGTAACACGGAAGGACCCAGCCGCCATAGCCCCGCATCGAGGGCCGAGCAAGGCCTGGGGCAATTTGACTTTTTATACATTTTCTGCTATCGTCGTGTCTTATGGATAAAAGCCCTTCTACGGACTTCAAGGTCGATCAGCGCATCGTCTATCCGAGCCAAGGCGTCGGCAAGATACTCGAGATCGAGGAAAAATCCTTCAAGGATACTAAACTCCTCTACTATACGATCTATCTGGAGTTTTCCGATATGACCGTCATGGTCCCGACCGACAAGGCGATCGAACTCGGCATCCGCGCCATCGTCCCCAAGGACGAGGCCGAAAAGGCTCTCGCCTTCATATCCGAGGAATACGCGCCCATCCCCTCCGACTGGAAGCTTCGCTACCAGATGAACCTCGACCTGCTCAAGAAGGGCTCGGTCCTCGATATCGCCTCGGTGGTCCGCTCCCTATATCACCGTTCCAAGATCAAGGAACTCCCGATCCTCGAGCGCAAGCTCTACGATTCGGCCCTCAACCTCCTTCAGGACGAGATTTCCTTCTCGCTCGGGAAGGACAAGGACGAGATAGCCGAGCTCATACGTGCCCGCCTCGAAAGCTGATCGCGGGCCGATCGAAGAGCCGGGGTCGGCGGCGACGAGCGCCGAAACGCTCCGTATCGCCGTCGTCGTGACGGCCGCAGGCTCGAGCGAGCGCTTCGGCGGCGATAAGAAAGAACTCCGGCGCGTAGACGAGCGCACGATCCTGGACCGCTCCCTCTCTCCCTTCCTGGGACTTCCCGGCCTGGAAGTCCTCGTGGTCACCTCCCCCGCCGGACGCGAAGCCGAGCTTCGCGCCGCCCTGGACCCGGAGAGTCTCGCGGCCCTGGAGCGTCTCGGTCCCGGGCGCTTCGCCGTCGTGGCAGGGGGCCCCTGCCGCCGCGACTCCGTGCGCCTCGGCCTCGAAGCCCTGGCGAAGGCCCTTGGCCATCGCGGATCTTCCGAGGCCGAAGACCCGACGCTCCTGGACGATGTCGTCGTCCTCGTCCACGATGGGGCTCGGCCCTGGGCGAGCGCGGACCTCGCGCTCAGGGTGGCACGGTCAGCGGCCATGTGCGGCGCCTCGGTGCCCGTCCTTCCCCTCGTCGACACGCCCAAGGAGCTCTGTTCCGACGGTACGGTTACCCGCCATCCGCCGCGCTCCGCCTTCGGCGGCGCCCAGACTCCCCAGGGCTTCAGGCTCGGTACCATTCTCGCGGCGCACCGCAGGGCGGCCGCGGAAGGCCTGGATTGCACGGACGACGCCGAGCTCTGGGACCGCTACGTCGGGCCCGTAGCGTTCGTATCCGGCGAAATCGGCAATCGCAAGGTGACATATGCCGGCGATATCGCCGCTTCGACGAACTACGCCCTGCCCTTCCGAATAGGCCAGGGTTGGGACCTGCATCGCCTCGTTCCCGGCCGTCCCCTCCTCATCGGAGGGATAGAGGTGCCGAGCGACCTCGGCGAGGACGCGCACTCCGACGGCGACGTTCTCTTGCACGCCGTCATGGACGCCCTGCTGGGGGCGGCCGCCCTGGGCGACATAGGCACGCATTTCCCGCCCTCGGACGAGCTTTGGCGCGGGGCGGACTCGCTGACGCTGGCGCGAAGGGTCGCCGGCCTCGTCCGTGAGGCCGGCTGGCAACCGGGCAATCTCGACTGCACGGTGATCCTCGAGGAGCCGAAGCTCGGCCCGTACAAGGAGATGATTCGGGCAAGCCTGGCGGACTGCGTCGGCATTGCGCCGGAAGCGGTCTCGGTAAAGGCCAAGACCAAGGAAGGCGTCGACGCCGTAGGCGAGGGACGAGCCGTGGAAGCGCTCGCGCTTGCGGTTATTTACGCCGTCGTACCGGAGAGAAGCTAGGACTCCCCTCCTGGGCTCGCCGCGGCCGATGGTGGCTGGGGATGCATCCCCGCTATGACGGCGACGCAGACCGCGACCAGGACGAAGGCGATCGTCTGCGCCGGCAGGAATTTCGCGCCGAAGACGAAATACGACGCGAGGGCGGGCCAGAGAACCTGCATCCCGTATAGCGCCGGCGCCACCGCGGCCATTTCCCCGTCCTTGTAGGCAGCTTGGATGAATATCATGCTCGAGCAGCCCGCCGCGAGGAACGCGTAGAAATAGGGCGACGAGAGCCAGCCTGCGGCGCTCGGGGACGCGGCGATCTGGAGGGCTCGCAGAGGGAAGACCATGAAGCCGCCGAGGCATCCTGATACGGCCGCGATCGCGGCTGCCAGCCGCGACCCCTTCAATCGGACCCGCGCGGCGAAGAGGGCGATTCCCGCGGCGAGGGGAAGGCCGAGGAAGACGAAAAGGGCTTTGGACGAAAGCCTCGCGGCAGCCGAGGACCCGCCCTCGCCGAGCAAGCCGGCCGCCGCGATCGCCGCGAAGAGGGCGATGGTCCACGCGAGGCGCCGCTTCCCGAGGCTTTCCTTCAGCATGAGCTTGGCGAGGATCGCCGTAAAGGCGACGCTCGTGCCCGCCGCGGCGCCGACTACGTTCGTAGACAGGCCCATGAGGGCGAAGTATTGGAAGGCCGGCACGATGTTTACGAGCATGAAGCCGAGGAACCAGGAGGCGAGATCGCGGTAGAAGCGGCCTTCCCCGCGCCGCTCCCGTCCAGGGAGGGAATCGGCGGCTCGCCGGGGCCGTCGATCGGGCCTGCGCCCGATCCAGCCGACGTGGCGCTTCTGGAGGGTCATTCCGAAGGAGAGGACGAAGTTGCCCGACACGGCTATGGCCGCCGCGATCCCGGCAGGAAGGTTCATCGATTCGATCTCAAATGCGTTTCGACGTTCGCCGGATCCCGTCGAAGAGCGGAGCGAATGAGGACGACGATCTATAGAAGATCGCCGGATAGCCGAGCGGACTTTCGACTGCGATCCGGCCGCCTCGGAAGTCTCGGGAGGTCCAGAGGTGGACCCACTCGTCGTCGGGAAGGTATAGTTCGGTGATGGGGCACGAGCGAGCCCCGGCGCGGCCGGAAAGCGCGGGCGCGATCATGAGATCCCTGCCGTAGAGATACTGGCACGAGAGAGTCTGCGCCTGCGGGTCCGCTTCGTAATGCATCCAGGGGTGGCGGATCGGGGGAAGCCCTCCCGCGACCTGCTCCGCGGCGACGGCGAGATGATAGGGTTTGAGCGCCGCATAGATCTCGGACATCCGCGCGACGAAGGCGAGGGCTTGCGGGTCGGCCCGGGACCGCGCTCCGGGCTCGAATCCCCGGCCGTCGCTCACGCGGAGCAAAGGCGAGAAGGCGTCCATCTCGATCCATCGCGCGATGCGCTCGAGCCGCCGCGCGCCGCCGGACGGCGGGGATCCGCCGGCCTCGGAATGCCAGGAGCCTCCCCCGGACAGGCTGAGCGAAAGCGCGGCGAACACGGAGGAGGGAAGGCCATCGCGTTTCGAGGAGCTCCCCTCCCTGCCGCTGGACCAGAAGGCGTTCGCATAGCAGCTCGAACCCAGCCAACCCGATCGGACGAGGAGTTCCGTCTCGCCCGCGAGACCGGATTCTTCGATGGCCTCGCGGTTCGCCTTGGCCCAGAGGAGGGGCCAGCGGTTGTGCGCTTCGGCGGCGCTTTCGCCGGACGAAAGGACGGCGTCCGCGGGAAGGTCCGCCGAGTCCGCGAGCCAACCCGCCATGCCCAGCCCGAGCAACTCGCGCTTCAATATGGCCTTGAACCAGACGAGCGCTTCGTCCGCCGTCAGGTCGATCATGGCCGAGGGGGAGCCGCGGGAGGGAATGAGATAATCGCCGCCTGCCGCGCCCTTGACGCAGAACCCCCTCGCGGAAGCTTCGGCGTAGAGGCTTCCCTCCGGGTCGAGGAGCGGCGAGACATAGCCGAGAAAGCGTATTCCTCTCGCCCGCAGAGCCGCGATCTCGGCGGGAAGGCCGGGGTAGAGGACGCCGTCGTAGGCGCAACCGCGCATCGCTCGAGACCCCGGCGATACGGTACCGTACCAGTCGCTCGACCAGAGGGCGGCGACCTTGACCCCGGCATCGAGGAGCGAGTCGAGTCGCCGACGCATCGCTCCCATCCCGCCTCGGACCTCGATCCATGCGCCGTCGAAGGTCCAATCGAGAAGGGACGGCGGCTTACCGATGAAAGCGTGCATGCTCGCGACGACCGTCGGCGCGTCGACCCCCCAGCCCATGACGACTTCGCGCGGCACCGCCCAACTTTCCAGGAAGGTCGCCGCTCGTCGGAAGTCGAGGCGGGTATAGGCTGTCGTATCCACGACGCACCAGTAATCCTTGGTAGAGACGAACGCGGGGATCGGATAGGAGCTCGGTCCGAAGCCGCGACCGAGACGCTTGTCGCGAACCCAGAGGGCCGCGCGCCGGCCTTTTAGATCGAGTCGGTCGTAGCGCTCCCCGCAGCCGAATACCCGCTCGTCGGGCAAAGCGGCGAGGCGGAGCCGGAAGAGATTTACGGTGGAGTCGAAACGCGAGAAGGAAAGCCGAAGGCAACCATCCTGCCACCGGACGGCCATGCTGAGCTTTCCCTCGAAATCGATGACCGCGAAGGCCTCGGAACGCTCGACGATCTTATAGGACCTCAGCGCGGCCGAATTCTCGCGACGCTTGCGCAGCTTGAAGCAGCCCGAGCGGTTTTGCCGCACGATATTCTCGGATCGGCCGATTTCGACGCAGGGACTCCGGCGCGAGTGCGATAGAACCCGCTTCCCCCCCGACGAGAGGATGAAGCCCTCGGGTCCGGCTTCGATTTCTATCATTGGAAAGAAAATACACCGATACTTCGACCCACGCAAGCTAGAAGTTGGACGAGACAGGCTCGAACAGGGAAAGTATGACCGGATTCTTGAAGAGAGCCGCGTACTTGCGCGCCGAGAGCCCGAGCTTGTCGGCGAGGTCGGGATCGGCGCCGCCGGACACGAGGAGCCGCGCGATCTCGACGTCGTTGCGACCCACGGATACGACGAGGGCCGTCTGCCCGTCCTTGCCGGTGAGGTCGGGCTTGGCGCCCTTCTCAAGGAAAAGCCGAACCAGATCCGCCGAGCCGGCCTGAGCGGCATCCATCAGGGGCGAATAGCCCCTGTCCTCGCTCTGCTGATCGACCTGGGCCCCCCGTCCGATGAGTATCTCGACCACGGCGCGGTGCTTGCCGCGCGCCGCGAGACAGAGCAGGGGGACTCCGTGCTTATCGCGGGTATCGGAATGGAAGCCGGCCTTCATGAACAGCTCGACCGCCTTCGTGTCTCCATCGCGCACGCATTGCGCGAGCGAATCGTTATGGACCGATATGCCCATCTCGAGGAGGGCGGCGCGCGCCGCTCGACGTTCTTCCTGGACGAGCCAATCCGCCTTCTCGGCCCGATAATAGGCGGCGAGTTCGTCGAGGCCGTCGAAGATCGGGAGACCGGAGAGGAAGCGGGGGAAGGATCGGGAGGAATCGAAGCGAAAAAGGGCGAAGTTGGCGCCCCTGCTATAGCCGTAACCCGTCGCGAAGGAAAACCAGGAGGACTCGAGACTCGTCTCTGTCGCGAGGGCGAGGAAATGGCTCGCCTTCTCCACCCGCGCTATCACCTTGTCGCGTTGGAGGGCTTCCCAGCTCCCGTGGATCTTGAGCCCATAGGCGTCGACCCCGGCGCCGTCGAGAGTCACGAGGATGCTATGGAGGAATTCCCCGTCTTCAGGGGACGCGAGCACAGCTACCGTCACGCCTTCTCCCCGTTTGACCCCGGCAGTTGAGGCCGAATGCTTCCTCGACATGGAGGGAGACGGCACTTTAATTTCGGCGCGCCGTCCCGACCATGGGGACCGTCCTATTCCCTTCTAGTGTCGGCAAGGCCTTCGCATAGGCTTGAGGGGAAAGGAAAGCCTTGTGGGCCTTTTCACGTTTTAATGCCGAGTGCTAAATTTTAGTGCTCTTTCGGTTTTTGCTCCATTGAGAGAGGAGTCCGGCTTGGCGGATATCTTGATTGCGGAAGACGACGAGAACATCAGACTTCTGCTCGGACATCATCTTAAACAAAAGCATTCTGTTTTCTTCGCGCAAGACGGCAGAGAGGCCTTGGAGACGATTTCGAGCCGGCATATCGATCTCCTTATCGCCGACATCATGATGCCGCGCATGGACGGCTTCGATCTAGTGCGAAATATCCGGAATCTGGGCCTCCTCCTTCCCGTGATCATGCTCACTGCCAATCAGTCCTTCGACGCTAAAAGAATCGGATTTCGAACGGGAACCGACGACTACCTGATGAAGCCCGTCAATCTTGAGGAGCTCATGTGGAGGGTGCAGGCCCTGCTTCGCAGGGCCCATGTATCCGAAAGCGACAAACTCCAGGTGCGCGGAATCACCGCGGATCCTTCGACTTTTACAGTGAGTAGGGGCGAGGTCTCGATCGCTCTTCCCAAGAAAGAGTTCGAGCTCCTTTTCAAATTTCTCTCGACGCCCGGAAGAATATACACTAAGACCCAGCTTATGAACGACATCTGGGGCTTCGACTCGGACAGCGGAGAGGATACCATCAAAACCCATGTCTACAGGCTGAGAAGCAAGGTGAAGGTCATAGGCGAGATAGAGATCACCGCAGTGAAGGGCGTGGGATATAAAGCCGATATCGTAGGAGCGTCCGCCGATGAGTAGAACCTCCACAATGACATCCCTGGGCCAAATTCGGAAGCACGTCTTCATGATAGCCATCGTCGAGGTCATCGCCTCCGTGATGGTCTTCGGCATGGTCGAGTGCTGGACGAACATCGTAGTGCTCAAAAACGCGATATACCAGCCCGTGTATATGATCGGCATGGTCGGGCCGATGGGCTTCGCGATGAGCGTAATCTCGATTGCGAACGTCAGAGCGGCATGGCGCCGCGTTGCCCACACGTATGAGCGAGACTCGCCGAGAAGGCGACGAAAGCCCAGGAATTGGCTTGTAATAGAGACACTTTCGGTCGCGGCAGCCTCTACAGCCGCCTTCATCTCGATACAGGTTTACGCTCATCTTGTCGTCGGGGCGCCTGGCTATTCCCCGACCGGCCTGCTCGTCATGGCCGGTAGCGTAGGGCTCATCATGGCGCCCATCGCCTTTTTCGGAATCAGGGAGTTGAAGCTCTATATTCTGCAGAATGTGTCAGATTTCATTCGCGGGCCTTCTTTCGGTAAAAGTCTCGACACGATCCAAAGCACCCGAGGGAGCGATCGTTCGAGTATTCTGCTCCGCCTGAAGACCAGACGCGTCCTCGAGTCCACCGTAATCGTTATCGTATCGGTGATAACTTTCGGCCTGGTCGACTATGCCGCCAACACCATCTTTGGCGATACTGTCCATTATCACCCGGTCGACATGATCGGGATGATCGCGCCAATGGCCCTCATCATGGGATTCGTCTCGTACGCGAGTCTCAAAAACGACAGTCGCTACACGTTTCAGCTTCTCAGCGGCATCGAGAAGGTAGCGGCCGGCGATTTCGAGACGACCCTCGATCCGGAGTCGTCCGGCCCATTCAAGGAAGTGTTCAGGAATTTCAATACGATGTGCGCGGAACTTCGGAGCGTCCAGACCCTCCGAGACGATTTTATCAACGATTTTTCCCATGAGTTCAAATCGCCCATTACCTCCATCCGTGGTTTCGCGGAACTTCTTCTCGAGGAAAGGATATCCAAGGAGGAGCGCAGGCAATACCTGGGCATCATCGTCTCCGAGTCGAACCGTCTCTCGGAGATGGCGGGAAAAGCGCTTATGATGGCCAGGCTCGAATCTCAACACTACATCGGCAACAGGACGCCATACTCGCTCGACGAGCAGATCAGGGAATGCATTATCCTCCTTTCGCCGCAGTGGTCGAAAAAGAGACTCGAGGTCACGGCCGACCTGATCCCGGCGGCTTTCGTGGGGAACGCGGACCTGATGAAGCAGGTATGGATCAATCTTCTGAGCAACTCGATAAAATTCACGCCTGAGAGTGGCGAGATCGCGGTCGGCCTCCATCGAGACGGGGAATGTCTGCTGATTTCCGTGGCAGACAGCGGCTCAGGCATGACGGAGGAAGAGCTTGAGCACGTATTCGAGAAGTATTATCAGGGGGACTCCTCGAAATCATCGAAAGGCCTTGGGCTAGGCCTCTCGATCGTCAGGAAAATAGTCAGGCTTTGCGGTGGCAATGTGGATGCCCAAAGCGTTCCTGGACGCGGCAGCGTCTTCACCGTCAGTCTCCCGATGGACCTGCCCCTCGGCGAGCCGGGCCCGGACTCCTAAAGGGAAGAGCGGCCGCTCGTGGGCCGCTCTTCGGGCAGAGCTCGATCGGCTCCTTTCGGCGCGAAGGGAGCGGAGGCGGATTTTTCAGTTCCTAGGTTCCTACCTGCCGTTTTTCAATTCAGCTCCCCTTCCGCGCTCGTCACGCCAAGATACAGGAAATCGCGGTCTTTCCTGGCCAGCAGGCGGATAATGGCCGGCACCACGACAATTGCCCCGATCGCCGTCACGGTCAGGCAGAGGGCGGTAAGGAGGCCGAAGTCCCTCATCGGGCCCATCTGCGAACCGAGCAGCACGAGGAATCCACCGACGATCACGAGCCAGTTATACAGGATGGCTCTGCCTTTATGGAGGATCGTCCTGTCCACGGCCTTCAGGACATTCCGATCCACGCGCAATTCGCGCCTATACCACGTGATGAAATGGATCGAAAAGTCTATTCCGATGCCTATGCCGATCGAAGAGACCAGCGACGTCGTCGTGTTCAGCGGGGTGCCGGAAAACCCGAGGTAGCCGAAATCGACCACCAGACAGAGCGCGATGGGCACGACGGCGACGAGGCTCATGCGGAAATCGCGAAGCACCGCGAGCAGGATGAGGAACACGATGACGACGCAGGCGAAAATGCTCTCCATGTTGCCCCTGAGCAGGGCCCGGTTCGCCATGTAGGAAATCTGCTCGTAGCCGGCCACCTGGGCCTGGAGATGGTTGCGCGACAGGAAGGCCGGATCGAAGTAGGACTGAGCGTAGAGCACGACCTTGTGGATTTCCTCGGTGCTGCCTCTGTTCATCGCCACCATGACGCGCATCTTGTCGTGGTTCGTGGTAAGCAGGGCCTTGGTGTCACCCGAAAAGATGACCATGTACTGGCCGATCAGGGCGGGATCGTCGGGAATCACATAGTATTTTGAGTCGCCGCCATTCATTACCTGATTCATCTTCTTGAGCACGTCGGCGTAGGAACTTACCTTGGTGACGTTCGGGAACGCGGCCTTCAAGTCCCGAGCGAACCCGTCGACCTTCTCGAGAACCTCGGGGCTCGTGAGCTCGACTATCGTGTCCGGGTTGCCCTTGCGGGAGAGCGCGTCTCTCAAATCGGTGTCCAGGATGACCGATATGCTCTTCGTGCCTGACATTTTTTCATTGATGACACGGTCCGCGACCCGCACCGAATCGTTCTTCGGGAAGAATTTCACGATGTCCATGTCGGATTTCACGAAGAAAGCGCCGCTCGCCACGATGAGGGCGAGTGCGCCGACTGCGACGAGCAGACGACCGGGGTGACTCCTCCCGACTCCCATCGTAGCCCGCAGCAATCGCGAGATAATGTCGGTCTTCTCGTCTTCCGGGACGTAGACGCCGGGTTTTTTGCGCGGGGAGCCGACTATCAGCAACGCCGGCAGAACGAAGAGGGCGGCCAGTACGCCGACGAGGTCGCCAAGGGCCGTCAATAGGCCGAAGTTCCGGATGGGCACGAAGTCCAGGATTATCATGGACCCGAAGCCGATCATCACCGTAAGCCCCGACAGCAGGATAGCCAGCCCCACGCTCCCGGAATTGTGCCTGAGCACCTGGTATTTATCCTGTCGAGGGTCTTCGAAATAGTGGTTCATCTGGTGGATGCCGTAAGCGGAGACGATGGCCATGAGGAGAACCGGGATGGTGGAGCTCACCACGGTGAGGGGAACTCCAAGAAGCCCCATGAGCCCGAAGGTCCAGACGATTGCCAAGAATGTCATCGCGATGGGGAAAACGATGCCCTTGAGGCTCCGGAAGCACAGGAAAAGTATCACGACGAGGACCGCGACCATGATGGGGATGAGGATCGGCATGTCCTTGGCCATGGCTGCGCCGATATGGTCCGTGATGACCGGTTCTCCGGCCATGAACACCTTGATGCCGGGCGGCGGGGAGGAGGTGATTTCCTGCAAGGCCGAATTGATGAGCGCCTTGACGTCCTTATCCTCGGTCCGAATTATCGCCGTGATCGATGTTATCGAGCGATCCTTGGAGACCAGCGTCCCTTCGTAGCTATCCCAGCTCGCCACCCGGTCCCTCAGGCCGGCGATGGTCTGCGGCGTCGGATTCTCTCCCTCGACGAGCTTCTTCGCCACGAGGGCGTCGTCATCGAAGCAGATGTAGTCCGTACTGACGAGACTTTGAATCTGTCCAAGGGGCGCGTCGTAGGCGGCGAAGAGCCGGATGTCGGGGACCAGGGCCGCGCTCTTCGCGACCTTATCGGCGAGGGCTCGATCCCAACCGAACTTCCTTTGCAGTCCGTCGCTCGACCTTATCAGCGGCAACATTTGGTCCTCGTAATTCAGATCGTTGATGCCGATCGTCCTCAGGCCATCGAGGACTGTCGAGGCCTCCTCGTCCGTGAGCTTCAGGATCCGTCCCATCTGCCTGACGGGTATGCTTCGGTTGAGGTCGGAGATCCGATCCTGAGTCCTCTTGATATAGGTGAGCGTATCCAGTCCGAAGATATCGGCCGACTCAACGCCAATTATGGCCGCGTTGCTCGAGCCGAAGTTGGACTCGTCATCGTACAGGTCGGTCATCATCCGCGCCTTGTCGGTCGTAGGGAGCATGGATTTGACGTCGTTGTCGATTATCATTTTCGGCAGGCCCGTGGCCAGAAAAACAGTGACGAGGAAAACGGCTATCAATATCGGCCACGGTTTCCTATAGATGGCCGTGCTGCGTTGGAGAAGGTCTTCAACCATGGTAAATGACTCCTATTTGTCGTAGCTCCACATGTAGGTGACGCTGAGAAAGACATTGTTTTCGGGAGTATAGACTCCCACCAAATCGGAGGTATCGAGCGTGACGCCTTGTCCGCCCTGGCTCACCCACGAATAGGCCAGGATGGCCCCGACCACGATGTGGAAGGAGTCGATCGGCATGAAGTCGATCTGGGGCTTCAGGAGCATGCTTCCGTAGTACTTCACGCTCGAGCTATCGTAGTAAAAGGGTAGGGAGTAGGATCCGGTGAAGGATGGAACTATAGCTCCATCCGCGAAGCTCCAGCGGGCGTTCCACGTCAGGCCCTGGGTCAGGCCCCCGTCGACTCCGGCGAGCTGGTACAAGAGTTCCTTCTCGAGATAGCGTGGATCGGACTGCGAGAACGTATCGGCGGAACTGTCATACCCCGGATAGACCGTGCCGGTGTACTGGAGATTGAGGTAATAGTCGTCGCCAGGGCCGTAGCTGAAGTCGAACCCCAGCGTATAGTCCAGACTTGAAAGTCGCTCGGCGTAGCTCGAGGGATCGGAATTGCCGGTGAGCGAATAACAGGCCTCGGCCCAGAGTCCGTAGCGGCCGAGGGTCGTCTTCATGTCGGCGCCGATCCTGTGGACGCGTTTTCTTTCGAGAGAGACGCCGAAGTCGTCGGTCACGGAGGGCGTATACATCCGGTCGAAGTCATAGAGGTAGCTTACCGAGAAATCCATGGCCGGGCTTCGATAGTTGAGCTTTCCCCCTGCGACGAAGTTCTCCGGCTTATCCTCGACTTCATCGAGCGAGGCGTTAATGCCTTCGTTCCGGAGCGATCGTATATAGTCCTCAGGGAAGAGACTATCGAGAGGGAGAGGGATATAGACCGAGTCGAGGGACCATTCCTCGCCGGGATACCAGCTGGCTCCGATCGCGAGGACGGGGATCTTGTGAACCTTGTCCCCTTCGAGTGTCGTGTAGTCCTCCGGATTGATATTGTCCGTCGGATTGCGTCCGTCTGCCACGCCCCAGGAAAACACTTGGTAGCCGAAGCTGAAGCGGAATTTTTCCGGGTTCCACGCAATGTAGTTTTCCACGTACCTGAGGTTGTTTATCGCCTCGCCATGCTGCTCAAGGCTTTGAATTTCCCATTTGGAAACTACGCCTATCTGGCCTATCGTCGCATCGAGCCCAAGGTCGTTGATGAGCTGCGGATACTTCATCTCTCCATCGTATCCGCTATCCCAGGAGTAGCCCCCGGCCGGCATGGCATAGCTCAATTCGTGTGCCCCGGTTAAATTGAAAGCCATGAAGGCTGGAGACTCGGTCGCGGTCTCCGAGTCCTCGGCGACCGCCTGCCCTAAGGCCGCAAGGGCCAAGGCGATCGCGAGGACCAGTTTTATAGCGTCTCTCGGGCTCATGACTGCTCGAGCCTCTTGACGCTGACGGCCGAGTCCTTGACACCGGTATCCGGAGTGATGTTCTCGAGCGAGGTGACGGTTTTGGAGCCTTTCTTGTTGTTGACGAAGGTACTCTTCGTCATGAACGTGTATCCCTTGATGGTCTGAATCTCGTCTATTGTTATTGTTTTAAGGAGCGCTCCGTCCTTTTTGTCATAGCACTCGGTCCGATACGCCACCTTGCTGGCGCTGTCGATCCACGAGATCGTCTTGGAATAGGGGCAGTTGGGGTCCTTGAAGACCGTTTGAATCTTCGCGAATTTCTTGCCTTCCAGCCCCGGCCCGTCTAGTGTCTCGCCTTCCGACAGCAGCGTATAGCTGCCGTCCTCGAAATACCGCTTCTCCATGTCGAAGTAGTTTATGTCCGAGCCGAGGAAATCCCCATCCTTGCTCGAACTCGAGATCTTCCTGATTTTCTTCAGGGCCGGAAGGTACATCCGCTGATCGGAGTCGGCGCCTTTTTTCGAGACGGTCAGAAACTTCGTACCGTTGACGTCGGCCGGTTCCACGAACTCGACGAAGGACTTGGTCCCTTCGGGCGTCTCCTTGGATACCTGCTTCATCTTTCTTGTTTTCACGACGCCGGTGCGGTCCGTGATCGCCATAGTGGAGATTGACGTCATGTCCGATGGACTCTTTTGATCCAGCATCGCCTTGACGATCTCGTCGGCCTTCGGGTCGGCGAAGACTGCGATGGCCGAGAGCGCCAAGAAAACTCCCACGATAAAACGTTTCATGAGAAACTCCTTTTGTCGGATGTTCTTCGCCTCGGCAGCGTCGAGGTAGGTATCTGAATCCGACGCCTCCTAATAGGCGTCCTGAAAGTGAACTGACAGTAAACTTCTTCCAGAAAAATCCGGATTTTCTCCAGAGGGATTAGCTGAACAAGTTTTTTAAGGAATCGAGCCGCCGCCAGCCACGAAGGGCCATCTGGCTCGAAAGGATGGTCCTCTTAGAAGCCATTCCGCTCGCGAGGAGGCTTTTTACTTGAGCTCGGGAACCAGGCAAGTGCCGGTTTTCATCAAACAGGCGCCTGCCTGAGTCGCCAAAGGCGGCTCCAGTTGCGGAGGAGGAATTCTTCACTGGTAAAGTCGGCCGGGACCACTGATAAATTCCTCCGCGACCACTGGTAAAGTCGGCCGCGACCACTGATAAATTCCTCCGCGACCAGTGGTAAATTCCTCCGTTTTTGACCTTCGATTTTTTAATTTGGGCTAATTATCATCTTGACGTTTATAGAGAATTTGGATATAGTTATCTTGTGTTCGAGAAGACGACTCGAACGCATCCAATTACTCGAGCTCGATGAGTTCCCCTCCCCGAGCGAGAGCGAGCGGCACCGGCTCCCGGGTTTCGCCTCCTGCCCGGGAGCTTTTTTTATGCCTCCTGGTTCCCCACGGAAGCCAGGACGGGAGTTGCAAAGGATCGGCCCTATCGATCCACCGGACTTCCCGTCCACAGTTCCGGCGCGGGGAACTCGTCGCTCTCGGTCCAGGTCTGAAGTTCGGGGCCGGTTATGGCCGCCGTGCCCGCGTTTCGCGCAAGGAATGCCACGAGAGCCTCCCACCCGTTGCGTAGGACGACGGTTCTCGGCAATTCGTAATTGTCGTTGAGGCGGGCGTCCGCGTAGATGAAACCCGGCTTTACGGCGAGGGCGAATTCGAAGCCCGCTCGGGCGACCTCGTCCTTGGTGATCCGGTCGAAGGCGCCGAATGGATAAGCGTAGAAGTAGGAAGGGAGGCCGGTTATCGCCTCGACCCTCGCCTTCGAGGTGAATATTTCCTTTTCGAAAGCCGCTTTGTCGCTCTTGTATAGTTTTTCCGTCACGAAAAGGTGGTAATAGCCGTGCGAGCCCACCGCGCAGCCCGCGGCGACGAGGGACCGGAGCGCCTCGATCTTGAGGAAATACGGGCTCGTCCCGATGACCGCCGGATAGACGAGGAGGGCCGGCTTGATCCCGCGCGAGGCGAAGACCTTTTCGTAGGCCCAGGCGATGGACCTGTGCCCGTCGTCTATGGTCGCGACGAGGTTGCGGCTGCCTTCGATACGTCCGAAAAGAGCGTCATCGAGCCCGATGAAGTGGTAGCCGAGGGCCTTGAGCTCATCGAGCTGGGCGGATAATTCGTCGAGGCCGAAATCCGTGTTGAGCGACTTCTTGCCCAGAAAGCTGTGCCAGCAGAGAATGAAGGCGCGATCCGCGAAGTCGAACGGCTTGGGAGTCTCGGCGGACGGGAGGGCCGTCGCGTCGCTCCCCGAGAAGGCGCGGATCACTATGAATATTACGATCGCTGCCGAATACCGACGTTGCATCGAGGACAACTATGTACCGAAAGGCCCCCGGCGAGGCAAGATGCTCTTCGAGAAAAAGACTGCCGGGAGCAGGCGCGGCTTAAGCCAGCTCCGCCAAAGGATCGCCCGTGCTTACGGACGCCCCTTCTTTCGCGAGCAGGGCGGTCACGACGCCGTCGACGGGGGCCGCGATCTCGTTCTCCATTTTCATCGCCTCCAGGATAAGGAGGACATCGCCGCGTTTCACGGCCTGCCCCGGCGCCACTTTGTAGCTGAGCAGGGTGCCGGGCATTGGCGCCTTGACCTGGACGGCGCCCGCGTTGACCTGGACCGCCCCGGTTGGACCGGGCGCCGCGCCCGCGGCGGGAGGGACCTTGGTTGCGGCCGGAGAAGCGGCCGGAGGCGCCGAAGCCGCGGTCCCGACTTCTTCCACGGTGACATCGTAACTGGTGCCGTTCACGGTGATTTTATAGCTCTTCATCCTTTATTCTCCTCGAATGAACCTTTCTATATGGCCCCAGGCAGGCGTATTGATGCCGCGTCGCGCCAAGGAGCCCTCCTGGGCCGAGGATCGGACACCGAGGATCCTGAAGGATCCCTGATCCATGCCGCTCGCGGCGGCCACGGCCGCCGCGATCACGGCCACGAGCTCTCGGCTCGCCTCGCCCGCCTTTTGGCCTGCGCGGGAACTCCGGTTCGCTCGCGAACCCTGGTTCGC
>CAYNFM010000004.1:0-21997 GCA_964396415.1 uncultured Treponemataceae bacterium | reverse complement strand
GGTTCGCTCGCGAACCCTGGTTCGCGAAGGATCTTTTCCACGCGGCCCGCCCGGCCAGCGAGGCGAAAAGGACAGCCACGACGATAATCGCCAGCACGATGAAGCTTCGCATACCCGCCTCGGCCTATACGGGCATATTGCCGTGCTTGCGGCTCGGGCCGCGCTCGCGCTTGCCGAGGAGCATGCCGAGGGCCGCCGCGAGGCGGGGTCTCGTCCGGGCCGGATCGATGACGTCGTCGATATAGCCGCGGCGCGCCGCCTTGTAGGGATTGGCGAACTCGGCCTTGTACTCCTCTATCTTCTCCTTGCGGAGGGCGGCGGGGTCTGGCGCTTCGTCGATCTCGCGCTTGAAGATGATATTGGCGGCCCCGTCCGGACCCATGACCGCTATCTCGGCGGAAGGCCACGCGAAGACCTGGTCGGCCCCGAGGTGGCGACTGCACATCGCGATATAGGCGCCGCCGTAAGCCTTGCGTAGTATCACGGTGAGCTTGGGCACCGTGGCCTCGGAATAGGCATAGAGGATCTTGGCCCCGTGGCGTATCACGCCCCCATGCTCCTGGGCGACGCCGGGAAGATAGCCGGAAGTGTCGACAAGGGTGACGAGGGGAATATTGAAGGCGTCGCAGAAGCGGATAAAGCGCGCCGCCTTGTCCGAGGCATTGATGTCGAGGACGCCCGCCATCACCTTGGGCTGATTGGCGATGATGCCCACGCTCCTGCCCGCGAGCCGGGCGAAGCAGGTGACCATGTTCTGGGCATAGAGAGACTGGACTTCGAAGTAATCGCCCGCGTCGAAGACTCTGGCGATTACATCGCGGATATCGTAGGGCTTGTTGGGCTGATCGGGCATGAGAGCCGCCAGGTCGACGTCGGCTCGCGTCGGATCGTCGCCCGTATCGACGATGGGCGGATCTTCGACGTTGTTCTGCGGCAGGTAGGACAAGAGCTTCTTGATGCCGGCGATCGTGGACGCCTCGTCGGGAAAGGCGAAATGGGCGACGCCGCTCGTCGCGGCGTGGACAGTCGCGCCGCCCAAGGCCTCGGCGCTTACGTCTTCGCCGGTGACCGCCTTTATGACCTGGGGGCCCGTGATGAACATATTGGCCGTCTTGTCGGTCATGAAGACGAAATCGGTGAGGGCGGGCGAGTAGACTGCCCCGCCCGCGCAGGGTCCCATGATCGCCGATATCTGGGGAATGACTCCGGACGCGAGGGTATTGCGATAGAAAATATCCCCGTAGCCGGAGAGGGCGTCCACGCCTTCCTGGATACGGGCCCCCCCCGAATCCTCTATGCCGATGCAGGGCACGCCGACCTTCATGGCCATATCCATCGCCTTGCAGATCTTCGTCGCGTGGGCCTCGCCGAGGGACCCGCCGATGACCGTGAAGTCCTGGGCGAATACGAAGACCTGGCGACCGTTCACGGTGCCGTGACCTATGACGACACCCTCGCCGGGAGCCTGGACCTCGTCCATCCCGAGCTCGGCGCAGCGGTGCTCGACGAAGGCGTCGAGCTCAAGGAAGCTTCCGGGATCGAGGAGGGCGGCTATACGCTCGCGGGCAGTGCCTTTCCCTTTTTCGTGTTGGGCGGCGACGCGTTTGGGCCCGCCGCCCTCGAGTATCTTGTCCCGGCGCGCCTCGAGCTTGCGTAGCTTATCTTCCATATTGACTCCACTCGCGGTTTACAAAAGTCGGACTTCTGTCATTATGCCTTACGCTCGCAGAGCTCGACAAGGACCCCCTTCGTGGATTTCGGGTGAAGGAAGGCGATCCTGGCCCCTCCTGCGCCGTAGCGGGGTTTTTCATCGATGAGCCTCATCCCCTCGGCCTTGAGTTCCTCGAGCGCGGCATCAAGGTCCTCCACGCGAAAGGCGAGATGATGGACGCCGGGGCCCTTGCCGGCCAGGAACTTGCCGATGGGGCCATCGGGATCGGTGGATTCGAGGAGCTCGAGCTCCGTCCCCGAACCGTGGCCGCCCGCGCCCAGGGGCAGGAAGGCCGTCTTTACCTTCTGCTCCTCGACGAGCTCGGTCCCCGCCAACTCCAGGCCGAGGATGCCGCTGTACAATTCGAGGGCCTCGTCCAGGCTCTCGACGGCGATCCCCACGTGATCCAGCTCAAGCGCCTTCATTTCTCGCCCCCCTTCTTATCGACTCGAAAAGGATATCGGCGGCCTCGGTCGCCTCGAGATCTCCCCTGACTATTTCATCCGCGAGCTCGGCCTCGAGACCGCCCTCGAGGGCCTCGAGCTCGCCCAAGACCTTTTCCGAGAGCAGAGTTCGCGCCTCGGCGATTGCCCCTCGTCTCCTGCGCGCCTGGAGCTCTCCGGAGGCTTTCGCTCGCTCCAGATGCGCGTCCAAGACCGCGACGAGCTCGCCTAAGCCCTCGCCCGACGCTGCGACGGTCTTGAGGACGGGGGCCGAGGCCTCTTCCGATCGAGCGCGCCCCGACGGACGGTGGCCGACTTCCCCTTCGGCGCCGACCCGAGGGTCGGCGCCGGACATCAAGGCGGCGCCGATCTCGAGCATGGTCCGTATCTCCTCGACGGCACGGTCGGCGCCCGGCCTATCGGCCTTGTTCACCACGAATACGTCGCCGATTTCCATTACCCCGGCCTTGATCGTCTGGATCTCGTCGCCCGATCCCGGCATCGATACGAGGACCACGCAGTCCGCGAGACGGACGATGTCGACCTCGGACTGGCCGATGCCCACGGTCTCCACGATGACGATGCCGTAGCCGGCGGCCTCGAGGGCGCGCGCCGCTTGCGCGCTCGCTCGCGATAGGCCGCCCAGCCTACCCCTGGAGGCGAGGCTTCGGATGAATACGCCCCCGTCGACTCCGGCTTCGGCCGAGGCGCCGGTCGAGCCGAAGGCCCTGCCCTGCATCCTGATCCTGTCGCCCAGGATGGCCCCGCCCGTGAAAGGACTGGAAGGATCGACGGCGAGCACGGCCACCCTTTCGCCTCGATCGCGGTAGGCGCCGATGAGCTTGTCGATCAGCGTGCTCTTGCCCGAGCCTGGAGGCCCGGTAATTCCTATGACGTATGAGAGCTTCGGCGAGGCCGAATCGGATCGCAGGATGCGGAGAGTTTTGCCCGACCAGGACTCGCCGTCCTCGAGAGCGGAGATGAGGCGCGCGAGGGCGCGCTCCTCGCCCAGGCGAATGCGCCGGGCGAGCTCGCCGGGAAAGGGTGCCTCCCTCGCCTGCATGGCTCTGGCCTATCGCGCTTTTAGGTTGGCCTCGATGAAATCGATCGCCTCCCTGGTGGGCGTGCCCGGCCCGAAGACGGCGGCTATTCCCTTCTCCTTGAGGAAGGGGATGTCGTCTTCGGGTATCACGCCTCCCGCCACGACGAGGAGGTCGTCGGCGCCTTTCTCGGCGAGGAGCCGCATCACGCGAGGGAAGAGCTGCATATGCGCGCCCGACAGGATGCTCAGGGCGACGACGTCGACGTCTTCCTGGACGGCGGCCTGGGCGATCTGCTCCGGAGTCTGCCTTAGGCCGGTATAGATGACCTCCATGCCCGCGTCGCGCATCGCTCGGGCGACGACCTTGGCGCCGCGGTCGTGTCCATCCAGCCCCGGCTTGGCCACGAGCACCCGTATCTTGCGATCCATCGGAGCCTCCTCAGAAGCAGGCGCTCGGGCGGTATTCGCCGAACACCGCGCGCAGGGCGTCGCAGATCTCGCCGAGGGTAGCGTACGAGCGCACGGCCTCGAGTATCGGCTGCATGAGGTTCGCGTCGCCGCGCGCCGTAGCGTCGATCGCGCGCAGGGCGGCTCGTACCCGGACTTCGTCGCGCCTCGCGCGCAGCTCGCCGAGGGCGGCGCATTGCCGCTCGCCGATGGCCGGATCGAGCTTGAGCAGGCCTTCGGGCCGGCCCTCCTCTGCCTGGAACCTGTTGAGGCCCACGACCACGCGCTCGCCCGACTCGATTTGCCTCTGGTAGGCGTAGGCCGCGTCCTGGATCTCGCGCTGGACGTAGCCCTCCTCGATGGCGCAGACCGCGCCGCCCATCTCGTCTATCTTCTTGAGATAAACCGACGCCTCTTCCTCGATCCGATCGGTGAGGCTCTCGACGTAGTACGAGCCCGCGAGGGGATCCGGAGTCTCCGCCGTCCCGGATTCGTAGGCGATGATCTGCTGGGTCCGCAGGGCGATGCGCACGGAGGCTTCGGTCGGCAGGGCGAGAGCCTCGTCGCGCGAGTTGGTGTGGAGGGACTGGGTACCGCCGAGGACGGCGGCGAGGGCCTGGAGGGTCACGCGGACGACGTTGTTGTCGGGCTGTTGCGCGGTAAGAGTCGAGCCTCCCGTCTGGGCGTGGAAGCGCATCATCCAGCTCTTGGGATTCCTGGCGCCGAAGCGCTCGCGCATGATCCGAGCCCAGAGTCTGCGGGCGGCGCGGAACTTGGCCACTTCCTCGAAGAGATCGTTATACGCGTTGAAGAAGAAGGAAAGCCTGGGTCCGAAGCCGTCCACGTCCAGGCCGGCCTCCACCGCCGCCTTTACGTAGGCGATGCCGTCGGCCAAGGTGAAGGCCACTTCCTGCGAGGCGGTGGAGCCGGCCTCGCGGATGTGGTAGCCGGAGATGGAGATCGTATTCCAGTCGGGGATGGATTCGGCGCAGTAGGCGAAGACGTCGGTGATGAGCCGCATCGAGGCCGCGGGCGGGAATATGTAGGTGCCCCGCGCCACGTATTCCTTGAGTATGTCGTTCTGGATGGTGCCCTCGAGCGCCTTGGGCGGCACGCCCTGCTTCTCGGCCACCGCGACGTACATGGCGAGGAGGACGGCCGCGGGCGCGTTGATGGTCATGCTGGTCGACACCTTGTCGAGCGGTATTCCCGAGAACAGGACTTCCATGTCCGCCAGGGAGTCGATGGCGACGCCGACCTTGCCGACCTCGCCCGCGGACAGCGGGTGGTCGGAGTCGTAGCCTATCTGGGTGGGCAGGTCGAAGGCGATGGAGAGTCCAGTCTGTCCCTGGGAAAGGAGATACTTGTAGCGCGCGTTGGACTCCTCGGCGCCTCCGAAGCCGGCGTACTGACGCATCGTCCAGAGCCGTCCTCGATACATGGTGGATTGGACGCCCCGAGTATAGGGATACTCGCCCGGGAGCCCGATGCGCTCCGCGTAGGCCTTGGCGCCGCGGCAGGCTCCTCCGGAATCGAGGGGCGTATACAGGCGCTTCACCGGCGCCCCGGAGCCCGTCTCAAAGGAGGCCTTGCGCTCGGGGCGCTTGGCGAGGGACTTCTCTACCTCGGCCTCCCAGGCCTCGATGGCCTTTCCCAAGTCATCTGTATCGTCCATCGTCCGCCCCCTTCCGCGCCTTCCTCGCGTCCTCGAGCGCTTCCGCGGTGCCCTTGGCTCCGATCTTGCGCGCGTCTCGCCGGGCGATCGCGATCTCGGCCAGGTCGAAGCCCGCGCGAAGGGCGCCGAGATTGAGCTCCTCGGTCCCCTTGGGCACGCGGCTCTTCACGGCCGCCTCGAGGCTCTCCCTGGTCGCGGCCTTGGAAAGCCCCCCGAGCACCCCGAGGGCGACGATGTTGGCGACGACCTTCTTCCCGATCTTGTCTCGGGCAGTCTCGAGTATCGGCACGGCCACGGTTCGAGCGACGATATCGCCCGAGATGGGCACCGAGGCGTCGACGATGATCAGGCCATGCCCGCCAGAGGCGCCCATGGCCGGGCCGTAGGTCCGATAGGACTCCGCGGTCAGGGCGAGGAGGTAGTCGGGGTCGATGGCCTTGGGGTAGTCGATGTCCTCGTCGGAGATGACGACCTCCGCCTTGCTCGCGCCGCCGCGGGCCTCCGGTCCGTAGCTCTGGGTCTGGACGGCGTTCTTGTCGTCGAGGATGGCGGCCTCGGCGAGCACGATGCCCGCGAGGAGGAGGCCCTGGCCTCCCGAACCGCTCAATCTGAATTCGACGCGCATCCGTAGAGCCCTCCCTGGAACGCATCGTAGGTCCGCTGGACCTTGGCTATGAGCTCGTCGTAATCCGCGGAGTACTCGGGGGCGGGCGCGTTGTAGAGCTCGCCGATGAGCTTCTTGCCGATCACCTTTTCAGGCGGCAACAGGGGAACCGCCTTCACGTTGACGACGCCGTTCTTTATCCATTCGAGCATCTCCACGGGACCGCCCATCTTGTTCTTGCGTCCGAAGTAGGTAGGGCATTGAACGAGGGCCTCGACGACGGAAAAACCCTTGTTCTGCAGGGCGGCCTCGATGAGGTCGATGAGCAGGGGCACATGGTAGGAGGTCGCGCGCGCCACGTAGGTCGCCCCCGCGGCCTTGGCGAGTTCGCAGAGGTCGAAGCTCCGCTCGAGGTTGCCGTAGGGCGCGGTCGTGCCGTACATGCCCTTGGGGGTCATCGGCGAGTACTGCCCGCTCGTCATCCCGTAGATGTTGTTGTTCATCACGATCGTCGTAATGTCGATGTTGCGTCTGGCGGCATGGATGAAGTGATTGCCGCCGATCGCCGTGCAGTCGCCGTCCCCGGTCATCACCACGACCTTGAGCTCGGGGCGCGCGAGCTTGATGCCGGTCGCGAAGGCGAGGGCTCTCCCGTGGGCCGTATGCAGGGTGTCGAAGTCGAGGTAGCCCACGGCGCGGGAAGAGCACCCGATCCCCGACACGATGCAGACCTTGTTCTTGTCGAGACCCTGGCGCTGTATCGCCCTCACGAGCGAGCCCGTCACCGTGCCGTGGCCGCAGCCGGGACACCAGATATGGGGCAGGTTCTCCTGCCTGAAATAGCTCAAGGTCGAGCTCATCGGGCAGCCTCCACGATGGCGCCGTACACTTCCTCGGGGCGGAAGAGCTCGCCGTTCACCTTGCCGAGGCGAAGCACCGGAACGCCGCGACCGAGGGCCGCCGAGCGGCCGGCCGCCCTCTCGACCTCGAGGGCGAGCTGTCCGAGATTCATCTCGGGCACGACTATGCCCTTCGCGTTTTCCGCCGCGCCGGCGACCAGGGCGTCGGGGAAGGGCCACATGGTCTTGAGCCTGAGCATGCCGGCCTTGATCCCCTCGCGTCTCGCGCGGCGAACCGCGGACAGCCCGGACATCGCCGAGGAGCCGAAGGAGACGACGACGACCTCGGCCCCTTCCATGGATTCCTCGAAATGCTCCTCTATGAGCGGAGCTGCCTTCTCGACTTTGCGCGCGAGACGCCGCAGCAAGGCATCCGCCACCTCTCCCTTGCTCGTGGGCCTCCCCGCCTCGTCGTGGAAGAGGCCGGTCACGTGCCAGCGATAGCCGTCGCCGAAGGGGGCCATCAAGGGCACGCCACCGTCGGGATCGGCGGCGTAGGGCCTATAGCCAGCCGGCGTGGACGGAGCGGAGCGGCGTTGCGGCCTCAAGGTCGAGAAATCGGGCAGGACGACCTTCTCGCGCATGTGCCCTATGATCTCGTCCATCAGGACGATTACCGGCACCCGCAGGGTCTCGGATATGTCGAAGGCCCTGAAGGTGAGCTCGAAGCATTCCTTTACGCTGCCGGGCGCGAGGACGACGACGGGATGGTCGCCGTGGGTGCCCCAGCGCGCCTGCATCAGGTCGGCCTGGGCGGGGGAAGTCGGCATGCCGGTGCTCGGCCCCATGCGCTGGACGTCGACGATGACGATCGGAACCTCGGTGAGGGAGGCATAGCCCAGGCATTCCTGCATGAGGGAAAAGCCGGGGCCGCTCGTAGCGGTCATCGCCTTCTTTCCCGCCAGGGAAGCGCCGATGCAGGCCGCGATCGATCCGATCTCGTCCTCCATCTGAATGAACTTGCCGCCAACCTTAGGCAGCTCCTCGGCGCAGAGCTCGGCTATCTCCGTCGAAGGGGTTATCGGGTAGCCGGCAAAGAACTCCAGGCCTGCGGCGAGGGCGCCGATCGTGCATGCCTCGTTGCCCTGCATGAGCTTGGCGCTGCTAGTCATGCATGGCCTCCGGCGGAAGATCGTAGTCCATCTCCTCGTCCGCGAGCCGGCGCTCGGGCTCTTCGGCCTTTTCGTGGACTTCGATGGCGAAATCGGGACAGCGGAGCTCGCACATCCTGCAGCCGATGCAAAGCTCCGGCCTTTCCTCGAACACCTTGCCCGCCCTGAGGCTCAGGACATGCTTGGGGCAGAAGGCCACGCAGATATTGCAGCCTTTGCAATACCGCTCGCGCAGGATGTGCCCGAAGATCTTCTTGGTTTGATCGCTCATAAGTGGTGAAGGCAGTATATTCGGGCTCGCTCCCTTTGTCAAAAGCAAGTATTCAACTGATATATCAGTTTTTGACATTTGCGGCGAGTTTGTAAAAATGCTATGTTTGCAGCTAGGAGACATCATGGCCACGCCGCTCAAGATCCGAGACCTGACCCTCCGCGACGGACAGCAATCCCAGTTCGCGACGCGCATGACCCAAGCCCAAGTGGACAGGGTTCTACCATTATATAGGAAAGCGGGTTTCTACGCGATGGAAGTATGGGGAGGGGCGGTGCCCGACTCGGTCATGCGCTATCTGAACGAGGATCCTTGGAAACGCCTCGAATCGATCAAGGCCGGAGTCGAGGGCGCATCCCGCCTGACCGCCCTCTCTCGAGGCCGAAACCTATTCGGCTACAGCCCCTACCCCGACTCGACGATCAAGGGTTTTTGCGTCAACGCGGTACGCTCGGGCGTGGACATCATGCGGATCTTCGATGCCCTCAACGATCCCGACAACATGGAGAGCTCCATCCGTTTCGTGAAGGAGGCGGGAGGACTGGCCGATTGCGCCATCTGCTACACCACAGACCCGCCCTTTACCCGCGGCCGGCGCTTGGCGGGCCTGCTCAGGGGCAGGCCCCTGCCTAAGAGGATCTTCACCGACCGCTACTTCATCGACAAGGCGAAGGCCTTCGCGGCGCTCGGCGCCGACATGATCTCCATAAAGGATATGGCGGGGCTCATAGACCCCCTGCGCAGCTTCGAGCTGGTACGCCTGCTCAAGGCCGAGACGGGACTGCCGATCGATCTGCATACGCACTGCACGCCGGGCCTGGGCGTCGCCTCCTTGCTCATGGCGATGGCCGCGGGCGTCGACATCGTCGACACCGTCGTCCTCTCCTTTTCGGGCGGCCCTGCGGGCCCGGCCTACGAGATCGTCCAGCTCTTCGCCGATCGGATGGGCTTGGATACCGGGGTCGACAGGAAGGCGGTCGCCGACATCGACACCCAGCTGCGCGCGATCAGGTCCGAGCTCGCCGAGCACGATCACTTCAAGGGAAACCATCCGCCCATCCTCGACCTCTCGCGCCACAGGCTCCCGGCCGAGGACGCCGCGCTGTTCGACGCCGCGATCGAGATCGCCCTGGGGATGGCCGCCACGGGGAAAGCCACCGCGTCCAAGGCGACGCGCGTCCTCGAGCTCTGCAGGAAGATCGAGGCGCGCTTCCATTATCCCCCGCCCGACGCGATCGTCGAGAAGGCCCAAATACCGGGGGGCATGTATACCAACATGCTCTCCCAGCTCAAGGAAGCCAAGCTCGAGAAGCGGGTCGACGAAGTCCTCGCGCTCGTACCTCAAGTACGGCTCGACTGCGGGCTTCCGCCCCTCGTCACCCCGACGAGTCAGATAGTCGGCGTCCAGGCCGTCAATTGCGTAGTCGATAGGACCCAAGGCAAGCCCGCCTATACCAACATATCCAAGAACTTCGCCGAGCTCGTCGGCGGCTCCTACGGCAGGACTCCCTGGCGCGTCGACCCCGAGTTCAGGAGGAGGATCTGCGGCTATGCGGAGGAGAAGCCCTACGACGTCTCGTCCTATGCGAAGCAGCCCAACCCCGCCCTTCCCGAGCTGGAAGGCGTCTCCCTGGCTAAGGACGAGAAGGAGGAGCTCCTCCTCGAGCTCTTCCCGAGCGTCGCGGAGAGGTTTTTGAGGGGAAAGAGGAGGCTGGAGTGGGATGCCGCCCATCCGCGCGAGAGCGAGAAGCCATCGAGGTATCCGTCCGAGTTCTGGGAGGCTCTGCCGCAACAGGCGAGGGCTTAGGCTTTCCCGCGGCCTCGGCGCCGTCCATTCCGCGACTGGCATCGGCCGAGGGCTAGCGCGAGCGGGGCCTCGTCTTCGTATATACGTCGAACCAGACGGCGAGGAGGAGGACCAGTCCCTTGATCGATTGCTGCCAATCGACGCTGACGCCCAATATGGACATGCCGTTGTTCAGGACGGCCATTACGAAGCCCCCGACGATCGTACCTATGACCGTGCCTATTCCGCCGGCGGCCGAGGCGCCGCCTATGAAGCAGGCGGCGATCGCGTCGAGCTCGAAGCCCGTGCCCGCCTTGGGCGTCGCCGCGTTGAGGCGCCCCGCCACGATGAGGCCCGCGAGGGCGGAGAGGATGCCCATGTTCACGTAGACCCAGAACATTACCCGCTCGGTCTTTACGCCCGAGAGCCTGGCGGCCTTCTCGTTGCCGCCGAGCGCATAGACGTGGCGGCCCGCGATCGTGCGCCGTGTGATGAAAGTGTAGAGGAGGATGAGCGCCGTCAGGATCACGAGGATTATGGGCAAGCCGTCGAAGCTGGCGAATTCATAGGCGAGGAAATTTATCGCCGCGACGATGAGGAGGATGCGCAGCAGGTCGAGCCACAGCGGGATCATCTCGAAACGATGCCTCGCCTTGGTCCGGCGCGATCGCAGGATGGCGATCGCGAGGATCGCGGAGACGGCGAGCCCTGCGGCGAGGGCGATGACGTTGAGGCCGTCCGCGCGCAGCTCCGTCCACGGCAGGTACCCGGCCGCCATGACCTGGAAGGATTTCTCGAAGGGCGCCTTCGTCTGGCCCTTCAGGATGACCATGGTGAGGCCGCGGAAGATGAGCATGCCCGCCAGCGTGACGATGATGGCGGGCATCCGCGCGAAGGCGATGAAGAAGCCGTGGAAGGAGCCCACTACGGCGCCGATGACCAGGGACAGGGCGACGGCGAGGAAGACCGGCATGCCCCAATCGACCATCATGACCGCTGAAACCGCCCCGACGAAGGCGGCGACCGAGCCGACCGACAAGTCGATATTCCCGGTAACTACGCATAGCAGCATCCCGATGGCCAGGATGAGGATATAGCTGTTCTGCAGCACGAGGTTGGTGATGTTCATCGGCTTGAACATGATTCCCCGCGTGAGTACCTGGAAAAGCGCCAGGATGAAGCAGAGGGCGATCACCATCCCGTATTGACGCACGTTGTTCTTGAAGAGGCGGCCGATCGTGCCCATGGCATCGCTCCTTGGATCGGATTCTATCGGCCGAGCTGGGCCTCAGTGTAGTAGCCGCTGTCCAGGAGGACCGCTTTGTAGTTCGCGATGTCCACGTTGACGGGATCGCAGAGATAGGATGGGACGATCTTCCTGCCGTTATCATAGGTCTTCGTGTCGTTGATCAGGGCCGGTTTCCCCGAGAGCAGCGAGTCGACCATATCGGCGGCGCGCCTCGCCAGGATGCGCGTGTCCTTGAAGACGGTCTGAGTCTGCTCTCCGACCAGTATCGACTTGACCGAGGGGAGCTCGGCATCCTGCCCGGTCACGATGGGCAGGGGCTTCTTCACCGTGCCGTAGCCCGCCGATTTGAGGGAGGAAAGGATGCCGATGGAAATGCCGTCGTAGGGGGAAAGGACCGCGTCTATGCGGGCGTCGGTATAGGCGGAGCTCAGGATATCGTCCATCCGCTTCTGGGCGACCGTTCCGTCCCAGCGCAGTATCGCGATCGTGGCGAAATCGACCTGTTTCGACCTGACCACCAGCTTGCCGGATTTGAGATAGGGCTCGAGTCGGGACATCGCGCCTCGAAAGAAGAACCCGGCGTTGTTATCGTCCGGCGAGCCTCCGAAAAGCTCTATATTGAAGGGGCCCGGCTTGTTCTCGAGATCGAGCTTTCGCACTATGTAGCCGCCCTGCAGGACGCCGACCTTGAAATTGTCGAAGGTCGCGTAGTAGCTGACGTAGGGCGAATTTCGGATGAGGCGATCGTAGGCGATGACCGGAACGCCGGCGGCGTGGGCCTTCTCGAGGACATCGGTCAGGGACTCGCCGTCTATCGAGGCGATGACGAGGACCGAGTCTCCCTTCGTGATCATATTCTCGATCTGAGTGACCTGGGCGTTTATATCGTCCTCGGCGTATTGCAGGTCGACTCCATAGCCCCTCTCCTCGAGGAGCCTCTTCATGTTCGCCCCGTCCTGGATCCAGCGCTGGGTGGATTGAGTCGGCATCGCGACTCCGATGGTCTCCTGCGCGCAGAGCAGGGCGCTAAAGAGGAGCCGGAACGCTGCCAGGGAGAGGGCGAGAGCCTTGCCGCGGCGGTTCATGCATCGACGCTCCTTTCGCTAAGCCGCCTCCATTATACAGGACTATCGGAGGCGGGGCGAAAATAACGAGGGAGCGCGGGGGATTCGGCCTCGCGCCCTCCCGTATCGCCATTTCAGCCGATTCCCATCAGCGCTTCCGCACGTATTTCTGTATATCGATGCCGACCGCTACGACGATGATCAGGCCCAATACGATCTGCTGCCAATAGGCCGATACCCCGAGGACCACCAGGCCGTTGTTCATGACTTCCTTGATGAGGACGCCGACCAGCATGCCGCTGACCCTGCCGATGCCCCCCGAAACCGAAACCCCGCCGATGACGCAGGCCGCGATCGCGTCGAGCTCGTAGCCCTGGCCGTAATTGTTCGTCGCCCCGCCCGCGCGGGCCGCGAGGAGGACGCCGCCGAGACCGTACAGTAGACCGGCTATGGCGTAGACGAGCATCGTGTTCTTCCAGATGCTGACGCCCGAGACGACCGCCGCGTCGGGATTGCCGCCCATGGCGTAGATGTTCTTGCCGAGCCTCGTCTTATTGAGGACCAGGAATATGAAGACGGAGATGACGACCGCGATTATTATGATGATGGGGACGGAAAAGCTGTCGGGCCCTATCGAACCCGATCCGAGATTGGTGAACTCGTCCTTGAAGCCGCCCAAGGGCGTGGCGCCCATCGGCGGCCGATCGACGTAGAGCGACTCCGCCCCGTAGACGATCGTCATCGTCCCCAAGGTCGCTATGAAGGCCGGCACCTTCAGGAAGGCCACGATCGTCCCGTTGAGCAGGCCTACTACGAGGCCCGCCCCTATCCCGGCGAGAACGGGTATCCAGATGGAATGATCGGCCATGTTCGGGAAGAGCCTGCTCGGGTAGTTCATCCGTTGGGCGAGGCTGCCGGATATTACGGCCGCGAGACCCACCGTCCGGCCGGCCGAGAGGTCGGTCCCCCTCGTGATCAGGATGCCGCCTACGCCCAGGGCTATGACGGCCCTGACCGACGAGATCCTGAGGATGTTCATGATATTATCGAAGTTGAGGAAGCTCGTTTTGACGATGCCGATCACCAATACGACCGCGAGAAGCACCAGGAGAATCGCGTTATTGGTCGCGAACTCCCGGACCGACCTCGTCGTCAATCTCCGTCCAGTTGTCGAGATATCGCTCATTTCCCGCTCCTTATGCTACATAAACTGCGTCGCGAGCTCCATGATCCGCTCCTGCGTCGCGCTCTTGCCGTCCAGGATCCCCGTCGCTCGCCCTTCGCACATCACCATGATCCGATCGGACATCCCTATGAGCTCCGGCATCTCGGACGAGATCATGATGATGCTTTTCCCGCGCTTGGCCAGATCCGCGATGATGGTGTAGATCTCGTACTTGGCTCCTACGTCGATACCCCTCGTCGGCTCGTCCAGGATGAAGATGTCCGGCTCGGTCAGGAGCCAGCGCGCGAAGATGACCTTCTGCTGGTTGCCGCCGGAGAGGCTCTCGATACGAGTCATCGGAGAGGGAGTCTTGACCCTCAATACGTCGATGCTCTTCCTGACGTCCTCGCTCGCGCGACGCCTGCTGAGGAACAGGAACTTCCCGAGGTATTTCGAAATATTGGCGATCACCATGTTGTCGAACACCGATAGGACCGGGATGATCCCCGTCGTGCGCCTATCTTCCGTCAATAGGGCGATTTTATGGCTCTTGGCCTGGATCGAGTTCCGTATGATCGTCTGCTTGCCGTTTATCCATATCTTGCCGGACTGGATGTTCCGAAGGCCGAAAATGGACTCCACGAGCTCGGTACGCTGCGCTCCGACCAGGCCCCCTAGGCCGAGGATCTCGCCCTTGCGGAGATCGAAGCTCACGTCCCTGAAGGAACGCGGGTTCGTGGACGTCAAGCCTTCGACTCTCATCACGACCCCGCCGGGCACGTTCACGCGCGGCGGGAAGCGGTGCGTCAGGTCGCGTCCGACCATGCGGTTTATTATGAGGTCGGTCGTAAGCTCCTTGGCGAGATAGGTGCCGACGACCCGGCCGTCGCGCATTATCGTAACCTCGTCGGCGATCTCGAGGATCTCTTCCATCTTGTGCGAAATGTAGATTATCGCTATTCCCTCGGACTTCAGCTGTCGGATGATCCTGAACAGGTGTCCCACCTCGTTCTCGGTCAGCGAGGAGGTGGGCTCGTCCATTATGATCACCCGAGCGTTGTTCGAGACCGCCTTCGCGATCTCCATCGACTGGATCTTCGACACCGAAAGGTTCTTCACCCAGACGCGCGGGTCGATGTCCATCTGCAGCCCTTCGAAGAGCTTCTTCGTATCCCTCAGCATCTTCCCGCCGTTCACCAGTTTGAAAAGCCCGAAATCCCGGACGGGATACCTGCCCAACCAGATATTCTCCATGACGCTGCGATAGGGAACCGGATGGAGCTCCTGGTGGATCATGGAGATGCCGCTGTCCAGCGCCTGCTTGGCGTTCGCCAAGGTGATCGTCTTCCCGTCGAGGACGAGTTCCCCGGCATCGGGCTTATAGATCCCGAACAGGCACTTCATCAGCGTCGACTTGCCCGCGCCATTCTCGCCCATCAGCGCATGAACGCTGCCGGGCTTGACCTTTACGGTTACCTCATCCAGAGCCTTGACTCCCGGGAAGCTCTTCGTGATTTTCCTCATCTCGACAATGAAACCGCTTTCGTTCATCGAAGGGCGACCTCCCGCCCGATCAGGGCGTCAACGAATATCTCATAATCTAAAAATTGGGGACGCGCGCTCGTCGCGCGCGCCCCCTTTCGGCGCTTAGGCGGGCTCCCCACGCGGGGAGCTCGGGGAATTACTGCATGAACTGCTTGTAATTGTCCTTGGTGACCATGGTGTAGGGGACCCAAATGTAGTGGCCCTTCGGATTGGCCTTTCCGTCCTGATCGGCGAGGAGGAGGTTGGACGACGCTTCCGCATAGGGATAGCTGGCGGCCAAGGCCTTGCCCGAGCCGAGGCTGTAAGCCAGATCGAACACAGCGTGGCCCTGCCCGACCGCGTCGTTCTTGACCGTTCCGAGCAGAGTGCCTTCCGCCAAGGCGTCGAGGGCCGGCGGAGTGGCGTCCACGCCTACGACCGGCATGTACTTGCCGCCCTTGAAGTAGCCGGCCGCCTTGAGCGCCTCGATGGCTCCGAGAGCCATGTCGTCGTTGTTAGCGAAGACGACTTCGATCTGGCCGGCATAGGCGGTGAGCCAGGCGGCCATCTTCTCCTGGGCCTTCGGGCGATCCCACATGGCCGTATCGGAGGCGAGGGCCTGCGTCTTGATGCCGGCGGCCTCTACCGCCGCGACCGAATACTGGGTCCGGAACTTCGCATCGGTGTTGGCGGGATCGCCGATCAGCATGACGTACTGCATGACGCCGTCCTTGTTGAGGTCGGCTTCGGGGTGCGCTTTCCAGTACTTGGCGATGATCTGCCCTTCGTAGGTGCCGGAATCCTGGGCCTTGGCGCCGACGTAGTAAGCCTTGGGGTACTTGGCCATGTCATTCGGGTCCGGCTCTCGATTGAAGAGGATGAGGGGAAGCTTCTTTTTCTGGGCCTTGCCGATGATCACGGATACGGCGGAGGGATCGACCATATTGATCGCGAGGGCGGTGACGCCCTGGCTGATGAACTGGTCGACCTGGTCGTTCTCCTTGGGTTGGTCGTTCTGACTGTCCTGGACGGAGATGTCGATCTTGCCCTTGGCGTCCGTCTGTATCTGATTGCGCAGATAAGACATGAACGTATCGTCGAACTTGTAGATGGTGCAACCGATACTCGGTTTCGGCGCGGCGAAGACGCTGACGACGGAGAAGCACAAAGCGAGAGCGAGCAGGAATACGATCGCTTTCTTCATCCAAATACCTCCAATGATAACTTAAACGGCCATTCCCAGCCGTTTTGAAACCAATGCTTCAAAAACGAACATTCAATATCTGTTTTTTGTATTATTATGTTTATATACTTTCGATTTCTTTCGAAGAGTAGCACGTGTTTTTTAGGCTGTCAAACGGAAAAACCTTGAGTATTGGCGCTTCTGTCCCTACAATCCATACAGCATGTTCGCCGTCGAAAGGATAAGCATTCTCAAAAGCTACTTGCGTGAGCGCGGGAAGCTGGATGTCCATTCGATGAGCGAAATGCTGAACGTATCGGAAGTTACCGTACGCAGGGATCTCGAGAAGCTCGAATCCGAGGGTTTCCTGACAAGATTGCACGGAGGGGCGATACTTAAAGGCGCCGAAGAATCGGCACAGACTCCCGGCCTGGATTCCGAGGACGCCGAGGGAGAGGCCGATCGCGAAGAGATCGCGCGCATCGCCTATCTCATGGTCGAGGACGGCGACGCCCTCATGCTCACGAACGGCCCCATAGCCCTCCGCCTCGCGCGGAAGCTCGCCGGCAAGTCAGCCCTGACCGTCCTGACGAACGACATCCAGGTCGCCTTCGAGATCGCCGGCCAGGCCGGCAACCGAGCCGTTCTACTGGGCGGGAGCCCCGACCCCGACAGCCGCGCCCTCTTCGGCAGCCTCGCGCAGGCTAATGTCCAGACTTTCTTCGTCAACAAGATATTCGTCGAGGTCGACGGCGTCAGCGACCAGCTCCAGTTGACCGTATCGAGCCAGGAGAAGGCCGCTCTCATCAAGGAAGCCCTGGCCTGCGCCGACGACAAGATAGTCCTTTGCGAGGTTTCCCGCTTCTCCCGCAGCGCATTCTACCGGCTTGGCCCGCTCACCCTGGCGCGAAAGGTCATCACGAACACGAGCGTTCCCGAAGCCTTCAAGACCAGGATCTTCGAGATGGACATCCAGCTATTCACCTCCGTCAACGCCTTCGAGGGAGGAGACTAGGATGGGTACGCCACTTATCGAGCTTCGATCGGTAGGCAAGTACTTCAACGACGATTTCTCCTTGCAGGATATCTCTTTGGAGCTCGTCCCCGGCGATGTCCACGTGCTCATAGGCCAGAACGGCTCCGGTAAGACGGCCCTCATGAACCTGATCTGCGGCATCTTCCGCCGCGACGCGGGAGAGATACTCCTCGACGGTCGCGTCGTCGATTTCGGGTCCGTCAATGAATCGCGGGGCGCGGGGATAGCGATGCAGTACCAGAACGCCCAGCTCTTCGATAACCTGAGCGTGGCGGAAAACGTATTCTTCCGTTGCATACCGCGCAGCGGAAGATCCATCGGACGCGCGCTCGACCGCTACAAGCTCCACGAGGACTGCGAGTCCCTCTTCGCGCGCCTCGGGATCGCGATATCTCCCGAAACCCTGGTGTCCCAGCTCGGATATGCGCAACGGCTCGTCGTCTCGGCGGCGCAGACCTGCATCGCCGACGCCAAGGTCATCATATTCGACGAGCCGACCGCCGGCATGACCGACCCCGAGCGCGAAATACTCTTCAAGATAGTGCGTGAGGTCAGGGACCGGGGAGTCGGCGTCTTCTATATCTCGCATAAGCTCGACGAGCTTCGCGAGATCGGCGATCGCGTCACCGTGCTTCACGGCGGCAGGATTTCCGCGAGGCTTCCCGACGGCTCCGTGGGCCGCGAGGAGCTCATTCGAATGATGACCGGAGGCACCTGCTCCGGGCGCTACCCCAAGCTTCGCGTCGCCTTCGGCCCCCCGGTCCTCGCGGTCGAGCACCTGCGGAGCGACCGCATCCTCGAAGACGTCAGCTTCTCGTTGCGCAAAGGCGAGATACTCGGCGTCACGGGGCTCATGGGCTCGGGGAGGACGCGGCTCGCCAACTGCCTCTTCGGTCAGACGAAACCCTCGGGCGGGAAGGTCCGCGTCGAGGGCCGGCGCGTCGCCTTCGGCCATCCGTCGGACGCCCTGAGGAACGGGGTCGCCCTCATCCCCGAGGACCGCGACAGGAACGCGGCCTTCCACAACCAGGACATCATGCAGAACATCTCTATCGCCGCGCTCGAGCGCTTCCTCAGCCTCTACGGCCTCGATATTCGCTATATGGAGGAATTGACCGACGAGTATATAGACAGCCTCGGCATCCTTCCCGGCCACTCGAGCGACATAATGAGGAGCTACTCGGGCGGCAACCAACAGAAGGTCGTCGTCGCCAGATGGTTCATGAGCCTGTGCAGGATATTCATAATGGACGAGCCGACGCGAGGAATCGACGCGGCGGCGCGCATAGACATCTACAACGCGATGAACGACCTCGTCACCAAAGGCGCCTCGATCATCCTCATTTCCTCCGATATAGAGGAGATGCTCGGCATGTGCGACCGCATCCTCGTCCTGGCAGGCGGCAGGATAGCCTGCGACCTGCCCCGCTCGGAAGCGACGAGCGAGAAGATCCTGGACTATGCATCGGTTTAAGGCGGCTCTCGACGGCCTGAGACCGGCTTTCTCGGCGACCGTGCCGGTCCTCCTCGGTTACGTGACCATCGGCATAGCCTTCGGCCTCCTTCTCGTCAAATCCGGCCAGCCTTGGTGGATGGCGACCCTCATGAGCCTCTTCGTCTACGCGGGAGCCGCCCAGTTCATGGCCGTCGGCCTCCTCGCCTCGGGCACTGGCATCGCCCAGATCGCCCTCCTCACCCTCGTCATCAACGCGCGGCATATGGTCTACGGCCTCTCTCTCCTCGACCGCTTCGGCGCATGCAGGCGATTCAAGGCCTATCTGGTCTTCGCCCTGACCGACGAAACCTACGGCCTGCTCACCACCGTCGAGCCGCCGCCTGGCGTCGATCGCGAGTCGTTCTACACCTTAGTCTCGGGCCTCGACCAATCGTATTGGTTGATCGGAAGCACGCTGGGCGCCCTCGTCGGGGGACTCCTCCCCTTCGAATCGAAGGGTATCGAATTCGCGCTTACCGCCCTTTTCATCGTCCTCCTCGTCGAGCAGATGCGCGCGGTGCGCAGGCCGGCCCCTTACCTCGTCGCGACCGCGGCTACCGGGGCCGCCTTGCTGGCAGTCGGCCCCGCGAACCTCCTCGTCGTCGCGATCCTGGCCTCCATCGTCGGAATACTGCCGTTCCGGAAGGCGCTGGCGTGAGCGCCTACTCTTCGGGAGCGGCTATAGGAGCCATACTCGCCATGGCGGCAGTCACGCTTTTCTGCCGGGCGGCCCCCTTCCTCTTCTTCATGAGGCGGCGACCACCCCCCGTCCTCGATTACCTCCAGCGCTACATCCCCCCGATGATAATGACGGTCCTCGTTCTCAACTCCTACAAGGCGATCGGCTTCGCGAAGGCGCCCTACGGATTGCCGGAGATAGTCTCGGGCCTCGCCGTCGCGGCCCTCCATATATGGAAGCGCAATACCCTCGCCAGCATCCTGGGCGGAACCGCGCTCTATATGGTCCTGATAAGGATATGTTGAGGATCGTGGGGACCCATCGTTCGGTAAGGGATGTTCGTTCGATGCGGGACAGGGAATTCGCTCGGGGCAAAAAAAGGCCGGCGCGACCCAGGAGGAGACCGCGCCGGTCTAGGACATGTCGGGTTCCCTACTTCGCCTGCCCGTAATACGCTAGGGGCCCATGCTTCCGCTCGTAGTGCTTTCGCATGACATGCTCGGGCAGGGACGGGGCGACGGGGCTCACCTGGTAGGTGAGTATGGCCATCCTCGCCACCTCCTCGAGGGCGGCCGCGTAATGCACGGCCTCCATCGCGCTCCTGCCCCAGGAGAAGGGGCCATGGCCCGCGACTATCACCATCGGAACCTCGAGCGGCTTCCTGCCCCTGAAGGTCTCGACGATGAGCTCTCCCGTACCCTGCTCGTAATCCTTGGCGAGAGCCTCGGCCGAGATCATCTCGGTACAGGGGATCTCGCCGGCGGTCTGGTCGGCATGAGTCGTGCCGAGGCAGGGGATCCCGCGCCTCGCCTGGGCCCAGGCCACCGCGTGGGTCGAGTGGCTGTGGCAGACGCCGCGGATGCCCTCGAAGGAGCGATAGAGCACGAGGTGGGTCTTGGTATCGGAGGAGGGCCTCAGCCTTCCTTCGACGACCTTTCCCTCGAGATCGACGACGACCATGCTTTCGGGCCGTAGCTCGGAATACTCGAGGCCCGAAGGCTTGATCGCGAAGACGCCCGCCGCGGGATCGAAGGCCGAGGCGTTCCCCCACGTGAGGATCGCCAATTCCAGCCTCGCGATCTCGAGATTGGCGGCCAAAGCCTCCTCGCGGAGGGCCCTGTACTTCCTCATAGGCCGAGCCTGTAGGCGGCCTCGTTCCAGCGTATCTCCTTGCGAAGCTCGTCGGGATCGGTCCCGGCGCCGATGAAGAGGAACTCGATGCCGGCCATCTCGGCCCAGTCGCGCATCCATTCGGTCTCGACTACGCGCGAATAGCCCGTATGATGGGCGCCTCCGGCGATGATCCAGCATTCGGCCGCGCGAGCGAGATCGGGCCTGGGCTTCAGGAGAACGCGGGCGACCGGCAGCTTGGGCATGGCCTTGGCCTCGATCGCGTCGACCTCGTTGACGATCATCCGCATGCGGCCGCCCATGTCGACCAAGGTGGCGTTGAGGGCCGGGCCCGCGTCGCCCGCGAAGACGAGGCGCGCCGGGTCCGCCTTGCCTCCGATGCCGAGGGGATGCACCTCGAGAATGGGCTTGCCCTTGGCGATGGAGGGGCAGATCTCGAGCATGTGGGCGCCGAGGACGGCGGGCGCGGCCGGATCCAGGTTATACGTGTAGTCCTCGAGGAAGGAGGCCCCTCCCAGGCCCGAGGCCATCACCTTCATCGCCCGGACGAGGGCCGAGGTCTTCCAGTCGCCCTCGGCGCCGAAGCCGTAGCCCGCGGCCATGAGGCGCTGGGAGGCGAGGCCGGGAAGCTGCGGAAGGCCATTGAGATCCTCGAAGGTGTCGGTGTACGCGCCGAAACCGCCGGCCTCGAGGAAGCTCTTCATTCCGAGCTCGATGCGGGCCTGCTCGCGCACGCGCTCGGCTCCCGCGCCCGAGCGCGCGTCGGCCGCGATCTCGTACTCGTCGGCATAGGCCTTCACGAGCGCGTCGACCTCGGCGTCCGAGACCGCGTTCACGGATCGCACGAGGTCGCCCACGCCGTAGCCGTTGACGGACCAGCCGAGCTTGATCTGGGCCTCGACCTTGTCGCCCTCGGTGACCGCGACCTCACGCATGTTGTCGCCGAAGCGCGCGACCTTGAGGCTGCGCCCGTCGGCGAAGGCCGCGGCCGCGCGCAACCAGCCCGACAGTCTTTCGCGCACCCGCGCGTCTTCCCAATGGCCGACCACGACCTTGCGCGGCAGTCGCAGGCGAGCCCCGATGAAACCGTGCTCCCGGTCGCCATGGGCCGACTGGTTGAGGTTCATGAAATCCATGTCGATCGAGTCCCAGGGGATATCGCGGTTGAATTGCGTATGCAAGTGGCAGAGGGGCCGATGGAGTTCGGAAAGGCCGGCGATCCACATCTTCGAAGGGCTGAAGGTGTGCATCCAGGTGATGATGCCCGCGCAAACGGGATCGGAATTGGCCTCGCGAACGAGGGCGAGGATGGCGTCCGGGCCCTTGACCACGTTCTTCCAGACCAGCTTGCACGGCAGGGCGGAGTCGAGAGCCCGAACCATCGCCTTCGAGTGCTCGTCCACTTTCTTGAGGACGTCGGCGCCGTAGAGGTCCTGGCTGCCGGTCACGAACCAAAACTCGTACTTCTTCAGGTCGATCAT
>CAYNFM010000003.1:85572-96224 GCA_964396415.1 uncultured Treponemataceae bacterium | reverse complement strand
TTGTCCAGACCGTCGACGGGAGTGAGGGCGTTGCCTTTGCCCTGGGCGGAAAGGGCGAGTCCGACGAGGAGGATCGCCGCGGAAACTTCGATTTTTCTCATTTTTTGGGAGCCTCGTCGATAGCCAGCTGGACATCGACCGTAAGATTGTTTTCGACCAATGGGTCGGGCAGGCGATCCGTGAGAGGATAGAAGAATTCGGCTTGGCGGACGAGATTTCTGACTGCGGCTCCGGTACCGTCGAGCTCGGGAGCGCCGGAATTGGCCGCCAACCAATAGGTCCGGGATCCGATTTCCCTTTGGAAGGCGGAGCCTGTCAGGATGCGCAGGAGAGGAAGCGCCGCCTTCCATCGACCGGGAGCGCCTCGAAGCTCGGCGAAGACGACTATGCCACCCAAGGCGAATCCGGAAGGTCCCGGTATCCTCAGGGCGTCGAAGCGCCGAGAACCTTGGACGTTGGCCGTTTCGTAATCGCGGAAAGTCTCGAGGAAGGTAGAGGAAGCGTTGGGTTTGTATGCTTGGAGCAGGTCCGCCATCTTGAAGTCCCAAGAGTTAGCCGCCCAGCAAGCCTTGTCCTTCAGCGATGCGAGGGCAGAGAGCTCCCCCTCCCAGGGTTTGGATGCTAGGGCGAACCATGGCGACGCCAGCGCATGTGCTTTCCCGTCCGAAACCGCGCCTACGAACGCCCACTGCCTGAAAGCCGGCCGGCTCCCCGCCATCACGAGGCTCCTGGTCCCCGCTTGGGCAAGCAGACGATCCCAGTCCGTCGGGCTCGATGCCTTGCTTCCTTGAGGGACGAATCGAGTCTCTCCCCACACATCGTAGAATAGAGGAATAGCTTCCCAGTTCTGCCCGTTCATCGCCATTCGAGCGAGTGAGTCGGGGGGCCTGTAATTCCCTCCCTTCCGCCATTCGTCGGAAACCTGAACTGCCGGCGCCGTCGAGGAAGGCAGGTTCCAGCCCGGCGTAGTCGTAAGCCGCAGGGCCAATGCCGCTCCCGGCCAGGGCTTGGTATCGGGCTGAAGCGTCCAATGTCCCGCGGACGGATTGGCCGCGAGCGCTTTTTGCACGAGGGGCTGGAGGTCCTGGACCTCCGGCCCGACGAGGAGGACCAGGGGCTTCTGGCAGGACGCCAGTCCTGCGAAGCAAATCACGGTTATGGCGAACCGCGCGCTTTTCCCGACCGACATCATTGCAACTGCCCCGTCTCCAAGGTATAGGCCGAGCCGTTCTGCGTCGCGTATCCCAGGATGGGCGAGTTGTTCGAGGAAGAGTTCTTCTTGATCCCGATGCCGATCCGGAAGTTCTGGGGATAGCTGGCTGTCGGCAAGGTCATCACTTCCCAGTTACCGGTGTATTGCTGGGTCGAAGCCGACGCCCCGTCTTGGACGGGAGACGTGAAATTGGTCCTCCAAGCCGTCCTTGCGCTAAAGCTCGTCGAGGTGAACGACGGCATGTAGTACGAGATGTACGGTACGTAATTCGTACCATTGTAGTAGGTGGCGATCGAGATATTCGTCCCCGTGGAGAGGAAGGAATCGACTGTGCAGGTCTGGGGCGATGCGGTGTTGTAGGTCGGCAAGTAGGCGTACTTGAGGTGGCCCGACGATGAGTTGTAGTAGGCGATGTGGATTCCGTTGCCGCCGTCGACGGCGAGGTCGACATACCACCCGGCGAAGCTGGCATCGATGACCGTCGCGTTTTCCTGCCAGAAGTCTTCCACTACCGTTCCCGTACCCGTGCCGGCCCCGGTAGCCTTGAATACTGTGCCGACAAGGCTGTTCGATGCCCCGTAATTGGTGAAGACGGTGGTGCCTGGCGTCAGAATATAGTAAGTCTTGTTGGCCACCATGGCCGTCGCCGCCACGGATGTGTTCACGGTCGGAGTGGCGTTATAGCTGTAAACCAACCTCTGATTCGTTTGGTCGTACCAGGCCGCTACGGCTACGCCCGTGCTCGTCACGCCGACGGCGCTGTAGAGTCCCATGGTATAGGTATTCGAGTTTCCGTCGGCGATCACCTGGTAACCGGTTCCGGTTCCCCCGGTCGCATCGCTGTGGTTCACCAGGTTCCCGCCGGCCGCCATGCCGTAGCCGGCCGTCGTCGGGGTCGGATAGGTCCCACCGATCGTCCCCCACCGGAACTTGAGCTGGCTGTTCGCCGCATCGTAGTAGGTCATATAGACCCCGCCGGACCCGACCGCGATCTTGGGTTGCTGGATTCGGTTGGCATTATAGACGGGGGCTGCAGAGGTGTTGCTGTTGGCGTTCTCCAGCATGACCTTCTTGGACCCTGAGCTATAGGCCCCCGCAGTAGTCGTGCTATTCGAACCCACCGCGCCGGCGGTGTTCCACGCGTAGAATCCAAAATTGGCCCACCCGCCGCCGGCGCTGTTGGCCACTGTGCCGTTCATATCTTGGTTGTAGGCGGCCGTTCCTTGGCCTCCCGAGTCTCCATTCATGGCGGCCCCGTAATTGTACCCGTTCGAGTCGACGGCGATCGCGGTGTCGTACCACTGGGTGAATGAGTAGTCGATCTGGAAGTTGCTTCCGCCGACGTCCTCGTTGACGGCCTGGGCACCGTAGTCGTAGATGAACCCTACGGTCTGGTTCGTATCCGTGCCGACCCGCATCGACGGGTATCGGATGGAGGTGGTTCCGCCATTGACGACGGTGTTGAAGGACCAAACATAGAAGTAGAGATCGTCCGTCAACAGCGGATTGTTCACTCCGTTGGGTTCCTGGTTGTAATAGACCGTCGTCGCGCCCGAGGTGGTCATCGAGGCGTTGTTGTTGTTGATGTTGTTGTCGGCCGCTACCCCGTTGACCGTCAATCCGAGGGCGCCGGAAGTCGCGCCCGAGCTCAGCGTCGCGGTCAAGGAGGTCTTGCTCGGCGCGCTTACCGCTATGTAGGTGCCGCTGCCGTTAAGGGTCAGGCTCGTCGAGGTTGCATAATAGAGATTGTACCCGGCGAGGGTCGCCACTCCCGTATTGGAGATCGGATAATAGCCTTGGGCCGAGCGGTTGAACACGGAAGGATTGGACGAGTACGCGTTGGAAAGCGCCGTGGTCACCGTGGTCACGTAGGGAACGATATCCACCACCATGGGAGAGCTGCTGGACAGCGATGGCGAACCGTTGTTGTATGCCTTGAACGTGATCGTGACGTTCGTCGCCGCTACCGTCGCGATCTGCGAGCAGTCCCATGTGAAGCTCCAGTTCAGGACATGGCCGTCGGCCAGGCTCAGCGATTGGCTGTTGGCATCGACGGCTAAGCTCCATACCTCTCCTGCCGTAGAATTGGAGGATCCGACCAAGGCGCCGCCGGAATAGGTGGCGATCGTGAACTCGGCGCCCGACCCCGCTCCGCCGTTGAAGCCCGGTATTGTAGCCGTGATCTTTTTTAACGACTCGTCGTCCCAGGCCTTGCCCTTGAACACTACTTGCCCGGAAATGGCCGAGGCCCCAGACGTTATCGGGCTGGTGTACTCGATATGGCCGCCGCTGGCCCCGATATTGGCGCTGTAGGCGGATACTGGCCCGGTAATCTTACCGGTATCGGTATAAACGCCGCCATTGGAAGAGTCGATCGGCGTGCCGTAGACGGTCCCGAAAGACGCGAGATTTATCGTCGGCGCCACCGTATCGTTGTTATGGATGTTGAGGTCTACAGTCTGCGTGTATGACTGGTTGGAATAGGAGGAGCCGGGCGTCGCGTCGGTCACCGTGAACGTGAAGGACGCGCCGTTGCTGACTGTCGTGTCGGGAATGGACGGCGATATGGTGGCGAAATTCAGGGTTACCGTCTCGCTGGAGGTACTAACGCCTGCGACCGTTACTCCCGCCTGTCCCGACGGATTCAGGTAGTCGTGGCCGGCATAGATCAAGGAGTAGGAGAGAGAGCCATTGTTGCCGCCGTATACGCTGTTGAACGTGAAGGAAAGCAGCTTGTTCCTTCCCGTGAAGTTGGTGGTCGTCAGGCCCGAGGAGAAGGCCTGGCTAGCGTTGATCGATCCGGCCCCCGTCAGGTCCGTTCCCAGGGTGACGTTGGACAGGGTCGGAGCGTAATTCGACACGAAGGAGCTCTGGGCGTAATGGGTCGCGTTGCCGGCCTGGTCCCAGGCGACGAAGTTGACTGTGATCGGCCCGTCGCTGAGCTGGGTCGTATCGATCTGGAGCCACCAGTCGCGGTTGCTGCCGTCGAGGGTGAAGCCGTAATTCAGGCCATCAGTAGTGCCGGACGTCGCCAAGGTACTGATAGCGGCGAAATAGTTGGAGGGAGTCGCGGGGTTCGACGGGTAGGCGACCGAGCCGACGCTCCCGCCGTTGGCCATGTCCTTGGCCGTAAGCGACCCGGCAGCTTGCGAGGCGGCCGTGCCTTGGCTCGATTGATTATTGATCTTGTATACTAGCGTGCCGGCGGCATTCGTGAGGTAGACGACGACCTGACTCAGGTCCTGAATGGGCCCGGAGCCAGTCCCCGAATCCGTGACCGAGCCCTGGAACTTGAAGTTCGTCCCTGTCATGACCTGGATGGCGGTCCCGGTGCCACTACCCGCCCCGGTGGCGATGAATGGCTGGCCTGCGTTGTTGGATGCCGCTCCGATGCTCGTAAAGCTCGTACTCCCCGGAGCGAGGATCATGTAGCTGGTTCCGGCCACGAAGGAGCCCGCGCTCACCGGGACGAGGGTAGACGAGAGGGGCGTCGACAGGGCTGAGAGCGGATAGAAATTGTCCACGTCCAGCGTCACTACCGACGTGGATACCTGCGGCGTTGGGCTCGTCATGTCCGTCATCTGGAAGTAGAAGGAGTAGACCCCGGTGGTGCTGGCGTACAAGGCGTTCGATAGGACGGACATGCTGACGGAGTAATTGAAATTGCCCGACGAGTCCGACTCTATGAAGGATCCCCCGGTACTCGAGACGTTGATGGTCCCGGCCGGCGGCGTGAATACGGACCCGGGAGAGGTGCTTGATGCCCCGGTCCACAACGAGGAATTGGAACCGGTGGCGACGATCATGACATTGATAGTATTGCCGGACCCGAAGGTATCGCTGGTCTTGGCGGCGGACGGGGTCACGGTAGCAGTCCAGTACGAGCCGTTCTGCCCAGTGCCCGACGTGTAGGAATTCGCAGTGTTATAAATGTTGTTGCTCCCTGACAGGGGGCTGCTTTCCACGACGTCTATCCTGGAGATTCCCTTCGAGGATTTCACCGTCCCCGTCACGCTTATGGTTCCGTTGGTGACCAACCCCGAGTAGTAGGAGTTCCCGTTGATCTGAACGTTCTGAAGCTGCGGGAAGGTCGCGTTAAAGGTCATGACGAAGGGAGTCGTCAGGAGGCCCGACAGGGTTCCCTTACCGCCTCCGAGAGTGGGCGAGTTCCAGGCCCTGGCCTGGAGGCTGATCTTCTGGCTGGTGTTGCCGCCTTGCGGGTAGGCCGAGGTAGTGTTGACGTCGTAGTACCAGGTTACGTTGTTCCCCGTCGTCGTCAATGTGGCGGGAGCCCATACGGAGGCTGTCACGCCCGAGCCGGCTGAGGAGAAACTAACCGCCGCGCCGCCGCTGGTGGCGGAGACCTGGAAGCTATTCGTCGTCAGATTAGCGGCGGTCACCCAGTACGGGGTCGTGGAAAGGACAGGATTGCCGCCGATCTGGGGAGCCGTAGTTCCCGAAAGGAAGACCATCATACCGGCAGTGAAAGGATGAGCCGTCGCGCTGATCGTGCTTCCCGAGATCGACGCCGGAACCGGATTTGCGGGGAAGTTGCTTCCCCCGCTGGGGTCGACCGCCACTTCCACGCTGTAAATGGCTACGGGCTGGAGGGCAGTGCCCGTGATTCTCTGCTGGCCTCCGAAGGTCAGGCCGGTCGCCGGCTGGATAATGGTAACGACCGGGATGTTGCCGTTAGGATCGAGGATCAGGTAGTACGTGGTCAAGTCCGCCACGTTGCCGGCCTTGTCCACGGCCTGGAAGACGATTGGCAATTTCCATAGGTTCGTACCGCTGGCCGGATTGCCGTTCGTATCGCACTGCGTGGCATAGGTGACGTTGGCGTAGCCCGACATGTCGCCCAGGCTGATCGTCCAGCTGTAGCTGCCGCCGGTCACATTGAGGCTCGTCCAGCTCGAGGCGTTGCCCAGGTTGTAGTTGTTCCCTATCTGGTACTGGATCGTCCCCGTGACGCCGCTGGGAATGGCTCCCGGATCCGTGGTCGTTCCGGTGATCGTCAGGTTGCCTACGAACCTCGTGCCGGACGAAGGGCTCGAGACGCTGATGATCGGCGGAGTCGTATCGAGGGTGAAGGCCTGGCTGCTCTGGTTGTTCTTGGCCGAGCCTGATGTCACCTGTACGTAGGCCGCCAACGCGCCGTCGCTGAACTGGGACCCCGTCCCTGGATTGATGAGGGACATCGCCGGCACCAGCCAATTAATGGGATGCGTCGGAGATTGGACGGCTACGTAGGTACCCGTCGTCGTGAAGGTTACCGGAGTCGAGCTGCCGCTGGTCGCCGATACCTGGAAGGTGTTGTTGGAGGTGTTGACGTTGAAGACATAGTAGAACGAGCCCGCGACGACCGGGGCCGGCAGGGCAGTACCCTGGAAGTAGACCACGTCCCCGTTCGTCAACTGGATATTCCCGTTGCTCGCGGTCAAGGTCGAGCTGCTCGCCGTAACGGTGACCGGCGCGTTCGGGTAGAAACCGCCGGCGAAGGAATAGGCCGTGGCGTCGGCCACGAGGAGATTGGTGGCTATGCTGGTGCTGATGACCAGGGCCGCTCCGCCCTTCGTCGCCGAAATGGTGAAGGTATGCCAGGTGGGAGTAGACACGACGTAATACGGCGTCCCGATTTGCAAGGATGCGCCGGTGCTAGTCACTGGCATCGGCGTCCCGTAGAAGTAGACGGTGTCCCCGACCGTCATCTTGTCGACTGAGGCGGCGGAGAAGTAGCCCGAAGATCCCGTGGTCACCGTGACCGGCAGAGCGGGATATGCGGTGGTGGCTCCTGACCCGAAGGTCACGGGGCTAGCCCCGAGCATAGCCTGGACGCCGGTGACGCCATTGGGATCCGAAGCCGTGCCCACCAGAGGGAAGGCGCCGTTTTGGAAGGTGCCCAGAGTCGGATTCGTCACAGTGACGGTCGGATTGGAACGGGAAATAAGGAACGGAACTGATAGCGGCGAAGCCGTGGCGTTGCCAGGCACGTCCTTGGCCGTGATGGCGATCTGGTACTTCCCGTCCGGCAGGTTGAGTCCCGTAGAGCTGAGGTCCAAGGACCAGTTCCAACTGGTGGCATTGCCAGGTGACCCTAGGCTGGTCCCGGTGGAGTAGGCGTTCCAGGCCTGCGTACTGTAATTCCATGTCTGGAGCGTATAGGTCGCCGACGCCACTCCGCTGACGTCGGTCATGGTGCCGCTCACCGTCGGGCTGGAGGTCTGTATGACCGTCCCGCCCGAGGAACTAATATTGCTATAGGTGATGGTCGGCGGAGTAGTGTCCTTGAGGAAGGTCGCGGTCTGAACCGTCTGGTTTCCGGCGAGATCGGTGGCCATCACGGTCACCGTATGGGAGCCCTCGGTCAGAGCCGTCAGCGTCGCCGTCGATACCGTAGCAGTCCAGCTGGCGGCGACCGTGATCGGGCCGAAAGTCCCCGAGTCGATCTTCATCTGGAGGCTCGCCACTCCCGAGGTCGCGTCCGACGCCGTTCCGGTGACGTTGAAGCCGGCGTTATAGGAGGTCAGAGGATTGATGGTCATGACTGGAGGAGTGGTGTCGTATCCGAAATTGACCGCGGCTACGGGCGTGGACCAGTTGCCGGCAATGTCTTCCGTGGCGATCCATATCGTCTTGTTCCCATCGCCGCTTCCGCCCATGGCCCATGGGTAGCTCCAGCTGGTGGTGCCGGTCGCGAGCTTCCAGGCCCCCCCGCCTGTTATGGTCGCCGTGGTATCGGAAGCATGCGAATTGCCCTGCGTGTCGACCAATACATAGATCTGGGAGACTCCCGAACCGGAGCCGTCGGAGGCAGTACCCTGGATGGTCGCCGGCGTCAAATTTGTCCATGATGACGCGATCGGCGCGGTAACCGACGCGGTCGGGGGAGTAGTATCGACCAGGATCGTCCTGTTGAGAGTAGTCGTTTTTCCCGAGATATCCGTGGCGGTAAAGACGAAGTTGTGCGTGCCGTCCTGCGCGTGCGTCACGGCATTGACCGTATATTGGTAGGACCAGCTCCCGCTCGTAACGGTTACGGCCGTGTTCGCGCCGCCGTCGATCGATATCGTCAGGGCGTTAGTCGTAGCCAGGGCGTCGGTGTCGCTCGCCGCGCCCGAGAAGCTGAAGGTCGCGTTCTTGTCGACGGTGTTCGTGGTCCCGATGCCCGTCTCGGTGAGGCTCGGGGGATACAGGTCGAAGCCGAAGGGAGTCACCGCTCCGTTCCCCGACCAGACCATGCCGGTTCCCGTGCCGGCTCCGGAAGCCGTGAAGCTCAAGCCGACGGTATTGCTCGCGGCTCCCACCTTCGTGAAGTCGGTGCTCCCGATCGAGGAAATCGTGTAGACCTGACCGGCGACGAGGGCAGTCGCGGCGAGATCGGTAATGGCGGTCGTGTTGCCCGCCGCGTCGGAGGCGACGACCCAGAGGAGCTTATAGCCCTCGGTCGATCCGAGATTGACCGAGCCCGTCCAATTGCTCAGCCCGCCCGTGACCGCTGTCCACGTGGCGCTGGTCGAGCTGCTCGGCGCGGAGCTCCCGTTCGTCCCGTTCCAGGTCGCGACATCGGCCGTGTGGTCGTTGGCCGCGCCGTCGACGATATAGTAGATTTTCGCGACTCCCGACCCTGCCCCGTCCTGTCCCAGCCCGGCGATCGGAAGAGTCGCGGACGAGGTCCAGGTCCCGACGATCGGCGCGGTGACATTGAGGGTAGGCGGCGTCGTGTCGACCAGGATCGTCCTGTTGAGAGTAGTCGTTTTTCCCGAGATATCCGTGGCGGTAAAGACGAAGTTGTGCGTGCCGTCCTGCGCGTGCGTCACGGCATTGACCGTATATTGGTAGGACCAGCTCCCGCTCGTAACGGTTACGGCCGTGTTCGCGCCGCCGTCGATCGATATCGTCAGGGCGTTAGTCGTAGCCAGGGCGTCGGTGTCGCTCGCCGCGCCCGAGAAGCTGAAGGTCGCGTTCTTGTCGACGGTGTTCGTGGTCCCGATGCCCGTCTCGGTGAGGCTCGGGGGATACAGGTCGAAGCCGAAGGGAGTCACCGCTCCGTTCCCCGACCAGACCATGCCGGTTCCCGTGCCGGCTCCGGAAGCCGTGAAGCTCAAGCCGACGGTATTGCTCGCGGCTCCCACCTTCGTGAAGTCGGTGCTCCCGATCGAGGAAATCGTGTAGACCTGACCGGCGACGAGGGCAGTCGCGGCGAGATCGGTAATGGCGGTCGTGTTGCCCGCCGCGTCGGAGGCGACGACCCAGAGGAGCTTATAGCCCTCGGTCGATCCGAGATTGACCGAGCCCGTCCAATTGCTCAGCCCGCCCGTGACCGCTGTCCACGTGGCGCTGGTCGAGCTGCTCGGCGCGGAGCTCCCGTTCGTCCCGTTCCAGGTCGCGACATCGGCCGTGTGGTCGTTGGCCGCGCCGTCGACGATATAGTAGATCTTCGCGACCCCCGACCCGCTCCCGTCCTGAGCGGTCCCGGCGATCGATAGCGTAGAGGAGGATGTCCAGGTCCCGACGATCGGCGAGCCGGCGGTGAGCGTCGGCGGAGTGGTGTCGACCAGGATCGTCCTGTTGAGGGTCGTGGTCTTTCCGGAGATATCCGTGGCCGTGAACACGAAATTGTGCGTGCCGTCCTGCGCGTGCGTCGCGGCATTGACCGAGTACTGGTAGCTCCAACTCCCGCTGGTCACCGGCACCGCGGCGGGAGTCCCGTTGTCGACCGTCACGGCCAGAGTCGGGGGCCCGGCCAGATCGGTATCCGTCGTCGTACCCGTGAAGCTGAAGGTCGCGTTCTTGTCCACCGTGCTCGAGGTTCCGATAGCCGTCTCGGCGAGGCTCGGAGGATACAAATCGAAGCCGAAGGGCACCACCACCCCGTTCCCCGACCAGACTGTTCCGTTTCCCGTGCCCGCTCCCGTCGCCGTGAAGCTCAGGCCCACGGTGTTGCTCGGAGCCCCCACCTTCGTGAAGTCGGTGCTCCCGATCGAAGAAATCGTATAGGCCTGACCGGCCGTCAGGGCAGTCGCGGCGACATCGGTCAACGTCGTAGTGTTGCCCGCGACATCCGAAGCCACGACCCAGAGCCGCTCGTATCCCTCGGTCGAGCCGAGGTTGACCGATCCCGTCCAGCTACCGAGAGCTCCCGTGATCGCCGACCAGGTGGCGCTGGTCGAGCTGCTGGGCGCGGAGGCGCCGTTCGTCACGTTCCATGTCGCGATATCGCCCGTGTGGTCGTTGGCCGCGCTGTCGACGATATAGTAGATCTTCGCTACGCCCGACCCGCTCCCGTCCTGGCCGGTACCGGCGATCGAAAGCGTAGTGGAGGACGTCCAGGTTCCCACGATGGGCGAACTGGCAGTCAGTGTCGGCGGCGTCGAGTCCAGGAGCACCAGCCGGTTTATGGTCGTCGTCTTGCCGGCCACGTCGGTCGCCGTGATCGTGT